>NZ_VOXW01000001.1:0-283265 GCF_013420555.1 Acinetobacter sp. Q85-2
ACAATAGCAAGAGTGAACCACCTGATCCCTTCCCGAACTCAGAAGTGAAACCTCTTAGCGCTGATGGTAGTGTGGGGTTACCCATGTGAGAGTAAGTCATCGCCAGCTCATTAATTCAAAATCCCCCGAGCTTAAACAGCAGGGGGATTTTTTTATGCTTTTAATAAAGTTATAGTACTTCAATATAAATAAAATTATTAAAAAATAATCCATGTATAGAAAATTTTATCCCAGCTATTTGCTGTTAAATCTCTGTATTTCAGTTATTTTTTTGGCTATTGGTATGTATCCTGATCATGTGTTATTGAACTACTGGATGGTGGTAATACATTGGATTCTCGGAATTGTGCTGATGCATATATTGATTATCCGTTTACCGGTTTTTAATCGCTTTTATATTAATCGAAAAAAATTATATTATTCTATTGTACAAACCCCAATATATAAGCATGCAGAGTATAAGGCAGCACCCGTAATGTCTGGATTAGTGGTCTTTGGCTTGGTGTGTACCGTGTTATATGTATTCAACATGACAGAGTTTTATGTTGAGTATGCGTTTATTGCAGGTTTATCTGCAGGGAGTATGAGTTTTTAGTATGCTCCCTAAACCATCTCTAAGGCTCATTGAACTGCCGTAGCAGCATGCTTTAATACGTCCTTTAAGTCTTCTTCAAAGGGGAGATAGGGGGTAAGTAAGAATCTCATCTCAAGATCATACCTTCACCATCTAGCAAGTTGAACGGTATTTATTTTCGTAGTGGGTGTAATGGTAGAGTTGCTGTAGAAAATAAAGAATAGATAAAAAGAAAACCCATCATCCTGACGGGGTTTCTTCGTATTTCGTGCTTTAGGTATAACTCCTGTCGTACCTCACGATCCTGGTGTACAAACTTATTATTGTTGTTTTCCGTTTGGGAAACATCCTGTTTCCTGATGAATTTAGAATACGAAAATTCTGTGTGTACGCCTAGCCTCAATTATCTTCATTCAATGTAAGCCAAAACGTACAAGGAGACTGAACTATTTATTGGAAAATTTCAGCCATAAAAAACCGCCTATGTCAGGCGGTTTGGAATCAGACTGCTTAAGCAAACATTTGGCTTGCTGCGCAATATAGAATCCATAGAATCGCAATTGCTACGACAGGTTCCAAAACTTTGGCCCAGCCTGGAACAGTCGGTTCTGCTGCTACTGTGCTTTCTACCGGCGCATGATCGGCTTGTTGATGTAACATTTGATTAAACTCCTTCATCGTATCATCTAATGATAGCTCTTCTTGGGGAAGGGGTTTAGAGCCCTTTAACTCTGTTAGCTCGTTTGTTGACCAAACCCAATCATCTGCCTGACCTGACAGATGTTCAATTTGACCCTGTAGTAGCTCTTTTAAGCCATTGCTGCCGAAGTTACCGGTTTCATCTAACTGTTTTAATTCGGTCAGTTGCAGGCTTAAAATTTCACTAATACCGTGTTCGAGTTCAGGTTTAGGCAGTTCAGACTGGTTGTGTACCGAAGTGGTCAGATGACGGGACACTTCCTGAATATACAGCGGATCGAGGGTCTTGATTTCCTGATAGAGCTTATTGTCATCTTCGCGCCACAGACGAATCAGTTTGCCTAGAGTTAGCGCATTGAGTTCCTGGATATATGCATTGCGGCTATCAGCATCGTACTGCTGCAAAAGCTGAGGCTTTTGAATTTTAACCTGATCGCTAAAGTATTGTACTAAATCAAAAGCCATGCATTTACTCCTATTTCTTTTTTAATCTAATAATCTTAGGCTTGGTTTTTTCTTTGGTGTTTCAGTTTGTTCCTCTGTGCTTGATTTTAAAGCATTTGGATCATTTTGGATATGTTCATATTCACTTGGATCAAAGAATAAACCCTGGCCATTTTCACGGGCATAAATTCCCAAAACTGCAGCAATGGGTACATAAATATCGCGTGCTACGCCACCAAAGCGCGCTGAGAAGCTGATCGCATCATTGGAGATGTGCAAGCCATGGACTGCATGTGGCACGATATTTAACACAATCTGGCCATCCTGAATAAACTGCTCTGGCACCATGGTGTTCGGTTGGGTAGCATCGACCAGAATATGTGGTGTAAGCTGGTTGTCGCAAATCCATTCATAAATGGCACGCACCAGATAGGGACGGGTTGGGCTTAAGTTGAGTTCCTGTTCAGACATATCTACTCTCTACTTATTTATTAAAAATTCGCTATAGCGGTTTTTTTCCTGCACGGTTAAGGATTTTACAAATGCAGGGCGACTAAAAATTCGCTGGCAATATAAATGAATCGGGCGGCAATGCTGTTTTGGCAGTTCAATGCCCATGGCTTTCAAGCGCAGGAAAATTGGGGCCAACATACAATCCAGGATGCCAAAGTTTTCCGCCATAAAATAAGGGAAATGCTGAAATAATGGTGTGAGTGAGACCAGTGTATCACGAAGCTGCTTTTGTGCCTTGGCCTGTGCTGCGCTATTCAGGGTATCTTCATGGCAAAGCAGGATATCGGCCAGCTTTAGCCAGTCCTGCTCAAAACGCCAGATGTATTGGCGCTGCTCTGCACGGGGTGCTGGTGCATCGGCATAGAGCCTGTTTTGCCGGTAGCGGTCATCGATATATTCGGAAATAATTGGGGCATGGAACAGTTTTAAATCTTGCTCTACCAGCATGGGTAGGCGATTATAAGGATTCAGGCTGGCTAAATCTTCATCTTCATGGTCGACCAGGACCAGATGATATTTAATATTCTTCTCAGCCAGTACCAGGCGAATCCAGTGCGAGCGGAAATCGTCTGCATGACTGTATAGTGTAATTCCCTGTAGCGGTGTATTTTCCAAGGACATAAATCAGTAAGCAGCAAAATGAATCAGTTAGGATACTAAAATTCAACCTAAAAAGCACGAAGCGAAAAAGGATGAATCGGGTGAAAATGGGTTAGATTATAAAAAAATAACAGGAGCGGCGCAGTATGATGATAAAACTTGTGTTTCTGATGTTCTGCTTAGGAATTGGGGTAGTGAACTATTATTTCAGCAAGGCCTTCTGGCTGCATGAGGGCAGTTGGGGTAAAGATGTACCTGAACAATAAATTCCTTTATCTTTAAAATAACAGCCAATAAAAAAGCCTTGGATAAACCAAGGCTTTTTGTCCAACTCGGTAAACGAATTAACGTTTAGAGAATTGAGGACGTTTACGTGCTTTACGTAAACCAAGTTTCTTACGTTCAACTTCACGAGCGTCACGAGTAACGAAACCAGCTTGACGAAGAGCAGGTTTTAAAGTCTCGTCAGAAGCGATTAATGCACGAGTAATACCGTGACGGATCGCGCCTGCTTGACCACCGATACCACCACCAGCAACAGTGATGTAAAGGTCATATTTTTCAGTTGCTTCAAGAAGCTCTAAAGGTTGACGAACAACCATACGAGCAGTTTCACGACCGAAATATTGCTCTAATGAACGGTTGTTGATCACGAGTTTACCAGTACCAGCAGATAAGAAAACACGTGCAGTTGCGGTCTTACGGCGACCTGTACCATAGTTAGTAGCCATGTGCTGTATCCCTTAGATATCCAAAACTTGTGGCTGTTGAGCAGTATGAGGATGCTCGCTACCAGCGTACACTTTCATTTTCTTGATCATTGCATAACCAAGAGGACCTTTTGGCAACATGCCTTTCACAGCGCGTTGGAAGATTTCTTCAGGTTTGTGAGCAACTAACTTTTCAAAGTTAGTTTCTTTTAAACCGCCTGGGAATTCAGTGTGGCGATAGTATTTTTTGTCAAGTGACTTGTTACCAGTTACTTGAACTTGTTCAGCGTTGATAACAACGATGTAGTCACCAGTGTCAACGTGAGGAGTATAAGAAGTCTTATGCTTACCGCGTAAACGACGAGCGATTTCAGTCGCAAGACGACCTAAAGTTTTGCCAGAAGCATCAACAACGTACCAGTCGTGTTGAACTTCAGCTGGCTTAGCGCTGAGAGTTTTCATTAAACCACTACCTATTATAGTTGGTTTGGACGGTGAATCAGTCCAAACAAAAAGGAGACGAGATTCTAAACGAAATTGTCGAGAACCACAATGAAAATATAAAATTTCAAGCGCTGTATTTTAATCAAAATCCTGAGAAAAGAAAAGACTTGCCAAGAACATCCATCTGCCGTGCCTAGTACTGATCAACTTTCAGCTAAATATCCGCCTTCAAAAGCAGTTTAGATTGCCCCAAAACCGGCCAATCTGCCCGAATCTTCAGCAGAATTCACGGCCGCTGCGGTCAAAGTCTGCTTATAATGGGAGATGCCTTATTGTTTAGGATCAATCATGCTGCCTTTATATGTGACCAGTGGTGAACCTGCCGGCATTGGCCCGGATATTTGTCTGCATCTTGCTGACCGTGTAGATGAGCGTCCCGTTGTGGTTCTGGCCGATCTGGCCATGCTGGCCCAGCGTGCGCAAGTGTTGAAGATGCCGGTAGAACTGATTGAATACAGCGGGCAAACTGCTTCTTCAGAAAAAGGGCAGCTCTATGTCGAGCATGTGCCTTTACAGCAAGCTGTGGTGATGGGCGAGCTGAATCCGCAAAATGCCGCTTATGTGTTGGAACAGCTACGTCGTTCGGCCGATTATGCCATGTCAGGCAAAAGTGTCGGGGTAGCGACTGCGCCGGTACAGAAGTCAGTCATCAATGACGCTGGTATAGCCTTTAGTGGCCATACCGAATATTACCAGGAGTTTGCGGGCGTGCCGCGCGTGGTGATGATGCTGGCCACCAAAACCCTAAGAGTGGCCCTGGCCACTACGCATTTACCGCTGCGTGCAGTGGCTGATGCGATTACCGCTGAACGTCTGCATCAGGTGATTGATATTCTCATCCACGATTTAAAATCCAAATTTAAAATTGAGCAGCCGAATATTCTGGTCTGTGGTTTAAATCCGCATGCCGGTGAGGGCGGTTATTTGGGCATGGAAGAAATTGAGGTGATTAATCCGGTGCTGGAAAGCTATCGCGCGCAGGGCATCCAGATAAGTTTAAGCCTGCCGGCTGATACCTTATTTACTCCGGAAAACCTAAAAGATGCCGATGCGGTTCTGGCGATGTATCACGATCAGGGCTTACCTGTGCTAAAATCGCAAGGCTTTGGTGAAGCCATCAATATTACTTTGGGCTTGCCGTTTATTCGCACTTCAGTTGATCATGGCACAGCACTCTCCCTCGCAGGCAGCGGTCTTGCGAAAAGCTCAAGCCTGAATGTGGCTGTTGATTTGGCGCTGGATTTAGCGCGTCACTGATCTTGTCTTTATTACACGTTGGAAATCTTTATGTATCAGATTAATGCCTTAAACCCGAAAGATGAAGGGCACCACACGCGCAAGCGTTTTGGTCAAAACTTTTTACATGACCAACGTGTGATTGCGAAAATTGTACGCTCGGTCAATCCGCGTCCGGGCGATAATATTGTTGAAATTGGCCCGGGTCTGGCGGCCTTAACTTCACCATTAATTGGTGAATGTGATGCCTTGACCGTGGTGGAACTGGACCGTGATCTGGCTGCCGGTTTGCCGGGGCGTGTGCCACATCCGGAACGTTTAACCATTATTGAAACCGATGCGCTGAAATATGATTTTAGCAATCTGTTTGAAGATGACCGTCCACTCCGTGTGGTGGGTAACCTGCCGTATAACATTTCGACCCCACTGTTGTTCCATCTCCTGGAATTTGGTGACAAAGTCAAAGACATGCACTTCATGCTGCAAAAAGAAGTGGTCGACCGGATTACTGCTGAGCCAAATACCAAAGAATACGGCCGTTTGTCGGTGATGATTCAGTATTACTGCAAACCAACTTTCCTGTTTGAAGTGCCACCGGGCTCTTTTAACCCACCACCAAAAGTGACTTCTGCGGTGTTTCGTTTAGAGCCGTATGAGGTGAAACCGATTGTGGCAAAAAATGAAAAGGCTTTATCGCGTCTGGTTTCGCATGTGTTTACCCAGCGTCGTAAAACCTTGCGCAATAGCTTAAAAGGCATGCTGGCAGAAGATGGTTTTGAAAAAGCCGGTGTCGATCCGATGGCACGTCCGGAAACCCTGACCCTGGCCGAATTTGTGGCTTTGGCAGATCAAATGGTGGTGTAAAACAACGATGGCACGTTATAACTATGTGATTGGCGATGTACAGGGCTGTTTTGAAGCCCTGAAAGCCTTGCTCAAGGAAATCCGCTTTGATCCGGATCAGGACTTTATCTGGTTTGCCGGTGATCTGGTGGCACGTGGTGAAAACTCGCTTGGCGTATTGCGCTTTGTGAAAAAGCTGGCTGATCGTGGTGTTGCGACCACAGTGCTGGGCAATCATGACCTGACTTTGCTGGCTGGTGCACGTGGCCTGAAAGAGATTAAAGACAAAGACCAGACCCGCGATGTGATTGATGCCATTGACAGCGATGAATTGATTGACTGGTTACGCAAGCAGCCGTTATGTGTCTGTCCGAATGAATCGACCATCATTACCCATGCCGGTATTCCGCATTTGTGGAGTGCGGAAAAAACTCAGGCGCTGGCCAAAGAAGTTGAAGCGGTGATTCAGCATGACGATTTTGCGGTGATGGATCATTTTCTGGCCGAGATGTTTGGCAAAGAGCCAGCCCTCTGGTCAGATGATTTGCAAGGCAATGAACGCTTACGCTGTATCGTCAACTATTTAACCCGCATGCGCCTGACCGATGCAGAAGGACGCCTGGAGTTCAGTTTTAAAGACAGTCTGGATGATCCGATGCCGGCCGGGTTTAAACCGTGGTTTGAATATGCTTCGGCTGCGGCTGAAACGCATAAGATTATTTTTGGGCACTGGGCCGCGCTGCAAGGCAAAACCATTTCCGCCCAGATTCAGAATGTTGATGGAGGCTGTGTCTGGGGGCATCAACTGGTGGCTTACCGTCTGGAAGATGACACGATTTTTCAGGTTGATAACCCGCTGGCTGATTTCTAACTACAATCGCCATAAAAAAGCCACATTATGATGTGGCTTTTTTTGTCTGTACTGATTGGTCTTTGTCTGTACTGATTGGTCTTTGTCGATGTGCAGCTTAGTCGATACGAATCCAGGTCTGATTGCGTCCCAGCGCAGACACCCCAAGATTGGCTCTTAAAGTCAGGCGTCTTTTACTGCTGTTTAAACGGATTTTGGCATTATAGATTTTGCCAGCCAGCGGATCGATAACACGTCCGTGGTTATAGGTGCCGGTGCCTGCAACATGCTTAAGGCCTTGCAGGATTTTCATCCCTAAAATGGGCTGGTTGGTAAACGGTGCAGGGCAGTTCTGGCAGAGTTCGCGTGCCTGATAGCCGGGACGAGGTGTGACTTTCACAATAGTGCCGCTATAACTTTTATCGGCTTCCTGGCGAATCTGGATAATGGCTTTGGCCGCACCGGTTTTATCATCAATCTGCTGCCAGGTACCAGACAGATCATCGGCCCAGACATTGCTGCTCAAGAGCGTTCCGGTCGCCATTGTCAGCAATAATTTCTTCAACATAATTAACCCTGTTGCATCCCCTTGTTTTTAGAGGCTGCTATATTAGGTTAATTACTCCAGGAGTCAATAAAAGCCTTACCAGAACTGGGATTAGCGCAAAAACAAAGCCACAAATGTGGCTTCGTTAACAGATTAAAAACGGACTTATTCCATACGAATCCAGGTCTGGCTACGGCCAAGTGCCGATACGCCGATATAGCCGCGCAGGGTCAGACGCTTGCCAGTTGAATTCATCCGGATTCTGGCGTTATAGATTTTTCCTGCCAGCGGATCGATAACCCGGCCTTTTTCATAATTGTTGGTGCCTTCAACATGCTTCAGGCCTTTTAAGATTTCCATGCCCAGAATTGGCTGGTTGGTATACGGCGCAGGGCAGTTATTACAGGTTTCACGTGGCGTATAGCCCGGACGCGGAGTCACTTTAATGATTTTACCGGTATAGGTATTGTTGGCTTCTTTGCGTATTTCAATAATTGCTTTGGCAGAGCCGGTTTTATCATCAATTTGTTGCCAAACACCACTTAGGTCATTGGCGAATGCTGCAGTTGAGAATAACAGGCTAGTGAATGCGGTGAGTAAAATATTCTTTTTCATTTCAATTCCTTTACCGGGTACAACTTTTATTTTTTATCCCTGTTTTCAGGTATAAGACCTGCGGCGCAGAGAGTCAACCCTTATTTTTATAAATTTCTATTTTTCAACGTATTAGTAGAACATGCCACCTCCTGTGGCATGTTCGAATGTAGCTTAGTCTGCTTTAATCCAGGTTTGGCTACGGCCAAGCGCAGATACGCCGACATAACCTCTGAGGGTTAGACGTTTACCGTTGCTGCTCAGTTTGGCTTTGGTGCTGTAAATATTGCCAGACAGCGGATCAATAATCTTGCCGCCGCTATAGTTGAGTTTGCCTTTATACGCCAGTCCTTTTAGTACATCCATGCCTAAAATTGGCTGATTGGTATAGGGTGCAGGGCAGTCCACACAGGTGGTTTTCGGGGTATACCCCGGACGTGGTGTAATTTTGACAATTTTAGCGGTATAGGTGCCATTGGCTTCTTGACGAATCTCTAAAATGGCTTTGGATGAACCGGTTTTATCATCAATATTGCGCCAGGTACCGGAGAGATCTTCCGCGAAAATGCCGGCACTGAATGTGGCTGCCAGAAGTGCCACTGTATATTTAAATTTCCCCATGTTTCTATCCCTTTAATACACTTCAAAAAATTCAATTTTCATCTTAAGAATATTTTTTCATCAACACAAGATGTAAATATTGATTCTTGAGTCACATTTTTTGAATAAAGAGTATAAATGTTGGCAGCCAGACTGCGGTAAACACGGCATTCACCGCCATTCCAAATGCAGCATAACGTCCGGCCACACTACCGCGTTGCCAGGCTTGCGCTGTGCCAATTGCATGCGCAGCAAGGCCTAAGGCCAGTCCTGAGGCGCGCTCATCATTAATATGACGCAGCAGCAGCGGCGAGAAAGCGGCACCAATCACCCCAGATAAAATCACAATCAGAATGGCCAGACTGACCGGTGCTTCCAGTAGGGTGGCAATATTAATGGCAATTGGTGTGGTCACGGCACGGGTGGCAAATGCCATGATGTCATCGCCGGCCATATGTAAGAGATAGGCCAGTCCCATTGGCAAGGCTACGGCACTGATGCTGGCAAACAGCAAAATGCCCAGAATGGCTTTGAGCGGCAGATCATCATAGCGCATGGCCGCCAGCGGAATCGCCAGTGCCACGGTCACATAACCCAGCAGATGGTTAAATAGCGGATTGACCTGTGCCATATAATCTTCATAGGGAATGCCAAATACATACAGCAGTAGCACAATAAAAATCATGCCAAAGACAATGACCGGAATTTGCGGCAGTTTCTGGTTACAGGGTTTGGCAAGCAGATAGGCCACCAGGGTGATTAAAAAGCCATAAACAATTGCGAGCATGTTTTAATCTCCTAGAGCCAGCGTTTGGCCATTTTGGCATACAGCCATAACGGCAGTAGGGTGCTGAGAAACAGCACCACTAGAAAAGCCGGAATTTTATTGCCCATATGGGTCAGCATCAGCAGTGAGCCGGCACTAATCGGTAAAAAGGCAAACGCACTTTCTTTCATAATTTTATTGTTGGTATCGACAATCCGGGCTGGAATTTTATGCAGTCGGCGCCACAGGAAAAGCACCACCAGCAGGCTGAGTAAACCCATCAGGTTGCCCAGTTCAGGATGGTTGAAATAGGTCGCAATCCAGACGGCTGTTTCACGAAATACAATAATTAAGAGCAGTGTGCCAATCCAAGCTGGCCAGTCGATACGTTTAAGCCTGTTCATTTTTTATCAGTCGGTCATATTTTACTGTTCAAGTTTTAACTGATCTCATCATCAATTTCAAATTCTTCTAAAGGCCGTTTAAATTGCTGAGCCTTGGCACCCAGAATTTCGTCCAGCGGCAAGTGCGCCTGACGGATCATCTGTTCCAGTTTGGCCGGGGCCATATTTACGCGCAGATTCAGTTGTCCCTGCTCATCATAGTGCTCGGACTGGATTACATTCAGTTCATAAAACTGGTTGCGTAATTTGCCATAGGCCGGTTTTAACACCACATCAAAACTTTGAATCTGGCCCATCAGACATTCATGCACGGCCTGACGTAACAGCTCCAGTCCCTGACCGGAATGCGCAGAAATATAAACCCGCTCCGGCTGATGTGGCTTGGCATAGACAATTTTGGCTTGCTCGCCGGTGCAGTCGATTTTGTTATAAACCCTGAGCACCGGAACATCTGCGCCAATTTCTTTCAGGACGCGCTCAACTGCTTCAATCTGTTCCAGCATGTCCGGACTGCTGGAATCAATCACATGCAGCAACAAGGTCGCTTCCAGAGTTTCTTCCAGCGTGGCCTTAAATGATTCCACCAGCGAGTGCGAGAGATTACGGACAAAACCCACGGTATCGGCCAGCACCAGCGTACCAATCCCATCCCATTCCAGCCGGCGTAAGGTCGGGTCGAGCGTAGCAAAGAGCTGATCGGCGGCGTAGACATCGCTATTGGCCAGAATATTAAACAGCGTCGATTTGCCGGCATTGGTATAGCCAACCAGTGATACGGTAGGAACGGCGGCTTTTTGACGGGCCACACGACCCTGCATACGGGTCTGGCGGACTTTATCCAGTTTGGCTTTCAGCTGGCCCATACGAATTCTTAACAGGCGGCGGTCGGTTTCCAGCAAGGTTTCACCCGGACCACGTAAACCAATCCCGCCTTTTTGACTGTCCAGATTGCCGCGGCTACGAATCAGGCGTGAGGAGAGGTGATGCAATTGTGCCAGCTCGACCTGCAATTTCCCTTCATAGGTCCGGGCGCGCTGGGCGAAAATATCCAGAATCAGCTCGGTCCGGTCGACCACACGGCATTTCATGATTTTTTCAAGATTACGTGCCTGTGCCGGCGTCAACGCATGATCGAAAATCACCAGTTCAGCCTCGAGTTCTGCAACCAGCGCAGCAATTTCGTCCGCTTTACCAGAACCGATAAATAACTTGGCATCGGGTTTAATCCGCTGGGCAAACACATGCTGCAAAACTTCAGCGCCTGCAGACTTTGCAAGCAGATGAAATTCTTCTGCATCAAGGTCTTCCAAAATCTGCACGCTGACGCTCACGAGCACAACGCGTTCACCGCCTTGATGTTGCTGGTAATCTGGCACCTGGGCATTTCTCCTCATGAAAATTCTATTCTAGAGCAAAAAGCGCCAGCTGCGTGAACTAGATGAAGATGATTACAGCAGCATGACAAAAAGCAGGCGAATCCTCACAATCCCCAGTTTGGAGGCTGTATCATCATTTCGTGAGATAGAGGAATGGGCAGTTTGATCGTTGCCTCTGATCCATCAGGATGATCATTACATCAAGGGATTTGCTGTGGATTTATCCATTGCAGCAAGACTGTAGAAGAATTGGCATAGCGCATTTCAATTGAGCGATCTGGACAGTTTTTCGATGCTTATGATCAATGTCTGGTCAATTGCTTCAAGATAGAATACAGTTCTCTGAACAATTCTTGCTGTGATTTTCGCAATTCACGATTATGCTATGTCTCAAGTTTCTTTATCTTCATCCGCTTCAATGAATAGTTTGTCCAAATTTTTTCTCTATTCTAAAAAAATCACTGCCGGTCTGGCAGCGGTGAGCGAAGGCTTTTATCTGGTGTATCGTCACAGCTTGTATAAGCAGCCGAATAATCCGCAGAATACCCGTTATGTGCAGCATTTTTGCCGTCAGTTGTGCAAGGTGTTCAATATTGAAGTCGAAGTGCATGGAGAAATTCCCACCCAGCCGGCCTTATGGGTCAGCAACCATGTGTCGTGGCTGGATGTGCCGGTGCTCGGTTCAGGTGCGCGGGTATTTTTTCTGGCCAAAGCTGAAATTGAGCAATGGCCGGTGTTTGGAAAGTTGGCCAAAGGTGGCGGGACCTTATTTATTAAACGCGGTTCGGGCGATTCAATTAAAATCCGCGACCAGATTACCCAGTTTTTAAAACAGGATGTGCCGGTACTGTTTTTCCCGGAGGCCACGACTTCGGATGGGACTAAAATTAAAAAAGTACATGGCCGTTTATTGGGCGCGGCAATTGAAGCGCAGCGTCCGGTGCAAATCTGCCTGATCTGTTATATCAACCAGCAGGGCGAGCTGGATACCGTAGCGCCGTTTATCAATGAAATGACCTTTATTGAGCATGTTAAAAATGTGCTGGAGATGCCGAAAGTCACCGCACATTTAATGGCTTTAAATCCGATTTCGGTAGAAGGGCATACGGTGGAAAGCCTGACCTCGCTGGTTCAAAACAAGATGATTGAGGGCTTGGAGCAGCTGCATCAAAAAGTCCTGATTCAGCAGGCCAGTGCTTAAGCTTTAACCTGTGTAGCAGGCTTACATAAAGCCTTCAATTGGCAGCCAGGAAATGATTTTCATGGCTGCTTTTTCATACCATTTCATTTTCGGTTCTTTAACAAATACGCGTTCTTCGCCTTTGCTGTTCACGACGCGCCAGTTAATGTTGTTTTGTGCATCCAGCACCAGACGGTAGGCATATTTGGATAAATTGGCATCCATGGTCTGATGCACCGATTTCGCCAGCGTCGGACTGTTGAGCAATACCCCAATTTCACTGTTTAAATAGGCTGAGCGCGGATCAAAATTAAAAGAGCCAATAAAGACCTGTTTTTCATCCAGTGCCATCAGTTTGGCATGCAGGCTGGAACGGCTCAGGCCTTTTAAGCTGACTTTGGCTTTTTTCGACAGTTCTTCGGTATTGCTGTTCAGATGCTCGGCCTCGGGTGCATATAAAAACTCATACAGCTCGACATCATTTTCCAGTAAGTCCTGACGGTATTTGGCATAAAACGCGTGTACCAGCGGAACGTCATTGGCCTTATAGGAATTGGTCAGTACCCGCACCTGTACGCCGTCATTGGCCAGCTGTTTTAAGCGGTCAGCCCCGGATTCTTCCGGCACAAAATAGGCCGAAATAATATCCACACTTTCAGTCGGTTTTTCCAGATGACTGAGCAGCTGGAAATTCAGTAATTCTTCTTTGGGTGCGCGGTCTTTAATCTTGCTTGGCGAGTCTTTCACCACTTCTGCTTTGACCCAGTCAAACTGGATTTTGTGGTTAAACCACTGTTCAATGGCTTGGGAGCGTGTGGCTAAATCAAGATAATTTTGTACCGCCACTTCTGCAGAATGGTCTTCGAGCTGCTGTTTCAGGCTTTCATAACGCAGATGATGCTGCTGTGGATTGACCAGCTGCTTGACCGAATAGGCATAATCATCATTCCAGTATTCATCAAAGGAGTGAATGATTTCATCGGAGGCAGAACCGACCAGCATCACATCGACATCGGAAAACTGATAGCTGTCGCTGACGTTATAATACTGGTTACTCATATTGCGCCCGCCAATCAGGGCAATCTGGTTATCGGCAATAAAGCTTTTATTGTGCATGCGCCGGTTGATACGTTTTAAATCTAGCACCATGTCCATGGCGCGGTATTTACGGAAGCGGTACGGATTGTATAGCTTGACGTCGATATTGCTGTGCTGGTCCAGCGCCAGATAAATACCTTCCATTTTCTTGGCATTGTTATCATCGACCAGCAAGCGCACTTTCACGCCGCGATCAGCTGCGCGAATAATTGAATGTAGTGCCAGCGCCCCGATTTTGTCGTTGTCCCAGATATAATATTGCAGGTCTAGGGTTTCTTCTGCCTTATCAATTAAATACAAGCGTGCTGACAGGGCTTCCAGCGGATCGTACAGCACCCGATAACCGGTCAGCTGCGGATTTTTTTCACGCAGCGGCAATACAATCTGGGCCAGATGGGTATGCTCGGTTGGCGTTTCAAAAGCCATTTGAACCGGATGTTCAATCTGTTTGGGCAGGGTTGAACAGCCACTGACTCCCAACACTAAACTGCAACTCAACAGCATGGCCGCGGTAGAAGAAGACATAGAACTTCTCGCGTATGTATTTGATTGCAAATTAAATTTGTCAGGATGTATCATATTGTCTAAAACAAGTCCAAAATTTGGTTTGAGTATAATTGCCAGCTGTGAAAAGATAAATATAAGAACGGACGAATTTAGTCGCCGGGGGAGAGTCGGGCATAACTATGTGGGATAGCCAATCAATTATACTGTATTTCTATATCGGCTTGGCCATACTGGCAGTTTGGGCCGTGTCACAGGCGTGGCGCAGTCAGGCCAATACAGAAACGATTCATCCCTTTAAAGCCTTTGTGCATCTGCTGGCCTTTTATCTATCCTATTTATTAATTCCGCTGTTCTTCTTTAGTATTTATGCCGGCTGGATTGGCTATTACTCCTTGCATGAAGCCATTTTTATCGGGCTGGTCAGTGGTGTGCTGGTCTATGCGCGTTTTATTGAACCGCATCTGATTTTGGTGAAAACCACCCGCTATCAGATGCTGCCCGATCAGCCGCTACAACGCCCAGTCCGAATTGCCCTGATTGCCGACCTGCATATAGGTCTATTTTCCGGGCATGAACGCCAGCTCAAGCAGATTGTCGCCAAGATTAACCAGGAAGAACCGGAAATGGTGCTGGTGGCAGGTGACTGGACCTATGAGCCGGAAAATAAACTGGCCGATGAGCTGGCAATACTAAAAGAGATTAAAGCGCCAATTTATTCTGTGACCGGCAATCATGATGAACAGTATCCTGGTCCGCCGATTCAGGAACTGCTCAAACATGCGCTTGAGGTTAATCATGTGATTGATATTGAAGGGCAGATTGTCGAGTTTGACGAGTTCCGCCTGATTGGGATTGGCGATTTATGGTCCGGCCGTACCGATATGCGCTATATGCCAGATTTACCGCAAGACAAGCCGTGGCTGATTTTGTCGCATAACCCTGATACGGTCGATATGGTGCCGAAATTGCCAACTCATCCCTTAATGCTGTCGGGACATACCCATGGCGGTCAGGTGGAATTGCCGTGGCTGACCGATTATGTGATGAAACGCGTATCTATTGTTGGTCATAAAAAAGGCCTGTACCGGCATGAACATGCCGATGTGTTTGTCACTGTTGGTACCGGAATGGTGGGTGTGCCATTTCGTTTCCGGGTACCACCGACCATTGATATTATTGAACTCTGCTAATGCCAAAGGGGGGCATTTTAAAAGACCCACCACAGCAAGGCGATCAGAATCACGACGCCAATCAAGACCAATACCCCGATATTCAGGCGGTGATTGTTCCGGTTTAAATCTTCAATGCCATTTGCCGCTGTTTCGACCGGGGCTTGTGCTTCGGTATGTAGCTGCGGGCGCGGTGGATCTTCAGTATCAAAATAAGGTGTGCTGATGTCGTCTATCGGTTTGGGGGCACATTCACCCTTGGAGGCATCCATGGCCAGACCGTGCTGGCGAATCAGTTCATCAATCAGCTGCTGGGCTTCTGCTTCAGTCAAATGACTGTCTGTTCTGAGGTACTGCACCGCTTCATGGCGTTTGCCATCATCCAGCAACAAAATAACTTTCACCAGTTGTTCTTCCCGAAGGGTTTCAATCAGACGATCCATACAATGACCTGCTGGTGGGGGATAAGCTTTTATTGTTTCTAAACTTGGCCAGATGCAATAGTGTGTTTGTGTATGATTTTGCATCACAGATAAAAAAACCAGCGTTATCTACACTGGTTTTTTTCAGTCAGATGAACATTTTAAATCTGGCTGTTGACATCATCATGCTTGGTTTCACGAATCGCCAAGAAGGCCAGAAGTGACAAGATAGATGCAGCTGTCAGGTAATAACCCACGGCAGCCAGACCATATTCGGTCGCCAGTTTGGTGGCAATCAGCGGTGCAAAAGAGGCACCGAAAATACCGGCCAGGTTAAAGGTCAGCGCAGACCCGGTATAACGTACCGAAGTCGGGAAAATCTCTGACAGAACGGTCCCAATTGGACCATAGGTCAGTCCCATAATCGCCAGACCAATACACAGGAACAGGAACACCACCAAGGTATTACCGGATTCCAGCATACTGGCAAAAACCAGACCAAAGAGCGCCGATACAACACACACACCAATAGACGTGGCTTTACGGCCAAATTTTTCTGCCAAAATCGCTGAGAGTGGAATAAACGCTGCAAAGCACAGGGTAGCAATCAGCTGTAATTCCAGGAAGTCGGCGCGGCTATAACCGAGCTGGGTGGTGCCCCAGTTGAGCGCGAATACCGTGGTCAGATAGAACACCACGAACGTACAGATCGCGGCAATGGTGCCTAAAATCAGCATGCCCCAATGTTTGGTCATGACTTCTTTAAACGGTACATTCACTTCTTTCTGTTTGTTTAAAACATTCTGGAAAGCCGGTGTCTCATGCAGTTTTAAACGAATCCACAGACCAACAATCACCAGTAAAGCACTGGAAATAAAGGGAATACGCCAGCCCCAGCTCATGAATGCTTCTTCGCTCATGAACGCGCCTAACAACAGGAAGGAACCGGTGGCCAGAATAAAACCAATTGGAGCCCCCAGTTGCGGGAACATGCCGTACCAAGCACGTTTGCCTTCCGGTGCATTTTCGGTGGCCAGTAAAACCGCACCTGACCATTCACCGCCCAAGCCCAGCCCCTGACCTAAACGGCACAGGGCCAGCAGTAACGGTGCGGCAATGCCGATTTGTGCATAGGTGGGTAACAGGCCAATGGCTACAGTGGAAATCCCCATGGTCAGCAGCGCAGCGACCAGGGTGGCTTTACGCCCAATACGGTCACCGAGGTGACCAAACAGTGCCGCGCCAATCGGGCGGGCAATAAAGGCAATGGCAAAGGTGGCCAGAGACTGAATGGTGGCGGTCATTGGATCGGTACTGGTCGGGAAGAACAGGTACGGGAAAATAATGACCGCAGCAGTCGCATAAATATAAAAATCGAAGAATTCGATGGTAGTGCCTACCAGACTCGCGGTGAGGACACGAAATTTTGAGTTCGTTGGTGCTGCTTCTTCATTGATTGCAGCAGAAGTTGATGACGCCATGAATGACCTTACACTTATTAAAAATAAAAAATTAGTTTTACAAGCGTAATCTTTTTAAAAAAGGCGTAATTTCTTAAAAAAACAACGGCAATCGTTTCGATTCAACGCGCTCAGGGTCACTGAAATGGAGAATCAAAACAATTAAATCACGTACAGATAGATAGACAGAAAATGTGATCCTGCCCCGATCAATACAAAAATATGCCAGATAGCGTGTGTGTATCTTACCCGTTTTAACGCATAAAACAATGCACCAATCGTATAAGAAATTCCACCAATCAATAAAAAAGTTAGCGCAGGTGGACTTAAAAAGCGTTGCATATCATCAATCACCAGAAGTGCTAACCAGCCCATCACCAGATAGGCAATCAGTGAAATTTTCTGAAACCGGTTGATGAAAACCAGCTTAAATACAGTGCCAATCAGGGCAATAATCCACAGTGCAATTAACAGATATTGCGCTTTGGCAGTAGGAATGGCGATAGACAGAAAAGGGGTATAGGTGCCAGCAATTAAATAATAGATGGCGGTGTGATCGAGCTTTTTATACCAGCCGCGGCGCTGCGGACTGTCGGCATAATGGTACAGACTGGACGCCGAAAACAATAGGAACATACTCAGCGCATAGACCCACAGCCCGATCCAGGGTCCGATAGTTAAATAACTGCCTTTAATCACTAAAAAAATACCGGCCACCAGCGCCAAAGCTGCGCCTATGGCATGGCTGATGAAGTTCATTCGTTCTTCAACCGGATCGTAGTCGGGTGCCAAGGGTGCATTCATAAGCGTGGGATCGTTATAATTAAAATATACGAATGTATAGTAATTCAATTTTGCATTTCGCGTAAGACGCTTTACACTTTAGCTGCAATTCATTTCAGATTTTACTCATGTCTCAATTGGCGACTTCTCCCAATCCGGAACAACAATTTCTAGATGCGTTTCAGCAAGCCATTGAAACACAGCGTTTTGAGCGTTTAATTCTGAGTCAGTACAAAGGTGAACTTGAACAGCTGGAAAAAATGACCTTCCGGGTCATTTCTTTGCAAAATGAAGCTGTACTGAACTGTGTGTACCGATATAAAACCCAGGATGTCACCAAAAACTATCCGCTCACTGAGGCAGTGGCTCAGGTCAGCGCACTGCTAGGCTGCTGCAAACAGGCCAATTTATTGACCTTAGATGAAGACCTGCAGCTGAAAAAGAACAAGAAAAAAGCCATGCTGATGGTGAACAAGAAAAAAGCTGAGACTGCACCGGCAAGTGTCGCGCAAGGTCATGACCGCAGCAAACAGCGTTATGTCGAACAGGACAGCCCATTTTTGCAGCATTTAAGCATTACCGATCAGCATGGCCAGATCATTCCGAGCATGGCGCGAAAATGGAAACAGATTAATAAATTTGTGGAAATTTTCTCCGGGGCGGTGGAGCAACTCAACACTCAAGATCAGCCCTTGCATATTGTCGATTTTGGTTCTGGCAAAGGCTATTTAACTTTTGCCCTGTATGACTATCTGGCCAAGCATCAGCAGACGCCGTATGTGACCGGTGTGGAACTGAATCCGAAAATGGTCGCGTTCTGCCAGCAGGTGGCGCAAGATTCCGGCTTTCAGCAACTGGACTTTTTCCAGGGCGATGTCCGTACCTATGCACCGGAACAGCTCGATGTGATGATTGCCTTGCATGCCTGTGATGTCGCCACCGACTTTGCCATTCACACCGGCATTCGCCTGAATGCACAAATGATTATGTGTGCGCCGTGTTGTCATAAAGAGTTACGTCCGCAGTTACAGGCACCCAAAGTGCTGCAACCGATGCTACAATTTGGCATTCATGCAGGACAACAAGCAGAAATGTTGACCGATACCATTCGTGCGTTATTGCTCAAAGCTTATGGTTATGACACCAAAGTTTTTGAGTTTGTCTCTTTGGAACATACCAGTAAGAACAAAATGATTTTGGCAACCAAACGCCAAAATTGGAGTGAACCTGATCAAGCAATTTTGGCACAAATTCGTGATTTAAAAACCATGTACGGTATTCAAAGACATTCTTTGGAGTTGTTGTTGAACGATCAATGGGATCAACAGGGCATTGGTTCGAAGTGCTAAGCAAGATGGATCAGGATAAAAAGATGCAAAATTATGAAATTCAATCGGGCACTTGGGGACAGTTTGCGACAGAGGCCAAATCTATTCGTGAGCAAGTCTTTATTCAGGAACAGCAGATTGCCCCTGAAGATGAATGGGATGCACAGGATGCAGTTGCCTTGCATTTTGTGGTTTATATAGCAAAGCAGGCGATTGCAACAGCACGCTTATTGGAAAATCACAGTATTGGGCGGGTCGCGGTACTGAAGTCACAGCGTGGTTTAGGTGTGGGACGTGTTCTAATGCAGCATATTATTCAGATGGCAAAGCAGCAGCAACGTCCGTGGGTCAAGTTGTCTGCGCAGGAACACGCGATTCCGTTTTATCAAAGCTTGGGTTTTCAGGTGGAGGGTGAATCGTATTTAGATTGTGGTATTGCGCATGTAGACATGCATTTAGTGTTTGAAAGTTGAATACAATGAAGATTGTGACATGGAATTGTAATGGTGCTTTTAGAAATAAAATTGAGCCTATTCTTCAATTTGATGCCGATATTTATATTATTCAGGAATGTGAGCATACGGAACAGGCAAAGAAAATTTATCGACAATATTTTTCTAATTTTGTTTGGAAAGGAAATAATAAGAATAAAGGCATAGGTGTTTTTACAAAAGATGCTTTATCACTAGAAGTATTAGATTGGCAAGACAACAAACTAGAACTATTTTTACCTATTCAAGTTAATCAATCCTTTACGCTCCTTGCTGTATGGGCAAAACATGCAAACTTTCCAACTTTTGCATATATTGGTCAAATTTGGAAATATTTACAGTTACATCAACTAAAAATGCAAAATATTCCGCTCATTATTGGTGGAGATTTTAACAGCAACTCACAGTGGGATGTTTGGGATCGGTGGTGGAATCACTCCGATGTCATACGTATATTTAATGATCTAAAAATAAAGAGTCTTTACCATCACATTTCTAATGAGAAACAAGGGCAGGAAAGTCAAGCAACATTCTTTTTACAGCGAAATTTAGCGAAGGCATATCATATTGATTATATGTTTGCTTCTGAGCAATTTTGGAAAATAGATCAAGCTAGCATGCAGGTGGGAGATCAAACACCTTGGCTAAGTTTGAGTGATCATTTACCACTATATTTTGATCTAGCACCCAAGTTTGAAAAATAGACCCTAAGAGTAGAGTCTATTTTCAAATGGTATTTAATTAGTGCCCATGTGCAGGTGCTTGCTCATGGCTTTCATCCATGGCAGCGTGTTCCGCTTCGGTCATCTGATGCTGTTCTGCGCTGGCAGCCGCACGAGCTTCACGCGCTTCGCGGTCAGCCTGAGCTTTGGCCAAAGCCTCTTCAGACATGGCAGGCGCATTTTTAAATGCATGTTGCTGGGTGTTGTGTTTATTCTGCTGGCTTGGCATATAGTCCGGTTCATTGCTCACGGCAAGATAGAACAGGCCAAGAAATAACGCACCTAAAACCGAGAAAATAATAAGTGCTTTCCAACCCCAAGGAGATTTTTCTGGAGATGAGTGGTCGGTCATAACAAACTGCCCAATTGGATAAAAAGAAAACTGAATCTGTTGAAACTTTATAACATAATTATTTCAAAGTCCAAGCCAAGAAAATGCTTTCCTTGCGCCGAGGCGCGGCTCAATACTGTCGCCAGAACAGACAAGAGGCCCTAAAGGCCTCTTGAATGCTACCCAGATGGATGGGTTTAAATTTGTTCGCCTTGCGCGACTTTATCTTTCAATAACTGCGGTGGGGCAAAACGCTCACCATAGCGTTGTTCCAGAGCTTGTGCTCGGTTTAACGCATCTTTTAGTCCATATTGATTCAGGAACTGCAGGGCACCACCTGTCCACGGGGCAAAACCAATCCCGAAAATCGAGCCGACGTTACCATCTACCACCGATTCCAGCACGCCTTCTTCCAGACAGCGCAAAGTATCCAGCGATTGGACAAACAGGAAGCGGTCAATCAGTTCCTGCTCATCGACAGTCTGCTCTTTTTTCCAGTAACTGAGGCCTTCCCAGAGCGATTTTTTGCCACCTTCAGGATAGTCATAGAACCCGGCGCCGGCTGCTTTACCTTTACGGTTAAACTGATGGATCATGGTTTCAATGACTTCATCTGCACCTGAGCGTGGGCGTTCTTTGCCTTCCGCCTGCAAGGCTTTGCGGGTTTCTGCCGCGACATGCTCGGATAAGGTCAGCGAGACTTCATCCTGAATCGCCAGCGGTCCAACAGGCATCCCGGCTTTGAGCGCGGCCATTTCAATTTTGGCCGGATGGATGCCCTCTGCCAGCATACGCAGACCTTCCTGCACAAAGGTACCAAACACACGGCTGGTAAAGAAACCACGACTGTCATTGACCACAATAGGCGTCTTGCCAATCTGCTGGACAAAGTCATAGGCCTTGGCCACGGTTTCACGATTGGTGTTCTGGCCTTTAATAATTTCAACCAGTTGCATCTTATCGACCGGACTAAAGAAATGCAGGCCAATAAAACGGCTTTGATCTTTCGCAGCTTGTGCCAGACCGCTAATGGGCAGGGTCGAAGTATTAGAGGCCATCACGCCATCGGCAGCCAGATAGCTTTCGGCTTCCTGGGTCACCTGTGCTTTTAATTGCTGATTTTCAAACACCGCTTCAATGATCAGGTCGCAGCTAGCCAGATCTGCCGCTGAGGCCGTTGGGGTAATGCGTGCCAGAATCTGGTCGTGTTTTTCCGCAGTCATCCGCCCTTGAGCAACTTTTTTATCCAGCAGTTTCTGGCTGTAGGCTTTGCCTTTTTCTGCATTTTCTATAGCAACATCTTTCAGGATAACCGCAATACCTTTAATGGCTGCAGCATAGGCAATTCCGGCACCCATCATTCCGGCACCTAAAATACCGACTTTTTTCGCCTGCCACTGCGGAATATCCTGTGGGCGGCTGGCACCGGATTTAATGGCATTCAGGCCATGCCAGAAGGTGCCAATCATATTTTTAGAGACCTGACCGGTCGCCAGATAGGTAAAATAACGTGATTCAATGGTCAGTGCGGTATCGACATCAACCTGTGCACCTTCGACCGCAGCCGACATAATTGCTTCCGGTGCTGGATAACAGCCTTTGGTCTTGTCACGTAAAATCGCCGGAGCAATCGCCAGCATCTGCGCCACGGCTGGATGTTTCGGATCACCACCCGGAATTTTATAGCCTTTTACATCAAACGGTTGTTGTGATTTCGTATGTGTTTGAATCCAGTCGATGGCTTTTTGCAGCATTTCATCTGCTGAGTCGGCCGTGTCATGGATCAAGCCCAAAGACAGAGCTTTTTCTACCCCAAACTGTTTGCCTTCGATTAAAAATGGAAAAGCGGTTTGCAGGCCGAGCAGACGTACCATTCGCACGATGCCGCCGCCACCTGGTAGCAGGCCCAAAGTCACTTCCGGTAAACCGAATCTGGTTTTGGGGTCATTCAAGGCAATGCGGTGATGGCAGCCCAGCGCCAGTTCCCAGCCACCGCCAAGAGCTGTGCCATTTAAGGCAGCCACCACCGGAATACCACGCGTTTCGATATAACGCAGCTGGGCTTTCATGCCTTCCACCATCTGGAAAAAATCGCTGGCCTGTTCCGGTTGAGCCTGAATCAGTTCATCGAGATCACCGCCGGCAAAGAAGGTTTTTTTGGCCGAACGGAAGATAATTCCGGCAATCTGTTCATCGGCTTTGAGTTTTTCCACGGTTTCCGCCAAAGCGGCACGGAAATCTGCATTCATGGTGTTGGTGGACTGGTTTGGCGAGTCTAGCGTTAAGATTACAATATTGTCGGCGTTTTTTTCGAATTGAATAGCGCTCATGCGGCTCCTCCTTAAACCAGTTCAATAATGGTGGCAATACCCATACCGCCACCGACACATAAGGTGGCCAGACCACGTTTTTTGCCCTGACGTTCCAGCTCATCCAGCAGGGTGCCTAAAATCATGGCACCGGTGGCCCCGAGTGGATGACCCATGGCAATTGCACCGCCGTTGACATTGACTTTGGCCGGATCGACCTGCATCTCGTTAATAAACCGCATCACCACCGCCGCAAAAGCTTCATTGACTTCAAACAGGTCAATGTCCTCAATGCTTAAGCCAGCTTTGGCCAGAGCTTTACGGGCTGCCGGTGCAGGACCGGTGAGCATGATGGTCGGGTCAGCACCAACCAGTGCCGTGGCCAGCACTTTGGCGCGCGGTTTTAAACCCTGTTCCTGTACGGCTTTTTTCGAGGCCAATAACACCAGCGCGGCACCATCGACAATACCGGAGGAGTTACCGGCATGATGCACATGCTGAATTTTCTCGACTTCAGGATATTTTTGCAGGGCGATGGCATCAAAACCCATCTGTCCCATCATTTCAAAACTTGGATTGAGTTTGGCCAGGCCTTCCGCGGTGGTATTCGGCTTAATAAATTCATCTTTGGCTAGAATTACAACACCGGCTTTGTCCTTGACCGGCACAATTGAACGCTCAAAATGACCATTGGCCTGCGCAGCCGCGGCTTTCTTTTGTGACTGCTCGGCAAAGGCATCGACATCGGCACGGCTATAGCCATCAATGCTGGCAATTAAATCGGCACCAATGCCTTGCGGGACAAATTTCGAGGCCATGTTGGTTTCCGGGTCCAGCGCCCACGGGCCGCCATCTGAACCCATTGGTACGCGGGACATTGACTCCACTCCACCGGCGACGACCAGATCTTCCCAGCCAGAGCGGACTTTTTGCGCGGCCAAGTTCACGGCTTCTAGACCTGAGGCACAGAAACGGTTGATCTGCACACCTGCCACATCATTGTTCCAGCCGGCAGCAATCGCTGCTGTTTTGGCAATATCGGCACCCTGATCACCGACCGGTGTGACGCAGCCCAGCACAATATCATCGACCTGTGAAGTATCCAGCTGATGGCGCTGTTCTAATTCACGCAACAGGGTGGTGACCAGACTGATTGGTTTCACTTCATAGAGTGAACCATCTTTTTTTCCTTTTCCGCGTGGTGTGCGAATGGCATCAATAATATAAGCCTCGCTCATGTGCTATCCCTTTGATGAGTTTTAAATTGTTATGCTTTTTGAGTGTAATGATTAATTGATGAAGTGCAATGACGAGAACGGGCGAGGTCAGATGATGCTTTTCGCCAATAAAAAAAGCCCTCACTTGGCGGTGAGGGCGGAGAGGAAGATCAAACCTGAAAAGACGTTGTCTAAAAAATGTTTAGTGATAACCGTGTAGCTGGCGATATAGCCCTGGTGTCACTCCAGTCCATTTTTTAAAGGCACGGTGGAAGGTACTGGTTTCACTAAAGCCGACCTGTTGCGCTACATCTTCTAGCGTCAGTTCCGGATTCAGCAACAGGTGAATCGCGGCATCACGACGTAAGGCATCTTTGACGCCCTGATAGCTTTTACCTTCGGCTGCCAGACGGCGGCGCAGGGTTTGCGGCGACAGATACAGCATTGAGGCAACATCATTCAAGGTTGGCATTTCTTCGCCAATCTGGCTCTTCAGGACATCACGAATTCGTGAAGTTAAAGAGTTGGTATTTTTGAATTTCACTAATAACTGTGCCGGTGCCGCTTTCAGGAATTCTTCCAGGGTTTCTTCATTCTGGCGAATTGGCAAGTCCAGATAGTCGGCCGCAAAGGTAATTTCGGTACGCGGCATATCAAACTGCATCACTGGGGCGAAGAACAGCGCATCATATTCATCGGCATGGGCAGGGCGCTCATAACCAAAGTGGACACGTTCCAGCGGCAGACGGCGTTCAATTAACCACGATGCCAGACCATGCCAGATCATCAGCATACTTTCAGTAATAAAGTGGTCCGGGTCCATGCTCTTAGGAATTAACGGCACCAGACGGGCTTCGTGTTTGTCACGTTCCAGCGTCACCGACCATTCATCGCCAAACAGTTTATAGAACTGGGAGGACAGTTCTAAGGCATCACCCAAGGTTTTGGCATGGATGATCAGCTGGCACATGATGGCAAAAGTACCTAAGCGGCGGCCTTGAACATCAAAGCCGATGTGCTCGTCCTGAGTCACCATCCACAGCATTTTAATAAAACGGGTATATTGTTCTGGCGAGATTCGCGCTTTGGGCTGGCGTAACAGCTCGGCCTCAATACCCACGTGTGATAATAAGGTCTCGACGTCCATGCCAAGGCGTTTGACACCGGTTAGAGCCGCATTTACGAAGTGGATACTGATGGTATCGCGGCTCATATTAAAGCCTTCTGACTCTTTGTCTTTGGTAATCACGTATGTTTGACCTAAATGACATTAAAAATAAAGTTTTTGGCAATTTACTTGAGTTGTTTTGCCATTTTTACATATTAAATTGCCGAAATGATCAAGGTAAATGGCTGAACATGACATTGTGTTTATGCTTTTATATTTCTAAGATGATGAAAAAATCAACACAAATAGAGTAAAAACTCCAATGTCATACGCTTTAAACGGACTCAAAGTTTTAGATTTTTCCACCTTGTTACCCGGACCATTTGCCACGCTTTATCTGGCCGATTTAGGCGCAGAAGTGGTGCATATTGAATCACCGAACCGTCCAGATCTGGTCCGGCTATTTCCGCCCTATGCCAATGGCCAGGCGACTTCGCACAGTTACCTGAACCGCAATAAACAGTCGGTGACGCTGGATTTAAAAGACCCGGACAGCATTGCACAAATTAAAGCCAAAATTAAAGATTACGATATTGTGGTTGAGCAGTTTCGCCCTGGGGTAATGCAGCGTTTGGGGCTGGATTATGCCACATTGGCAGAAATTCATCCCGGACTGATTTATTGTTCCATTACCGGCTATGGACAAAGCGGTCCTTATCAGGCCAAGGCTGGACATGATATCAATTATTTAGCGCTTTCCGGTATTGCCGGGCATAGTGGCCGGGCACAGTCCGGGCCACCGCCAATGGGCATTCAGATTGCTGATGTTGCAGGTGGCTCACTACATGCGCTGGTCGGTATATTGGCCGCCGTCATTGAACGGCAAAGCAGCGGACAGGGACAATATATTGATATTTCCATGACTGACTGTGTGGCGACCTTAAACAATATGGCTGCGGCAGCCAGCCTGGCCGGACAGGAGCCGCAGCGTCCGGAAGCCGGCCATTTAAATGGCGCGATTTTCTATGATTACTATCGTACCTCAGATGGCCGCTATCTTTCGATCGGTGGTTTGGAGCCACAATTTATGCAAGGTCTGGCCGCGGTCCTGGAGTTGCCACTAATTGTGGAAAAAGGAAGTTCTTTTGATTCAGACGACCGGCAGGCGGTGAAACAGGCCATTGGCAATAAAATTCAATCCAAAAGCTGGGTAGAATGGCAGCAAATATTTGCCGAGCAGGATGTTTGTGTCGAACCGGTGCTGTATTTAGAAGAAGCACTGCATTCACCACTGGCCCAGCAACGCGAATGGGTGGTTCAAGTGCCACTGGAACAGGACAGCCCAGACACTGAAGCGCAGTTGGCCTGCCCGATTAAATTCTCGCGCTCCAAAGCTCGTTATGATTTCCGTGGCCAAGGTTTGGGGCAGGGGAACTGGTAACGCGCCGGTCTATAAAAGAGGTTTATCAGCCAATATAAGATGTTTATCCAGACCCAAAAGTGAGGATAAACATCTTATGAAAAAAAATGCTAAATAACGCAAAAAATAATGAAAGATCCAGAAAATAATAATGAATGGCTGCAAAGGCTTGCTTACAGCGCAAGTCCAGCTGACTTATCAATAAAATCGCTATGAAATATGTAAAAAACGCATTTTGTTGATAGATAAAATGTCGCTATCCTGTCGGTCGTTATAATGAAACTACTAGCTGTACGCCATGTATTTATATACTGATTTCGATCAGCAACTGATTAATGAACGTGTTGCGCAGTTCCGTGACCAGACGGAACGTTATTTAGCGGGCAAATTGACAGAAGATGAATATCGTCCACTTCGTCTCCAAAATGGTTTATATGTACAGCGCTATGCGCCAATGTTACGTATTGCCGTGCCTTATGGTTTAATGAGCTCGACCCAGCTGCGTAAAGTCGCTGCCTTGGCCAAGGCCTATGACCGTGGTTATGCCCACGTTTCAACACGTCAAAATATTCAGTTTAACTGGCCTGCACTAGAAAACGTGCCAGATATGCTGGCTGAACTGGCCACAGTTCAGATGCACGCGATTCAAACCTCAGGTAACTGTATCCGGAATACCACCACGGACCAGTATGCCGGTGTGGTCGCTGGTGAAATTGCCGATCCGCGTCCGACCTGTGAGCTGATCCGTCAATGGTCGACTTTCCATCCAGAATTTGCCTTCTTGCCACGTAAATTCAAGATTGCGGTATCTGCACTTGAAGAAATTGACCGTGCGGCAACTGCTTTCCATGATATTGGTGTGTATATTGTACGCAATGCAGCCGGCGAAATGGGCTATAAAATCATGGTTGGCGGTGGTTTGGGTCGTACCCCAATCATCGGTGCAGTGATTAAAGAATGGCTGCCACGTGAAGACTTAATTGCTTACTTGGAAGCAGTGCTGCGTGTCTATAACCTGCACGGCCGTCGTGATAACAAATATAAAGCACGTATCAAGATTCTGGTAAAAGCACTCACGCCAGAAGTATTTGCCGAGAAAGTTGAAGCTGAATTTGCACATACGGTGAAAACCTTAAAAGTCGATGCAGACACCCTGAAAAAAATGGATGAGAACTTTACGCCATTCGATTATCAGGACTATGCAGATGAGGACTTCACCGCGCTGTTTGCACAATATCCGAAGTTCAAGCAATGGTTTAACATCAATACCAATGCACACAAAGTGAAAGGCTACCGTATTGTCACCATTTCACTGAAACGTGCCGGTATTGCCCCGGGTGATGTCACCACGGAAGAAATGAACCTGATCGCTGACCTGGCTGATCAGTACACTTTCGGTGAATTACGTACTACACACGAGCAGAATATTGCGCTGGTAGATGTACCACAAAAAGACCTGTTTGCCTTATGGCAAACCCTGGATCAACACAATCTGGCGCGTGCGCACATTGGTTTCTTGACTGATATTATCTGCTGCCCAGGCGGTGATTTCTGCTCGCTGGCCAATGCCAAATCAATTCCAATTTCTGAAGCGATTTCACGCCGTTTTGATGACCTTGATACCATTTACAACCTGGGTAAACTGGATCTGAACATCTCCGGTTGTATGAATGCCTGTGGTCATCACCATGTCGGCAACATCGGGATTTTAGGTGTTGATAAAAAAGGCGCGGAATTCTACCAGATTACCCTGGGTGGTAATGCTGATCATGATGCCTCAATCGGTGACATCTTAGGGCCATCATTTGCTGCGGAAAAAGTGCCAGATGTGGTGGAAGAAATTTTAAATACTTATCTTGACCTGCGCCAGGAAGGTGAAGAGTTTATTGATACCTATCGCCGTGTTGGCATTCAACCATTTAAGGAGCGTGCATATGCTTAATACCGCACTACAAGTGCTCTCTAAAGATGGCACGATTGCAGACAATACTTACCAAATTATTGGTGAAGATGGCGTGTTACCACAAGGTGATGTGGTTTTAACGGTTGAGCAGCTCGATCAACTTGCTAATGTTTCAGGTAAAAAAGCATTGTACTTAACCGTAGATGCTTCGCCTGAAACCAATGAGTTTCCGTTAGATCAGCTCGATGCCATCTTTATTGAGTTTGCTGGCTTTAATGATGGTCGTGGTTATTCATTTGCTGCACTGCTTCGCCGTCAGGGTTTTGAAGGCGAACTCCGTGCCACAGGTGATGTATTTAAAGATGTACTGAACTATATGAAGCGTTCCGGTTTCGATACCTTCGTGATTAAAGAAGGTAAAGATATTACTGAAGCAGCAGCCGGTCTGGGTGATTTTACCCATCCTTATCAGGCTTCGACGGCCGTGGCTCAGGCACGTTATCAAACGGGTGCTTAATTTCACCCGTTGCGAAAAACCTCCTGACGGAGGTTTTTTTGTTTTTGTGCGATAGCTTTAGATCAGCATCGTCACTGACTTTGCTTTAATTTGGTGCAAATACAACATTGTGGCACAATATGGTGCATTCTGTGAGCAGGCTGAATCATGGCTTGAATCTACAGAAGAAGCACCCAATCATCTTCGTTTTTTGAATCTGATTTGGAAAAGTTTAACTATTAGCTTGAAGTGACTTGTCTGTATGCAACATTCTATTCGTATTGGTATTGCTGGTTATGGCAATTTAGGACGTGGTGTGGAAACTGCCATTCAAAAGAATCCGGATTTACAGCTTGTGGGTATTTTTACTCGCCGTGCGCCTGAAACTGTTTCACCCTGCTTTACTGAAACCAAAGTTTTTCATATGGATGCATTGGTTGACTTCCAGAATCAGATTGATGTACTGATTTTATGTGGTGGATCGAAAGCTGATTTGCCTAAACAGACCCCTGAATTAGCAAGTAAATTTAATACTGTCGACAGCTTTGATACACACGCACGTATTCCAGAGTTCTTTGATGCTGTAAATGCGCCAGCACTTGCGAACAAGAAAACAGCCATGATTTCGATTGGCTGGGACCCGGGTATGTTCTCTATCAATCGTTTGTTCGGTGAAGCATTACTTCCAGACGGTGAAACCTATACCTTCTGGGGTAAAGGTTTGAGTCAAGGTCACTCAGATGCGATTCGTCGTGTTGAGGGTGTGAAAGCGGGTGTGCAATATACCATTCCCTCCACCGATGCGATGGACAAGGTGCGTAGTGGTTCACGTCCAGAGTTAAGCACCCGAGATAAGCATACGCGTGAGTGCTATGTGGTACTTGAAGGGGGTGCAGACGCAGCCAAGGTTGAACAGGCCATTGTGACCATGCCGGATTATTTTGCGGACTACAATACAACGGTAAACTTCATTGATGAAGAAACTCTTCGTAATGAACACAATCGTATGCCACATGGTGGATTCGTGATTCGTAGTGGCAATACCAGCGATGCCCATAATCAAGTCATGGAATTCTCTTTGAAACTGGAGAGTAATCCTGAGTTTACGGCAAGCGTATTGGTGGCTTATGCACGTGCGTGTTACCGCATGAACCAGATGGGTCAGTACGGTGCGAAAACCGCATTTGATGTTGCACCAGGTTTATTGTCGATGAAGTCACCGGAACAACTGCGTAAAGAAATTCTTTAAGTATTAAAATTTAAACGGTTACTTTAATTGTGATGATAAAAAGCCTCCAAGTGGAGGCTTTTTATTTTCCTTCCTAGTAGTTCTCTCTCCCTTTGGGAGAGAGTTAGAGAGAGGGTAGATCTCTCCCTGGCCCTCTCCTTGTAGGAGAGGATTGGGAATGATTGATTGAATCCCTCTAAGTCTCCCCTTTAAGAAAGGGAGACTTTCAATTAAAGCAACTCAATCGCCACAGCAGTTGCTTCACCGCCACCGATACATAGGGCGGCGATACCACGCTTGCCACCGGTACGTTTCAGGGCATGAATCAGGGTTAAAATAATACGTGAACCGGTCGAACCAACTGGGTGACCAAGTGCACAGGCACCGCCATTGATGTTGACTTTTTCTGGGTCCAGTTTGAACTCGTCCATTGGACACATGGTCACCATGGCAAAAGCTTCATTGATTTCCCACAGATCCACATCTGCAACCGTCCAGCCGGTTTTATCCAGAACTTTTTGAATTGCACCGACTGGCGCAATGGTAAATTCAGATGGATGCTGTGAATTCGAAGCATAGGCAATCAGCTTGGCTAGCGGTTGTAAACCTTTTGCTGCAGCGTTGTCTGCTGAGGTTAATACAAGTGCAGATGCACCATCCGAAATAGAGCTGGCATTGGCCGCAGTAATGGTGCCATCTTTAGCAAACGCTGGGCGTAGTGTTGGAATTTTTTCAATATTGGCGTTGAATGGTTGTTCATCTTTATCGACCACGACATCGCCTTTACGGGTAGACACCGTTACAGGCACGATTTCATCGGTAAAATAACCTTCATTCACTGCAGTTTGTGCACGTTTTAATGAACGAATAGCAAAGTCATCCATTTGTTCGCGGGTATAACCTTTGGTATTGGCCATGTCCTGTGCAAAAGAACCCATTAAACGGCCGGTTTCTGCATCTTCAAGGCCATCTAGGAACATATGGTCTTTGACTTCACCATGGCCCATACGGAAACCGCCGCGTGCTTTTGGCAGGATATACGGCGCATTGGTCATTGATTCCATACCACCTGCAACCACGTAAGTTGCTGAACCGGCTTTAATCATATCTGCGGCTTGCATGACCGCTTTCATGCCTGAACCACACAGTTTGTTAATGGTTACAGCACCGGTTGAATCCGGTAAGCCTGCCTTACGCATGGCTTGACGTGCAGGACCCTGTTTTAAGCCGGCCGGTAAAACACAGCCCATAATGACTTCTTCGATATCGGTCGGTTGTAAGCCAGCACGAGAAATAGCGGCTTGAATGGTGGCTGCACCTAAGTCGGGTGCGGTTAAACTGGCAAGACTACCCTGAAAACCACCCATTGCTGTCCGTGCACCATTAACAATTACGATATCCGTCATCGTTGTATCTCCAATCTGTTTCTAATCAATTCAATATTTATTTTGAGCTTAAGCCCTAGCAGTATAGGGGAAAAATCCACAGAATAAAGCGTAATTTTCATACATCTTTAGACGCATAAGTTTTAGCAGCTATTGGGAAATTCTATGCGTAGAAAACCACGATTACTGAGGAAAATACGCTGATTGGGGGTAAAACCTGAACAATAATAAAAACTGCCATTAGAGCCTAAAGGTAAACCCTGCTGGGCGTTAAATCTGAGACTGGGCAGAGACAGGGCGCCTTTCCATTCCAGGTTACCGTATTTCAGGCGGGTCTTTTCAGTTAAGACAATAGATTCACCTGAATCGAGGCTTCGGTTGCGGTTATGATCGATAAAAATAATAAAACCGCTGTTCCATTGATTATTCTGACATTGCTGCAGATCGGCACTGGGGCAAATTACAATATTGGCGCGATAGGTGAGCGCTTGGGATTTGGCCAGGTTAATACTATATTGCAGTAAATAACGGATACGCTTGGCTTCTTGCTGGGCCAGATATTGCTGAAAATGGGGCAAAGCAATCGCACTGATGATGCCAATAATTGCCATCACTACAATGAGTTCAAACAGACTAAAGCCTGAAGTGTGAGATTTGATCGGGTACATACTAAGTAGACCTATAATTTTTATATTTTTATTATGTTTCTGTAATACAAAATATTGTTTTGTAATATTTTTCTAGGTTGTCATTATTTTTACGCATCTTTCTATAAAGCTGCTAAAATAAAGTGGAAGTGACAATAAGCTATCCACAACAAAAAATTGAGTAAAAATTTACCGAATTACAACGGAAATTGTAAGTAATTTTGTCAATAATTTACTTGATTAAAATTATCAAGCACTTGGAAAAAGAATAAAGTGTTTGTATGATTCAAAGTGACTAGCTTAAAAAGAAAACTGGGGTAAAAAAAGCCTATCTCAGGATAGCCAAAACTTTAGGCTTGAGCTTGAACAACAATTTGTTATCTCTGGAGGATAAATCCATGAAAATGAGTCGTATTGCATTGGCAATGCTCGTAGCTGCGCCTTTAGCAGCTGCAAACGCAGGCGTAACTGTTACTCCATTAATGCTTGGTTACACTTTCCAAGACACTAAACACAACAATGGTTCTGAACACCTAACTTCATCTGCTGAAATGGAAGATGATTTATTTGTTGGTGCTGCATTGGGTGTTGAACTGACTCCTTGGTTAGGTTTTGAAGCTGAATATAACCAAGTGAAAGGTGATATGGCTGAACAAGCTGGCGCTGAATATAAGCAAACTCAAATCAATGGTAACTTCTATGCGACTTCTGATTTGATCACTAAAAACTATGACAGCAAAGTTAAGCCATATGTATTGTTAGGTGCTGGTCACTACAAATACGAGTTTGACAACGATTTAGGTCGTGAAGGTCGTGGTCTTAAAGAAGAAGGTACTTTAGGTAATGCGGGTCTAGGTGCATTCTGGCACTTAAACGATGCATTAGCGCTGCGTACTGAAGCACGTGCTACTTATAACATCGATGAAGACTTCTGGAACTACACTGCTTTAGCGGGTCTGAACGTTGTTCTTGGCGGCCGTTTAAAACCAGCTGCTCCAGTGGTAGAAGTTGCTCCAGTTGAGCCAGTTGCTCCAGTTCAACCAGCTCCACAAGAGTTGACTGAAGACCTGAACATGGAACTTCGCGTATTCTTTGATACCAACAAATCAAACATCAAAGATCAATACAAGCCAGAAATCGCTAAAGTTGCTGAAAAACTGGTTGAGTATCCAAACGCAACAGCGCGTATCGAAGGTCACACAGACAACACTGGTCCACGTGCACTGAACGAACGTTTATCTTTAGCTCGTGCGAACTCTGTGAAATCTTCACTTGTAAACGAATACAACGTTGACCCAGCTCGTCTGTCAACTCAAGGTTTCGCTTGGGATCAACCGATTGCTGACAACAACACCAAAGAAGGTCGTGCTATGAACCGTCGTGTATTCGCGACAATCACTGGTAGCCGTACAGTTACTGTACAACCAGAAGCAGCTGCTCAATAATTTGAGTAGACCTTAGAAAAAACGACTCTTCGGAGTCGTTTTTTTTTATAATGGAATTTTATTGCCTTAAAAATCCCGCAGTCTGGGTAAGATGGATTATGAGCACAGAAATTCCGGATCAACTCCTTCAACTTGAAGCCAATGGTGGTATTTTTGCTATTTGGAAGATTTTTCAGCACTATGGGATTGATCTGGAAATTGCCGATCTGGTCCAGCTGTGCCGGCATAATAATGAAGATGGCACTTTCGGAATTGCGCTAGCAGTGGGGTTGAAAAAGCTGGGGCTTGAGGTGAGCTTTCATACCGATCCTGATCCGCACCAGCACCCGACGGAAGTGCTGTGTTATCAGGAAGCGCAGCAATTACAGATTCCGCTACAGCCGGCACTCAGCTATAGCGCTTTGCAGACATGTGTTGAGCAGGGCCGCTTTGTGATAGTGTTCTATGACACACTAGAAGGCGTGGGGAATCATTCCTTAATCTATTCGATGGATGCAGAAGAGGTCTGTTTCTTTGACAGCTTTGATGCAATGCCAGCACAGGTTTTCGAGCAGCAGCGTCAGGTAGAGGGCATTTGCCGTCAGGCCATTGTGATTGATGACCGAAATTTTGTGATGCGTTATAGCTAAGCCACATTTATCGAGATCATAAAAAAAGCAGTCACTTGGACTGCTTTTTTGTTGAGTGCTTTTAAAGAAAGCTGAATCAATTATTCACGGTCGATCTTCATCGGCTGGACATCCATCTGCTGATAAGGAATCAGCTTGGTTTTGTATTTCCATTTATAGCCTAACCAGATGGCCAGGAACAATAAAATCCCGATATAGGTGGAAAGCACAGCCAGCCACTCACCATCAAGTACCGCCTGATAGTTCTGGCCCAAGACCACAATCGCACATAAAGTGAAGGCAAACCATGGTGCGAACGGGAAGAACTTGGCACGATACGCCAGATCTTCAAGTTTATAGCCCTGAGCAAGATAGCCTTTGCGGAAACGATAATGAGAAACCGCAATACCCAGCCAGACAATAAAGCCACACATGCCTGACATATTTAGTAGCCAGTTAAAGACCTGTTCTTCACCAATAAAGGTGGTCAAGAAACATAATGCAGCAATGGCTGTAGTGGCATACAGCGCATTCATCGGTACGCCACGTGGATCAAGGCGGGCAAAGGCTTTTGGTGCACTGCCTTTACGTGCCATATCAAACAGCATACGCGTAGATGAATACATGCCTGAGTTACCCGCAGACAGGATCGCCGTTAGAATGACTGCATTCATGACGCTGGCTGCAAAGGCAAAACCGGCCTGTTCATACAGTAAGGTAAACGGTGACAGTGCCACATCATCTGTTGCAGCGGCCTGGAGTAATCGTGGATCATCATAAGCAATCAGGGTGCCGATAATGAAAATACACACGATATAGAACAACAGGATACGCCAGAAAATCTGTTTGATTGCAATCGGAATAGTTTTCTGTGGATCTTTGGATTCACCTGCAGCCACGCCGACCATTTCTGTGCCCTGGAAGGAGAAACCGGCAATCATCGCCACACCAATCAGGGCTGATAAACCACCGACAAAAGGTGCTTCACCTTGGCTCCAGTTACCAAAAGTTGCAACATCCGGGGTCATCATGATCTTGGCGATCATGACCAGACCAATAATAATAAAGATGATAATCGCAAGCACTTTGACTAAAGAGAAGAAGAACTCGGACTCACCAAAGCCTTTGACTGTCAGGGCATTAATCGCAAACACCACGGTCAGGAACAGGGCACTCCAGTAGAAACCGGGAATATCCGGGAACCAGAACTTCATGATGAACTGTACCGCAACCAGTTCAAATGCCACGGTAATGGCCCAGTTATACCAGTAGTTCCAGCCTAGCGCGAAACCAAAACCACCTTCAACATATTTGCTGCCATAGGTAAAGAATGCACCTGAGGTCGGATTGTGGGTCGCCAATTCGCCCAAGCTGGTCATCAAGAAATAGATCATGACGCCAATCAGGGCATAGGCCAGTAATGCACCACCCGGACCGGCATTGGCAATGGTCGCACCGGAGGCCAGGAATAAACCGGTCCCGATCGATCCGCCAATGGCGATCATATTTAAGTGGCGAGCACCGAGCTTACGCTGCAGCTGTCGGCTGTGTTGAGTTTCGCTCATCATACTTCCTTAACATTTTTTTGAGTGCTCGCGAACAGCACTTTAAAACCTTGTTGATCTGCCTTGACCGTACACTGGCCAAAACTCTGTTCAATCAACAGGGGATAATTTAAAAAGCGGTTGGCCACAATCCACAGTTCACCACCCGATTTCAGGTGGCGGCGCGCAGTTTTACACAGTTTTTCGCTGGCATCATAGTCGGTCTGAATCCCCTGATGAAAAGGCGGATTGCTGACAATGGCATGCAAAAACAGCGGTGCATCTTCAATGCCACTGACGGCTTTAATCTCAAGCTGCTGCGGATTGAGCTGGTTGTGCTCAAAAGTCATTTGGGTTGAAGCAAGTGCAAAAGCATCTACATCCAGCGCGAAGATACGGTTATCTGGATTCAGCTTGGCCAGATAGGCACTGATAATGCCGGCGCCACAACCAAAATCGGCAATTTTACCCGATGGCACTTGGCTTAAATAAGGTAGGAAGACCGCTGTACCGATATCAAGCCGGTTCTGGCTGAACACACCTGGCAGGGCACAAATCTGTAGATCGCCTTTCGGCGTCGCTACAGTATAACGCTGCGCCCAGTCGGCCAGTGCTTTTTTCTCGACGCTGCAGTCTAGTGTTAATTGCCAGAGTTGGCAATGACGGGCACTGTCGAGTTTTAAGGCTTTACCATAAGGCTGTAGCTGTTTGGCCGCACGTTCGACGCCGCCTTTTTTCTCACCGACCAGAAAAACACTGCTGCCGGTTTGCAGATGGGCGGCAACATTGTGCAGCACATAATTCAGCAGTTCTTTGGATTTCGGCACAAAAATAACCGCCTGATCAAATTCGCCTTCTGGAAAGTCGGCACCAAAATGAACGGGGGCAGTCTGGTTCTGAAAATAGTGGTAATCGTTAAAATTCCATGTCCAGAAAAAAGGCTGGACCGATTCACCGAATTCAGCGAACAGCTGGTCTGTAGGCGCATTGATCAGTAACACACGACCTGATAAATAATCATATTGTCGTAATAGCACTTCGCTTTTAGCATCCATGAGTCGCTCTCCAATAGAAAAACACTGTCCAAGTCCGGCTCAGACAGTGTTTTCTGGACATGAAATTACTTCTTGGTTTCAGGTAATACAATATTCAGAATCAGCGCTGCAATACCGCCGGTCGCAACACCTGAGCTAAAGATATTACGGAATAATTCTGGCAGATGTTCCAGAATTTGTGGCACTTGTGCAACCCCTAAACCCAGTGCCAGAGAAATGGCAATGATCAGCAGGGCACGACGGTCCAGATGAATACCCGATAAAATGTTAATTCCCGATGCGGCTACCGCACCAAACATAACCATCACTGCACCACCCAGAACGGCTTGAGGCACAGCCTGAATCACGCCCGCAACAGCCGGTAATAAACCTAAAATCACCAGCATCGCGGCAATCCAGATTCCGACATAACGGCTAGCCACACCGGTTAACTGAATCACACCGTTGTTTTGTGCAAATACCGAACTTGGGAAGGTGTTGAAGATACCGGCCAGGAATGAGTTGGCACCATTGACCAGCACACCACCTTTAATACGCTCCATCCATTTTGGACCATCCACGGGCTGGTTCGACAGTTTTGAGGTTGCAGTGATGTCACCAATCGCTTCTAAAGACGTGACCAGGTAAATAAAGGCCATTGGAATGAACAGGCTCCAGGAGAATTCCAGACCAAAGTGCATTGGAGTTGGCACTTGTACCAGTGGCGCTTCCTGCAGACCAGAGAAGTCCAGATGACCCATAAAACCAGCCACAATATAACCCACGATCAGGGCAATCAGGATGGCGGAGCTTTTAATCCAGGTCACATTAATCCGGTTCAGGATAATGATTAACGCTAAAACGGTACAAGACATGATCAGGTTATCGGCATTGGCGAAAGTCTTGTCCGACATGGCCTGATAGCCACCGCCCATACTGATTAAACCTTCTTTAATTAAGGTTAAACCAATCAGCAGGACCACAATCCCGGTCACCAGCGGGGTAATCAGTTTTTTAACCCATGGCAGAATTTGTGAAACACCCATCTCGATAAATGAACCGGCAATCACCACACCAAAAATAGCAGCCATAACCGACTCAACTGGTGTACCTGCTGCGACCATTGCAGAACCAATCCCGATGATTGGGCCAATAAAGTTAAAGCTGGTGCCCTGAACAATTAACAGTCCGGCACCAAAAGGACCTACTTTTTTAGCTTGCAGGAAGGTTGCAATCCCCGAAATCACCAAAGACATCGATAAAATCATGTTGGTGTCTTCTTTGGAAACACCCAAGGCCAGACAGATCAACAGACCTGGTGTCACAATCGGGACAATAATGGCCAATAAGTGTTGGAAGGCAGCAAGAAAAGCAATAAACGGTTTAGGACGGTCATTCAGACCATAGACCAAATCCAGTTGCGGTTTTTGATCAGGAGATGAATTAAATTCAGACATAAGTCAAAAGCAAATTAGGCTAGGTGGCGGTATTCTAATCGAGTTACACGTCTTTACAAACTTTAAATCGTCGCTTCTGTCGAAAAAAGTTCGATTGTCAATAAAGTGTCACTACTAAATGAGAGTATTTTTCTGTATAATTTGCCCTCAAATTTAAAGCGTATCGAATTTACATGTCAGATATTAAAACTCTCCGCAACATCGCGATTATCGCGCACGTTGACCACGGTAAAACCACTCTTGTAGATAAACTTTTACAACAATCAGGTGCTCTCGGTGAACGAGCGGGCGAGATTGAGCGTGTCATGGATTCAGGCGCTATTGAAAGTGAACGTGGTATTACCATTCTTGCAAAAAACACTGCAATCAAATGGTTAGATAAACGTACCTATACTGAATACCGTATCAACATCGTGGATACCCCGGGACACGCCGACTTCGGTGGTGAAGTTGAACGTGTCATGTCGATGGTGGATTGCGTACTTCTTCTGGTTGACTCACAAGAAGGTCCAATGCCACAAACCCGTTTCGTAACACAAAAAGCGTTCGCACGTGGTTTGAAGCCAATCGTGATCATCAACAAGGTCGACAAGCCAAACGCGCGTCCTGACTGGGTGATTGACCAGGTATTCGATTTGTTCGACAACCTGGGTGGTACTGACGAGCAGCTAGACTTCCCGGTGGTATATGCGTCTGGTTTACGTGGTGTGGCTGGTCCATCTCCAGAAGAACTGGCTGAAGATATGACACCGTTGTTTGAAACCATCGTAGACATCGTTGAACCACCAGCAGTTGACGTTGATGGTCCATTCCAGATGCAAGTGTCTTCACTGGACTATAACAGCTTCGTGGGTGTAATCGGTGTTGGTCGTATCCAGCGTGGTTCTGTAAAACTGAACACACCTGTAACTGTCATCGACAAAGACGGTAAAACACGTAACGGCCGTATCTTAAAAATCATGGGTTACCACGGTTTAGAGCGTATTGATGTAGATTCTGCATCTGCGGGTGACATCGTATGTGTAACCGGTATGGACGAGCTGCATATTTCTGACACTATCTGTGATCCGAAAAATGTTGAAGCATTACCACCGCTTTCTGTAGACGAACCAACCGTGTCTATGACATTCCAGGTCAACAACTCGCCGTTCGCGGGTAAAGAAGGTAAGTTCGTGACCTCACGTAACATCCGTGAACGTCTAGACCGCGAATTGATTCACAACGTTGCACTGCGCGTTGAAGATACTGACAGTCCTGACCGTTTCAAAGTGTCTGGCCGTGGTGAACTTCATCTTTCAGTTCTGATTGAAAACATGCGTCGTGAAGGTTTCGAGATGGGTGTATCTCGTCCGCAAGTGATCTTGAAAGAGATTGACGGCGAAATGCAAGAACCGTACGAAAACGTAACGTTTGACGTTGAAGAACAGCACCAAGGCGCTGTGATGGAACAAATGGGTAACCGTAAAGGTGAGATGACCAATATGGAAGTGGACGGTAAAGGCCGTATCCGTATTGAAGCAACTGTTCCTTCACGTGGCCTGATTGGTTTCCGTTCTGAATTCATGACCATGACGTCTGGTACCGGTATCATGACCTCTAGCTTCTCGCACTACGGTCCAATGAAACAGGGTTCTGTAGCAAAACGTCAAAACGGTGTACTGATTTCTATGGTTCAAGGGACTTGCTTGGGCTATGCACTGTTCAGCTTGCAAGACCGTGGCCGTCTATTCGCTAAACCTCAGTTAGAAGTTTACGAAGGTATGATCGTGGGTATTAACTCTCGTTCAGACGATATGGTGGTGAACCCAACCAAAGCGAAACAGTTAACCAACGTACGTGCATCTGGTACGGATGATGCGTTAACTCTGGTTCCTGCAATTGAATTCACACTTGAACAAGCACTTGAATTCATTGAAGATGATGAGCTGGTTGAAGTAACGCCGAAGTCAATCCGTATCCGTAAGCGTTACCTGACTGAAAACGAACGTAAGCGTAACAAATCTTAATTTTTAAAATTAAGAAGAAAAAAGAAACCGCCAGGTCCACTTGGCGGTTTTTTTTGTATTAAATGTTCTAAAACTACTTGGAAATAATTGAAAAAAGCGTACATTAAGCAGAAATCAAATCCTAGTAATTATGTATACTTCATCACATAAATAAAGATATATTCTGGAGCGCATATGAGCATTTTAAAAGAATTTAGAGAGTTTGCCATTAAAGGCAACATGATGGACCTGGCAGTCGGTGTCATCATTGGTGGTGCATTCGGTAAGATTATTGATTCACTGGTAAAAGATGTGATCATGCCGCTGATTTCATGGATTTTAGGTGGTGATGTCGATTTCACCAATAAATTCCTGATTCTGGGTGATAACCCGAACAATGTCCAAACCTTGGCTGCTGCCCAGGAAGCCGGTCTGAACATTTTCCATTATGGTAATTTCCTGACCATCTTCATTAACTTCCTGTTATTGGCCTGGGTGGTGTTCTGGTTGGTGAAACTGATGAACAAAATGCGCCGTAAGCAGGAAGCAGAGCCAGAACCGGCAGCAACTCCAGAAGATATTGAATTACTGCGTGAAATTCGTGACGAATTGAAAAAACGTCCGCAGGCGTAATTGAAAGCAAAAGAAAACGGCGCAAAGGCGCCGTTTTTTTATAGAATCCCTCCCAACCTCCCTTTAATAAAGAGAGGAGAAGTCCCTCTTTGCTAAAGGGGGATTTAGAGGGATTAAAAATCCATCCGGAATTTAATTTCCACCAAATGAAAACCAAACTGGCTTTTGACCGGGCCATGCAACACCCGTTCAGCAGCCGTAAAGACCAGTTTATCAATCACTGGGACCAGTTGGCCTTTTTTCACTTCACCGAGTTCACCGCCACGTTTGGCTGAGTTGCAAGTGGAATACTGTTTGGCAATTTTGGCAAAGTCTGCTCCCGCTTGCAGCTTCTTTTTTAGCTGCTCGGCAGTATCTTTATCTTTCACCAGAATATGACGGACGATGGCCGTTTTCATGGGTATTACCTCGCTGTATGTTTTGGCTTGCTGGTTTTAGGACGAGCCAGTTTGACTTTCTTCAGCGGTTGGCACTCCGGGCAAAACACTGAGGCGCGCTGACCAAGCTTGAGGTTTTCCAGTGTGGTTTCACAGTTGACACACATTTCACCGGCACGACCATAGGCCAGCAGGGTTTGCTGAAAATAGCCATTTTCACCCATGGCATTGCTATAGTCGCGTAAGGTCGATCCACCCAAATCAATGGCCTGTTTTAAAATCCGTTTGATCTCCAGGGTCAGCTGCTCAATCTGTTCCAGACTTAAGCTCGACGCCGGTTGTGCCGGGTGAATGCCCAGATTAAACAGACTTTCTGTGGCGTAAATATTGCCCACGCCCACCACCACATGGTTATCCATGATTGCAATTTTAATGCCGACATTTTTGTTTTTCAGTTTATCGGCCAGATAGTGAGCATTGAAAGCATCACTTAAAGGTTCAGGCCCGAGCGTATCAATCAGTTTGCTTTGCGAGTTTTCATCTAGCCAGAGAATACAGCCAAAACGGCGCGGGTCGTGGTAGCGCAGCTGAATATCATCAAACTGGATAATCAGATGGTCATGTTTGCGCAGTTCGGCCTCGGGCTCACATAGGCGGAAGCTGCCGGACATGCCCAGATGCCACAGCATGCTGTCCTGTTCAAACTGGGCCAGAATATATTTGGAGCGACGGGTCAGGTTCAGTAGTTTTTGCCCGACCAGTTTGTGTAGATCGTCTGGAATTGGCCAGCGTAAGCTGGACTGGCGTACCTGCACGGCGTGCACACGCTGTTCTAGCAGCGGTAATAAACTGGTTTTGGTGGTTTCAACTTCAGGTAATTCAGGCATGGGCAGGCTTCGGCATGAGGATGCAGCTAATATCGGGTTGAATCTTGAAAAATACAAGACAGAGCAAGGCTGCATTATAAAGTGAATTGCCGTACCGCGCAGCCGGATCAGTCTTGCGGCTCAAACTGAACATTCACAGAAAAATAAAAGCGATTCAGCGTCCAGGTAAAAAAATGTAAGCCTGCACATCATTAATGTTGAAAATCACATGCCGCCCATAAAAAAACGCCAAGATAGGGCAAAACAAAAATGAGTTATCCAGATGAGGAGCAACATGCATACGCCGCAACACATCATCGAGATCTGTCAGCAGCAGCAACGTCAATTGAATCTGTTTCTCGATTTAGACGGCACTCTGGCCGATTTTCAGCTTGACCCGCAGCACAGTTTTATTCCCACCTCGACTTTAAACACCCTGGCCGAATTATTGCAGTTGGGGATTCCGGTGAGTGTGGTTACTGGCCGTTCCATTGAGATGGCCAGACAGCTGTTACAGCAGTTACCGCTGCCGATTGCCGAGTTACATGGATTACAAATTTGGTGGAATAGTACAAAGAAATTACAACTTGATTTAAGTCATATTAATTATAAGCAGCTCCGGGCAGACCTGAGTCAGGCCTGTCGCGCCTACCCGAATTTACGTATTGAGGATAAGCAGTTTTCGGTAGCCCTGCACTACCGGGAATATCCAGAGCTTGCGCCGGTTGCACAGCAGATTATGGCGGTGCTGCAAGTGCGTTATCCTCAACTTAAGCTCAAGCAGGGCAAGTGTGTGGTCGAGCTTTTGCCTCAGCAAGCGAGTAAAGGTTTTGCAATTAGTCGCTTACTGGAAGCAATGCCAGAAAACAGCACTTTTCCCATTTTTATTGGTGATGATGTGACGGATGAAGATGGATTTGCCGTGGTCAATCAGCGTCAGGGTTTGAGTATTAAAGTTGGTGAAGGCGAGACACTGGCCCGCTATCGGCTGGCCAATACCCAAGCCGTGGCGGAGTTGCTGCATTTAATAAAAATACATTGCGAAACAGGAGCAATGACCATCAAAAGAGGATGTGAGGGTAAAAATGTCAAAGCTAATCGTGTTATCCAATCGGGTCAGTTTACCGAATCCTGAAAAAAAAAAAGCCGCAGGTGGTCTGGCGGTGGCCATGCAAGATGCACTGCATGATATTGGCGGGGTCTGGGTGGGCTGGAATGGTGAAAGAGTCGAGCAATTTTCCCAGCTGAAATTCGACTCGGTGCAGCATCAGGGTGTGGAATATCTGACCAGCCCCTTAACTGAACAGCAGTACCAGCAATATTACTGTGGCTTTGCCAACAATGCCTTGTGGCCGGCCATGCATGATCGCAGCGATTTAATTGAATACTCCACAGACGAATATCTGACTTATCAGGAAGTCAATCGCATGTTTGCCGAACAGCTACAGGCGATTGCTGAGCCGGATGATGTGATCTGGGTGCATGATTATCATTTTTTCAGTATCGCCCGGCATTGCCGCCAGTTAGGCATGCATAACAAGATTGGTTTTTTCCTGCATATTCCTTTTGCCCATGAAGCGGTGTGGCGGGAAATTCCGGTGGCATCACGTTTACTGCAAGACCTCTGTGAATATGATGTAGTTGGACTGCAAACCCAGCGCGATCAGCAGCAATGTATGCGCATTTGCCAGACCATGCTCAGTGGTGAGGAAATTCATCCTTATATCCTGCGTTATCAGAATAAGCTGACCATGATGAAGAGTTACCCCATTGGGGTGAATCCAGACCTCATCCAGCACGCGGCCGCTCAGCCCTTAACGAGCACCCAAGATATCTTTGATTTTGACTCCCTGGCCCAACAAAAAACTATTATCGGCGTTGACCGGATTGATTATTCCAAAGGGCTGCTAGAACGTTTTGATGCTTTTGCCCATTTCCTGGCTTCTTATCCTGAATATCACCAGCAGGTGGTGGACCTGCAAATTGCCTGTCCATGCCGCATGGATATTCCCGCCTATCAGCGCCTGTACCAGCGTTTAGAAGACCAGATTGCCGCCATTAACAGCCAATATGCTACAGCAGACTGGTTGCCGGTGAATTGCAGTCATCAGACCTTGGCACATGAAGTGCTGATGAAAATTTACCGCCAGTCGGATATTTGCTGGGTCACTTCTTTAAAAGACGGTATGAATTTGGTGGCCAAAGAATATATTGCCGCTCAGGATGCCAATGATCCGGGCGTGCTGATTTTGTCCGATAAAGCTGGTGCTGCAGACCAGATGCCGGATGCACTAATTGTGAATCCACATGACCGCGAGGCCATGACGCGAGCCCTGAAACAGGCACTGGAGATGCCGCGAGCAGAGCGGATACAGCGTTACAGTCGCTTAATGGATGGTCTGAAAAAATTTGATATTGCCGACTGGCGTACTACTTTCTTAAATGATCTGCGCCATAACAGCTTCCTGTATCACTACAAGATGCCGCTTCGCGCCCAGGTCTCGCCGGTGATTCACTAATACGTTAACAATTTTCAATATTTATCTGCCCAGCCACGTGCTAAATCTAAACAGGGTCATCAGTTAAAAAGATCAATATCGTCATACGGTGACTGCAAGTTTGGCTACTCATGCCCGCTTGTGGTCACTGTGCTGGCAATGATGACAACCGGATAGATTGAGAACAATTATATATTTGGAATATAGAACCACTATGGACCAGATTCTGGCTGAATTTGAACAGCAGACAGCGCCTACCGCCGAAGATTACGTCACCACACTACGCCGTTTGCTGGCAGTATCACCTGAATTTCCTCATCCGGGCAGGGGGCAAACCCTGCTGCGCTGGCAACTGCTGGCCAAAGTTGCGGCCACCGATTTAACTTTGGTGAAATGGCTGGAATCACATTTCGATGCGCTGAGTATTTTAAACGAACTACAGATTCAGTCCGTTCCGGCGGGCTGGTGGGCAGTCTGGGCCGCGGAAGGCCATCCACAACCTGTACAGTATGAGCAGGGCTATTGTTCCGGTTATAAGGCTTGGTGCTCGGCGGCATATGCGGTGGATTTTGGTTTAATGACTTATCGCGGTGCAGATGGCCAGTCACAATTATTGATGGTCGAGATGCAGCAGCCTTCAATCCAAGTAGATGATAGCAGTTGGCAAGCCATCGGTATGCAGCAGACGGCCACAGCAACTGTTCATTTTCAGCACACTCCAGCCACACGCATTGCACAACCCGGAGATTATCTGAATCGGTCGGGCTTCTGGCATGGTGCAGCCGGTGTTGCGGCCTGCTGGTATGGTGCTACAGTACGTCTGGCTGAATATTTACAGCAGCATGTGCAGCAGAAAACCCATGCCTATCATGAATTGTATTTGGGCGAAGTCAGTACCCGACTGGCCGTGACACGACAGTTTTTTACCCATGTGGCTGCCCAGATAGATGCAGCGCCGGCACACAGCCATGAACTGATCATCCGGATGTTACGCGCCCAAGTTGAGGATACTGCGCTATTGGTACTGGAAAAGGTCGGAAAAGCGCTAGGCGCACGACCTTTTTGCGAGCAGGCACATTTTGCCCGGTTGGCTGCCGACTTGCCGGTATTTTTGCGCCAGAGTCATGCTGCTTTTGATCTGGCTGCAATTGGCCGCTTATCGCTACAGGAGGGGCAAACATGGCAACTCTGATCGATCCGGTAGTCGGTGACCGGAAAATCTATGGTAGCGGTACCGATCAGGCGCAGTGGCTCAATTGGTCCGGACTGACCGGGCTGCCGGATTTGAATCTGACGCAGCACTTTCCTGAGCGTGGCCGGGTACTAATTTTCGCGCCACATCCCGATGATGAAATTCTCGGTTGTGCGGGTCTGATGCAGCAACTGGCCGCGGCAGGGCGTGAACTGCTGCTGGTTGCAGTAACCAATGGTACCGGCAGCCATCCTCGGTCAAAACGTTATAGCGTTGAGCAGCTGAATGTGCTGCGGCCACAAGAAAGTCTGAATGCCTTGGCGGTGCTGGGACTGGAACATAAGGTCCAGCGCATTGCCCTGAACATTGCAGATGGCCAGGTGATGCAGGCTGAATCCGAACTGTTGCAGCAGCTACAAAACTGGGTGCAGCCTGAGGATATTCTGGTGACCACCTTCGCTCAAGATGGCCATCCCGATCATGAAGCCACCGGACGGGTGGTGCAGCATTGGGCCAGACAGCACCGGCAGCGCTGTTATCAGGTGCTGATTTGGGCCTGGCATTGGGCCATACCGGCAGATGCACGGATTCCCTGGGCGCAGGCACGAAAACTCCGTTTAACTGCACAGCAGCTGGCTTTAAAACAGCAGGCGATTCAGTGTTTTAAAACTCAGATCGAGGCTGATGACACTATTCACCAGCCGCCAATTTTATCGGCAAAAACCATTTCACGACTCTTAATCCCGTACGAGGTCTATATTGATGCGACTGAACACGGATGACTATTTTGACCAGCTGTATCAGGACAATGATGATCCCTGGCACTATCAGCAGCGCTGGTATGAGCAGCGTAAACGGCAGCTGTGTCTGGCGGCCTTGCCGCAGGCGCGGTTTCAGCGGGTACTGGAAATTGGCTGTAGCAATGGCATCTTCAGTGAATTGCTGGCTCCGCGTTGTCAGCAGCTCATCTGTGTAGATGCCAACCGTCGTGCGGTTGAACTGGCACAGGCCCGTCTGGCGAGGTTTGCGCATGTGCAGGTGAGGCAACAACGTGTCCCTGAAACCCATCTGGCGCTGGAAAATGATAGTCTATTTGATCTGATTATTCTCAGTGAAGTGGCCTATTACCTGCGTCCGGCCGAATTAGTGCAGCTAATGCAGCAGCTGCAGCAGTGTTTAAGTGCAGACGGTACGCTGCTGGCCTGTCACTGGCGTTACCCGATTGCAGGCTTTGAGCTGAATGGCGATCAGGTACATGCCTGTTTAAGGCAACACTTGGTGCTGCATCATTATTTGCAGATGAATGATCCGGATTTTCTGCTCGATCTCTGGACTCAAGATGCACAATCTGTGGCTGCGCGGGAGGGACTGATATGAGGATGGCGGTGGTGGTGCCTGCCTATAACGAAGCCGAAACGCTGGGCGCCTGTCTGGCGGCTATTCAGCAGGCCATTGCACAATTACCGCCCGTTGTGTCTGAAGTAAAGGTGCTGGTGGTGCTGGACAGTTGTGATGATCAGTCTGTTGAAATTGTACAACAGGCCGGAATCGACTACTTGTGTTGTGAAGTACGCTGTGTTGGTAAGGCACGGGATTTGGGCGTGCGCGCCATGATTGCCAAAGGTGCTGACTGGATTGCCTGTACCGATGCCGATACCCAGGTTGATGCGCAGTGGTTATCTGCACAATATGCCCATCAGCCGGCAGCACTGATTTGTGGCGTGGTTGAAATTAAAGACTGGTCGCCTTTATCTGCGGCCGCCCGGCAGAAATATCTGCGCCATTATCAGGATAAAATGGACCATCGGCATGTGCATGGGGCCAATCTCAGTTTTTCTGCTGCGGCCTATTTAAAAGCCGGTGGTTTTCAGGCCAGCAGTTGTCATGAAGATGTGCAGCTGGTCGAGCAGATGCGGTGCTTAAACCTGCCGATTGTCTGGAGCAACCAGGTACGGGTCACCACCAGCAGTCGTCTGGACAGCCGGGTCAGTGATGGTTTTGCCGCCTATTTAAACCGGCTGGAACAGGCTTGTCGTGCTGCGTCTGAAGTGTGATCGCTCGTGCAAAAAATGGCTGTCATCGGGCTGACAAAAACGCAGCGTATTTTGATCAACGCCACAGTTTAATTCGGTTACATAAAGCGGTAAAAATAAACAGCTTTTAGCCAATTCGGCCGTTTATCTCGGTTAGAATAATTTTCATGAAAATCATAAGGCAGGATCGCCCCATGGCATTATTATTTGAACCTATCCATTTTGGCACGCTCGAATTAGACAACAGAATTATTATTGCCCCCATGTGCCAATATTCGGCCAATGACAAAGGCGAGCTCAGCTATTGGCATGAGCAGCAGTGGGCCAACTATGCCTTGTCGGGTGCCGGTTTATGTATTATTGAAGCCACGGCGGTCCAGCCAGAAGGGCGGATCAGCTATGCCGATTTAGGCCTCTGGAATGATTTGCAGCGTGCGCAGATGAAAGCCTTGCTGGCCAAAGTCAAAACTTTGTCACCAATGCCATTTGCGGTGCAGCTGGCACATGCCGGACGTAAGGCATCTACCGATAAACCGTGGCTGGGCAAAGACCAGTTTGCGCCGGATCATGCCCAGGGCTGGCAAACCGTATCGGCCAGTAATTTGCCGTTTAACCCGACCGATCATGCCCCCCATGCACTAAGTCTGAATGAAATTGAACAGGTAATTGCCGACTTTGCCAGTGCTGCGGTGCGTGCAGTGGATGCCGGCTTTGATTTAATTGAAATCCATGCTGCCCATGGCTATCTGCTGCATCAATTTATGTCGCCGTTATCCAATGTCCGCGATGATGAATATGGTGGCAGCTTTGAAAACCGGATCCGTTTAACCCTGGAAGTATTCCAGGCCATGAAACAGGTGGTGCCAGAAGGTTATCCGATTGGGGTACGCCTGTCTGCTACCGACTGGATGGATGCGCAGGGCGGCTGGAATATCCAGTCTACGGTTGGGGTGGCCAAAGCACTGGAACAATTGGGTGCGGCCTATATTCATGTGTCTAGTGCCGGTCTGCATGCCCAGCAGAGTATCGAGATCGGGCCAAGCTATCAGGTGCCTTTTGCCCATGCCATTAAACAGGCGGTGCATCGTATTCCGGTGATTTCTGTGGGCCTGATTACCGAAGCGGTACAGGCTGAAGAAATTCTGCAAAATCAGTATGCAGATGCCATTGGTCTGGCACGAGCGATGCTTTATGATCCACGTTGGCCGTGGCATGCTGCCGCTGAACTGGGCGGGCAGATTGCCATCGCGCCGCAATACTTGCGCTGTCAGCCGCATGGTTTAAAAGATTTGTTCCATCCATTTCCTGTTCAGGAATAAGCAACAGCAGCATCAGGGATGATGCGTTTTAGATCTCGCTCTAGAGAAGGGAGGCACTTTTGTTGCTGAATATTTTACTGCCCTTGGTGGCAGTACTGGCGCTGGGCTATAGCAGCGTACGTACCAATTTTCTGGCGGCCACGCATATTCAGGCCCTGAGCCAGTTTGTGATGAAGGTTTCACTGCCAGCCTTTTTACTGTATGCCCTGGCCAGTAAAGATCTGGCTGAAATCTGGCATCCGGGTTATTTTATTGGTTATGGACTGGGCTCGCTGATCCTGTTTTTTCTGGCGTTAGTCATTTATAAAACCTATTTCCGGCATAGCCTGACCCACGCCAGTGTGCTGTCGATGGGCGCGTCGATGTCCAATACCGGCTTTATTGGCACGGCTATTTTAACCCTGCTGATTGGCAGTCATTCCGCCATTTATCTGTCATTAACTCTAATTATTGAAAACCTGATTATTGTGGCGATGGTGCTGTTTCTGGCCGAAGCCGGTTTGCAAAAGCAAAACCATCATCTTTCGGCGTTATATCTGAAAACCTTAAAAAGTTTGCTAAAAAATCCGGTGATTCTGTCGATTATTGCCGGGATGGCCTGTGTCTTGCTCAATTTAAAACTACCGGACAGCATCAATCAGATTCTGGAGATGCTCGGCAAAACTGCATCGCCGTTGGCTTTATTTGTGATTGGCGGCAGTCTGGTCGGAATGCGCCTGCATTCGGTCAATCTGCAAAGTGTGCTGCTGGTTGGGATGAAAGTCCTGCTGATGCCGCTGGTTATTTTCACCTTGTTGTGGAGTCTGCCCAATGTCAGCTCGGAAATGCTGTTTGTCGGCACCTTGCTGGCCGCCTTGCCGATGCCGGTGGCCTTTGGGATTTTTGGCCAGAACTATGGTCTGAATGAACAGGCACTCCAGCCTTTAATTATGAGTACGGTATTGGGTTTAATTGGGGTGGCTTTCTGGTTAAGTCAGTCATCGTATTTTCTTTAAATCCTCATATGGCCCAAATAAAAAAAGCCCGATCATCGGGCTTTTTTCGGTCAGGCGCATTAGCTTTTCTTGGCTGCTGCTTTTGGTGGATTCTTGGCCTGATCGGCAATCATCTTGTCTACCACGGCCAGCGATTCTTTGGCTTGCGGGACATTTTCCTTGGCTAGGGCAGAGAAAATCTTTTTCGCTTCCGGCAGGTTTTGTGGCACGATGTTGCCATTGGTAAACATATTGCCGACCGCCATCAGCGCTGGAATATAGCCTTTTTGTGCTAAATCCTGAATGCTCTTTAAGCCTTGCTGAATGGGTGCTTCATTTTTGTTTTTAAAGCCCAGGCTAATGTCATATAAGGCTTTGGCATGAATGGCCTGATTGTTGCCTTTTTTAATGAGGGGTTCCAGTAATTGCAGGCCTTTTTTATCTGAATCGGCTTTGTTTTCAGAGAAATACACCACCGCTAAATCAATGGTGGCATCATGAAAGCCTTGTGATGAAGCTTTTTGCAAATACTGTTTGGCTTTATTGGTATCCTGTTTTAGACCCAAAGTGCCGGTCAGATGGTTTTTACCGAGTACATAATTCGCCACCGGATAGCCTTTTTTCGCGGCCTGCTCATATAGCTCGATGGCTTTCTTTTCATTTTTGGCCGTACCTTGGCCGGTTTGGGTCAAATAACCCAGATTATAAATCGCTTGCGGATTACCGGTTTTGGCCAGTTTGTCTAATTCCTGATAGGCACCGCTCAGGTTGTTGGCTTTGACCATGGCTTCAATTTTGGCGAAAGCCGGATCGGTCGGAATACTGTTATTGCTGTTGGCGAGGGTAAATTGTGTCGAAAGGGCAACCAGACTTGCCAAAATCAGTTTTTTCATCGTTGTATAAAACCTTGTATCAATAACCACATAATTCCATTTATGTGTGGGGAATAAATTGTCACTCATCATCATAAGATGAAATCAAAGAATGTAAATATAGATGTATCGGAATCCGGTAATTTTTTCAAACCACGTAGGAACAATAATAAAAAAATCCTGAATTTAAGGATTGCTTCAATTTGTAAATCAGTCTCGTTTTTTGCGTATTTAGATGAAAATCTTCACTCTAAGGTGGTTTTTTTGACGGATAAAAAAACAACCCAAGTTACACGTGTCACTTGGGCTGTTTTTCATAGATCTGCTAGTGACACGCTTAATTTTGCGGCCGCGCCACATCACCGCTTAAAGCTTCAGGTAAATCCAGAACCGTTACATCCATCTCGGCTAAGGCATCCGGTTTTGCTACCACCAAAGCTTGATAACCGCTATCAATAGCCAGGCTATTCACTACTTCTACATCATTGTTCAGTTTGCTGGCGATAGCCGGAGCATCGCCTGTACCCTGAATCAGATGCAGCCAGTGTTTTGGCTTGGCTTTAAACCATAAACGGGCAATCACTTCCTGACCCAAATAACAGCCTTTGTCATAATGAATGCCTTCACGCTGATGCAGGCGCAGTTCCTGTGGCTGGAACAGTTCCGCGGTGCTGGCCTGAATCCAGGCCTGACCACTTTCAAGCGCCTTTAATTGCCATGCTTGAATATCCTGTTCAGTACTTGTGAACTGGGTGTTTAGACCGTTTACGACCGGATAAACCTGACCGGCTTCTTCCAGTTTCATTTTCGAGAAAGCACCAAACTTTTTAATGTGTTTGGCAAAGTCTTCAGCTTGATCGGCCGTTACTACAATTTCAAACTGTTCAGCATTCTGTTTGGTCAGCCATAAACCAAACAGAATACGGCCTTTCAGGCTACAAATTGCAGTATAACGGGTTTCGGTTTGCGGCAGTTTTTCGACATCTACCGTGACTTGACCTTGTAAGAATTTTTGCGCATCTACACCGTTTAAAGTGAATGCAGAGAAAGTCAGATTACTCATGTTCTAATCTCGAAACCGTATCTAATACTAAAGAATGAGGTTAATTTTGCGCTATTTTTCATAAAAAATCATATTTCTGGCCAGAATTTTCTATTAGATGTAACCAAATTTTTCAAAAATGTATTATTTTAAACTTAAGTTTATGAAATATATGAAATTTGGGAAATAGGCTTCGGGCAGCGTACAATGCCAAGCAGCATGAATGTTAAACAACAAAACTTTGAAAGAAGAAGTCAGAACAAGGCAGGTACGCTATGAATAACAACTACCGTAAACCGCTGCAAGGCACCCCGCTAGAATATTATGATGTGCGACAAGCCGTTGAAGATATTCAGCCAGGCGCATATGCCAAACTTCCTTATACCTCCAAAGTGCTGGCCGAGCAGTTGGTGCGTCGTTGTGATCCAGCCATTTTAGAGCAGTCCTTACGCCAGCTGATTGAACGCAAGCAGGAGCATGATTTTCCATGGTATCCAGCACGTGTAGTCTGTCATGATATTTTGGGGCAAACGGCACTGGTCGATCTTGCCGGTCTGCGTGATGCCATTGCCGATCAGGGCGGTGATCCATCCAAAGTCAATCCGGTGGTGCCAACCCAGCTGATTGTCGATCACTCACTGGCGGTGGAATACGGTGGATTTGATCCGGATGCATTTGAGAAAAACCGTGCAGTCGAAGACCGTCGTAATGAAGACCGTTTCCATTTTATTGAATGGACCAAAACAGCCTTTAAAAATGTCGATGTAATTCCGGCAGGCAACGGCATCATGCATCAAATTAACCTGGAAAAAATGTCACCGGTAATTCAAAACCGTGATGGCGTAGCATTCCCAGATACCTGCGTGGGTACAGACTCGCATACCCCGCATACCGATGCGCTAGGCGTGATTTCAGTCGGTGTGGGTGGTCTTGAAGCTGAAAATGTGATGCTGGGTCGTGCATCTTGGATGCGTCTGCCGGACATTATTGGGGTAGAATTGGTTGGTCAGCGTCAGCCGGGCATTACTGCGACGGACATCGTCTTGGCGTTAACTGAATTCCTGCGTAAAGAGCGTGTGGTCGGTGCCTATTTAGAGTTCTTTGGTGAAGGTGCGGACAGCATGTCAGTGGGTGATCGTGCCACCATCTCCAATATGACCCCTGAATATGGTGCAACCGCTGCGATGTTCTATATTGATCAGAACACCATCGACTATTTAACCCTGACCGGTCGTGAGCCTGAACAAGTCAAACTGGTTGAAACCTATGCCAAAGAAATTGGGCTTTGGGCATCTGACATGACACAGGCGGAATATCCACGTGTGCTGCGTTTCGACTTATCAACGGTAACCCGTAATATTGCAGGGCCGTCGAACCCACATGCACGTGTATCCACAAGTGACTTAAAAGAAAAAGGCATTGCCGGTATTGTTGAACAGCGTACCGATGGTTTGATGCCAGATGGTGCCATCATCATTGCCGCGATTACCTCATGTACCAATACCTCAAACCCACGTAATACCGTTGCGGCAGGTTTGCTGGCACGTAAAGCCAATGAGCTCGGTCTTGTGCGTAAACCTTGGGTGAAATCGTCATTTGCACCGGGGTCTAAAGCAGCTGCGCTGTATTTGGAAGAAGCGGGTGTACTGAAAGACTTAGAAAAACTCGGTTTTGGCATCGTCGCTTATGCATGTACGACTTGTAACGGGATGTCAGGCGCGCTTGATCCAAAGATTCAGCAGGAAATTATTGACCGTGACCTGTATGCGACTGCGGTGCTGTCGGGCAACCGTAACTTCGATGGTCGTATCCATCCGTATGCAAAACAGGCTTTCCTGGCATCTCCGCCACTCGTGGTTGCCTATGCAATTGCCGGTACCATCCGTTTTGACATCGAAAAAGATGCGTTGGGCACCGACCAGAACGGTAATCCAATTTATCTGAAAGACATTTGGCCGTCGGATGAAGAAATTGATGCATTAGTGAAAACCTCGGTGAAGCCTGAGCAGTTCCAGAAAGTCTATATTCCAATGTTTGACTTGGGCGAAGTGGAGCAGGCGGCAAGTCCGCTATATGACTGGCGTCCGCAAAGTACTTATATTCGCCGTCCACCATATTGGGAAGGCGCGCTGGCTGCACCGCGTACATTAGCCAATATGCGTCCGCTGGCAATTTTGGGCGATAACATTACCACTGACCATTTATCACCATCGAATGCAATTATTCTGGATTCGGCGGCAGGTGAATATCTGGCGAAAATGGGCTTGCCTGAGGAAGATTTCAACTCCTATGCCACCCACCGGGGTGATCACTTGACGGCACAACGTGCAACGCTGGCCAACCCGAAATTGTTTAATGAAATGGTGGTACGTTCTGACGGTACCATTAAGCAAGGTTCCAAAGCGCGTGTCGAGCCTGAAGGCGAAGTAATGCGGATGTGGGAAGCGATTGAAACCTACATGAATCGTAAACAGCCGCTGATTATTGTTGCCGGTAAAGACTACGGCCAAGGCTCAAGCCGTGACTGGGCGGCTAAAGGTGTACGCCTTGCTGGTGTTGAAGCGATTGTGGCAGAAGGTTTTGAGCGTATTCACCGGACTAACCTGGTTGGGATGGGTGTATTGCCGCTTGAGTTTAAGCCGGGCACAGACCGTAAAACTCTAGGTTTGGATGGTACTGAACTTTATAGCGTGATTGGTAATATTGCACCTCGTTCGACTTTAACACTTGTGATTGAGCGTTCCACGGCTGATGGTAAAAACCAGATTCTGGAAGTGCCAGTAACCTGCCGACTGGATACTGAAGAAGAAGTTTCTGTGTATGAAGCGGGTGGGGTATTACAACGCTTTGCGCAGGACTTCTTGGAAGGGAATGTGGCTTAACTTTTCTAGTTGCTCGTATAAATATCCCCTAGCCCCTCTTTAGAAAAGAGGGGAACTCCCTCCTTTTTTAAAGGTGAGAAGCATTGCTTCGTAAGGGGGATTAAAGTTATTGATATTGTTTAAAAAACACCCTACTGTGAAGTAGGGTGTTTTTGTTTTGGATATTTAATGTTCTTTTATGTTGATGAAAGTGGTCATACGGGTAATAACTTATTCGATATAACCCAGCCATATTTGTATTATGGTGTTATTGGTTCTACAGTTAATTTGGATATTTTAGCTAAAGAAGAGATTTCAAAAATAAGAAAAATTTTTGATGTTGATCGCTTGCATGCAGCAGAATTGGGAGAATACAAGTTAATTGATTTAGTTGCAGATTTTAAAAAATTATCAAAGAAATTTTCTTTAACTTTTGACTTTTATCGAGTAAAAAAAGACGACTATCCTGTTATATGTTTTTTTGATCAAGTATTTGATCAAGGAATAAATCCAGCGATGACATGGTCTGGATATTGGACGCCATTAAGATATGTACTATTGGCAAAATTGAATTTCCTTTTTAGTAGGGAACGGCTTTGTTGCATAAATATGTAAGCATCTGATTTAAATAAATTTAATTTTGGATCAAAAAATAATCAAAACTTTTAAAATCATATAGTTATGAAATCTTTGTGCAACAAAGCCGTAGGGAACTAAAAAAATTAGCGTGGGAAGCTAGGTTGTGTTCAAGGGATAAGGAGGCTGATACAAAAGTTATATATATTTGTGAGCAGTTAATAACTCGTTTGGGACGGTTAGATGACTCTAGATCACGAGAGTTATTTTTAGATGTTTTGGTTTGGGCTAAAAATAATGTGAGACAGTTAATTTTTAATGCTAAATCAAAAAGGGATAAAAAATTTATTTCTCCTAATCTTATTGGATTTCAATCCGTTTATTGGGGAATAACTAAGAGGGCAAAGAAGAAAAATAAAAAAGTATTGGGAATAATCGTAGATCAACAAGATCAGTTTAATACCACACAAGATTATTTATTGCAGATTTATAGAAATGCTGAAGGTTTTTACTATAAACATGATTTCGGTTTAGGTGGTATGGATTTTAGAGATATACCTACGATTATCCCAAAATTTCAAAGCTCAAAAAAATCGGTTGGTTTAGAAATAGTTGATATTTATTTATGGCTATTTAAAAGATATTTGGAAGGTAACTTATCTAACTCTTTGCTAATTGATTTTGTAAAATCTCAGGCAAATAAAGTTTATTGTGATGAAGTATCTATTGAGGCTACTACAGAGCGTTTTGCTACTTGGATGCAAGAGTTGCCTAATATTACATACGAGCAAGAGTTGATGGCAAAGCAAATGAAACAAAAAGAAGAGTTGATGAGGAAAAAACATGTTGAAGAATATTATAAATCATTACCTATTAATGATTTAAATTAAAGTATTGGTTATAAATTAGTACTCTTCGCCCAAACGCCATCATCACTCGTCGAAATGGACAATAGACAATCATCACAGATTGGTTATACTGAATAGACCATTTCTAAATCATACGGAGAACAAAGATGGTAACTGCAGGCGACAAGCCAGGAACAGGCTTCTATTTTTGTGTCCAATGCGGACATCGCGTTTACTTAGAAATTGGTACAGACCGTTTACCCCCGTGTACCAAATGCCAAGGCAATCAATTTAACAATAAGAATGCCTAAGCAACAGCACTCAAACAGTTACCCTCTGTTTTGAATGAAAGCCCTATCACACGATAGGGCTTTTTAATGGGATCAATAAAAATATGCTGAATTTTCAGGGTGTTAGAACAGTTGAAGCCCTACAAAAAGAAAGCACAAAATCGAGATACAAATTGGTTGGATTTAAGGCTCTATCTTATTGAAAATGAATAATAAAAATTAAGGTGTTTATTACTTGAATCTGTTTAAAAATTAGCCATTAATCCCCATGTTGAATAAGACATATAGCATATTTCAGGTGCAGTCTTTGCAACATTATCTTGATCTTAACCATGACTCTGGTGTGGCCAATTATGAAATTGGTCAAGAGTTTATTCGGGTTCAGTTCCGTAAAAATAGCAGGGTCTATACTTATAGCTATGCCAGCGCCGGTGTGCAGCATGTCGAGAATATGAAACAGCTGGCCCAATATGGCGATGGGCTGAATGCCTATATCAACCGTTATACCCGCTGGCTGTATTTAAAATAACTGGCCTGTTTTTTGCTTCATGATGCTTCCTAGGAGCGCCACATCCACTTTCGGGTGGATGCTGGTTTTAAAGAAAAATCATCAGGAGCAAAGTTATGTCAAACTCTCAAGCTGCCGATTCTTATACTCAACTGCCGGTCAAGGCGCATCTGCTGGCGGGTTGGCCGTTACTGCTGGTGCTGTTTGGTGGTGCCATTGGGGTGGTTTATGCCGTGCTGGCTTACATGCTGAATATCAAAATTTATCAATCGACCTTATCTAAACTGAATAAAGTCTTGGCCAATTTGCTCTGTAGCATGTCGGCCTTAAGTGGCTGGTGGTTTAGCGCCCAGCTCATTCAAGGACAGTTATTTTAAACAGCTCGATACCTCACGATTAAAGATCTGCAATGTCCTGAACCGGGCAGAATAATCTATGCCTGAATATTCCAGAAAAATACGGAATCATGAAAAAGAATCATGATTATGGCAGCTTGAAAATAAAAAATTCTATCTAAACCGTTTGATGTGAGAAAAATTATCAAAAAGATGAAAAAACGCCGAAGCTTAGGAAAACAATCCCATCCGCTTTTGACTATTCTATTGCTCAAGGGTGAAAGGGGATCGAAAAGAGTAGATTGCTACCAGTAACGTATCACGTGCGTGTAGTACTTACCCACAAGGTCTCGATTCGGCTTAGGACGCTATAGATCAGAAGTTTATAGGCAAAAAGTTAGAACTTACCAAGTTTTAATGGTTGAAGTATTTCCCGCTCCCTTAAAAATAAAAATTTCAACATCTCTATTCTTCTTTATCTTTTTGTTATTCCTATTTCACTATATTCGTTTAAATCACCTTCATTTTCCTTTCAGTTATCGCAAACTTATTTGCCAGAATCCTACAGGGTACTGAAAGCAGCTATGCTATAAAAAATAAAAACTACCGAGCAGAACAATGAAAATTTATGTCACCAGTCTTATGCTCGATGATCAGGAAAAAGCCTTGCAGTTTTATACTCAGATACTTGGTTTTCGGCTAAAACAGGATGTGCCGGTGTGAGTATCGCTGGCTGACGCTGGTTTCTCCCGAGCAGCCAGATGGTGTAGAACTGTCGCTAGAACCAGATGTACATCCCGCAGCGAAAGCCTTTAAAGCCGCGATTAAGGCAGATGGTATTGCTTATACCTCATTTCAGGTCAACGATCTTGAGGCAGAATATCAGCGTTTACTCGCGCTAGGTGTGGTTTTTACTCAAGCACCGATGCTGGCTGGCAATGTGAAAATTGCCGTGCTGGAAGATGGCTGCGGTAATTTAATTCAACTGATGCAGCCGCTGCCTGAGTCATCATAATCACTTAGATAAATTCTCTTAAAATCGCCATTTTCTGCAAAATAAAATGAAGAATTTAACCTAGTGTATAAAAATTTCTTGTGAGTGTGCTTTATTTGGGAAAATTTCCTGAAAATATTTTAAATTGACTGATCTTCGGAAAACAATTTCGGCAGGCTTTGACTACTATATCTCTCAAGGGTGTGACGGGATCGAAAAGAGTAGCATGCTGTCAGCGGCGCAAAACGCGAGTGCAGTACTCACCCAAAAGGTCTCGATTCGGCTTAGGACGCTATAGATCAGAAGTTTATAGGCTATAAGATCATGACGTACAACGTGATGATAGTTGAAGTAAACAGCAAGTTTTCCCTGACACCCTAAAAATTCCGTGCATGACCAGAACAACAAACTATAAAAATCAAACTCGAAAAACCAGAGAATAAAAACTATTTCTCTCCAGTAGCTTCCAGATTAAATATCTATCTTCTCAATAGATTGACAGCAGATTGGCCGCTTGATATTTTGCCCCCTTTTGACTCCCAAGCCGTACCGCCATGCCTTTAAACGACAACTTTGTATATTGCCCGCCGCAAGAGCCACTAGTCCTGCTCTATGAAGATGATGATCTGGTGGTGATTGAAAAGCCAGCAGGTTTGCTGTCGGTGCCGGGGCGGTTGCCGGAGCATCAGGACAGTGCCTATTTACGCGTATTGGCGCGCTATCCACAGGCCAAAATTACCCATCGTTTAGATATGGCCACCTCGGGTATTCTGATGTTTGCCAAACATCGTGATGCAGAAGTAGCGGTGAGTAAAATGTTTCAGGCGCGCACCGTGACCAAGCACTATATTGCCCTGGTACAGGGCAAACTCGACGGAGATGGCAAAGTTGAGGTGCCATTAATTACCGACTGGGAAAACCGGCCGCGTCAGATGGTGCATTTTGAACTGGGCAAGCCGGCACAAACTTTATATCAGGGACTGGACTATAATGCCGAGATGGACATCAGCCGGGTATTGCTGACCCCAATTACCGGACGTTCACACCAGCTGCGCGTGCATATGCAGTATATCGGCCATCCAATTACCGGCGATAAGCTGTATCATCCAGAACCTGCACGCAGTCCCCTAAAACGCATGGCCTTGCATGCCAGTTATCTGGCTTTTACTCAGCCTTTAAGCGGTACCGCGGTTGAAATTCGTGGACAGGTACCGTTTTAAGCAGTTGATCCGATTTGGAGTGCTCTCCCCAAAACAGGGGATTGCCGATCCGGATAGAGATCAGGATGATAGAACAGAAAAAAATTAAGCGCTCTATCTCGGAACTGCAACAAAATTAGGGTAAGCTGACCATTAGAACAACAACACAGAACAAGGACAAAACGATGTCACGCGATTATGAACAATTTCCAGATGACGACAACGGCAACGTACTTTGGCAAATGCATGAAGATGGTGATGATCTGGACGAGGCACATGAAATTGAATATTCAATTGCCTTTACCGACCAGGAACAGGCTGAACGTTGTGCCTTATTTCTGTTAAATGAAGAACAAAAAATCTCTTTATTTCAGGATGATGATTCTGGTGTGACCGAATGGATTATTACCATTTATGTTTATATGGAACCGGCCTATGCCGATATTGTTGATTTAGAAGAATGGTTCACCAAAATCGCCAACCAGTTCCAGGGTGAATATGATGGCTGGGGCTGCATGGCCTATGTCTATGATGATGAAGACGAAGAAGAAAACTATCCAGTTTAACCCCATTTTCTAGTACAAAAAAGCATGCCGGAGCGCATGCTTTTTTGCTTTACGCTCGCTTCAACCAAAGTCATACACAGGCCCAAGGCAGAAGGCGTAGACTGAAAATTATTCGCTGTAAACAGGTGATGTCATGCAACACAGCGTACAGTTACACCGTATATTTCAGGCGCCGTTATCGCGGGTATATCGGGCCTTTGTCGATCCGCATGCCCTGGTCAAATGGATGGCACCACATGGCTTTACCGTGCAGATTGAACAGTTTGAACCCGTGGTCAACGGTCAATATAAAATTGCCTTTTGTAATTTGAGCACGGGCAAATGCCACGGTTTTCACGGGCAGTATCTGGAAGTGATTCCCGAGCAGCGACTGCGTTATCAGGATGAGTTTGATAGCCCAGATTTACCCGGACTGATTCAGGTCACGATTGAGTTTAAGGCGGTATCGGTCGGAACCGAAGTCTGGATTCAGCAGGACAATCTGCCCGATGCCATTCCCGTCGATGGCTGTTATTTGGGCTGGCAGGAATGTCTGGATTTACTCAGCCTGCTGGTGACCCCTGACATTCCGGATGAGTAAAACCATGCCCATTGCTACCAAACGTATTTATCAGGCTGTAAGCAAGCAGGACGGTACCCGGATTCTGCTGGACCGGATCTGGCCGCGCGGGATCAAAAAAGCCGATGCCCAGATTGACCTGTGGCCGAAGGATTTAACCCCCTCGACCGAACTGCGTAAATGGTTCCATGAAGATACTGAGCGGCACTGGCCCGAGTTTCAGCAGCGTTATCGGCAAGAGTTGCAGCAGCATTTGGACGCGGTGGAGGAAATCCGGCAACTGGCGCAGAAGGGACCAATTACCCTGTTAACCGCAGCAGAAAACGAACAGCATAATCATCTGCAGGTGTTTAAACAGCTGCTGGAACACCCGGGCAAATAACACAAATATTGTTATTAATCCCTAAACCGGTTAGGGATTTTAACGTGATGAAAAATATAAATGTTATAGTAGACCTTTATATTTTTTATTTTGCTCGTTTCGAGGTTTTTATGTCTTTACCGAATTGCCCAAAATGCCAGTCCGAATATACCTATCAAGATGGTGACTTGCTGATTTGTCCTGAATGCGCACATGAATGGAAAGAAGGGGAGCAGGCAGAAGCCGAGGCCGGCGCCATCATTAAAGATGCCAATGGTAATGTACTGGCCGATGGCGATACCGTGACGGTGATTAAAGACCTGAAAATTAAAGGTTCATCTTCTGTGGTGAAAGTGGGTACCAAAGTGAAAAATATCCGCCTATTGCCAGAAGCATCAGATGGTCATGATATTGACTGTAAAGTGGATGGTATTGGCGCAATTAAACTGAAATCGGAATATGTGAAAAAAGCATAATCGCACTGTTTCTCTTGGGTTTTATCTTGCTTTGAAGCAGGGTAAAACCCTGAATTTTTAAGATCACATCTGCACCATGTCGGGAGAAGGCTGATGCCACATATCCATCTTGAATATTCAGATCAGCTGCAGGCGCTTGAAATGAAGCCCTTGCTCAGTCGCATCAACCGGACGCTGGTCGAGAATGGCCTGTTTGGTAATGCCTCTGATATTAAAAGCCGCGCCATCTGCCAGCAGGACTATGTGATTGGACTGGATGAAAGCGCACAGGCCTATGTGCATGCCAAAATCTCGATTTTAAAAGGCCGTAGTACCGCCCTAAAGCAGGAAATTTCCCGGACCGTGCTGGAGGTGTTGCAGGATTATCTACCGCCACAGAATGAATTGACGTTGCAACTGTGTGTCGAAATTCTGGAAATGGACCCGGATATTTACAGCAAAGCCATCATTCATCCTTAATATTTTTCCCTTGCAATGGCACAGTTGTGTATGTGGCATTTTGCTGCTTTCAATACTTTCCCATCTTCATCTTCTGTGCTGTTTCTTGCTGAAATTAGGCGTTTTTTTACAGGAATCTATTTGAAATAAAGAGCCGAAGCTCGTAAATAATAAATAAAGAGCAACAGGATGTGCCCAGCCATGCGAAAACAGAACAATAAACCGGGTCTGCTCCAGCCCGAAGCGAAGCCGCCGCGTCCCCATCACTGGAAGCCGGAAAAATCTGCCGCCAGTTGGGTCAAGCGGGATATTGAAACCCAGAATATTGTCCGGGTGATGGCCGGTTTTGTGATTAGCGCGGTGATTATTGCGGCGCTGTATTTTGGTCAGGATGTGCTGATTCCGCTGGCACTGGCTATTTTGCTGGCATTTTTGCTGGAACCGCTGGTGTCACGGTTAAAAAAATGGGGACTGCCACAGCTGCCGTCGATTGCCATTGTTATGATTTTCACCATTAGTGTGCTGGCTGGACTGGGCAGTTATCTGGGTTTTCAGCTCAAAGATTTAAGTCAAGAATTACCGCAATATCAGGACACCATTCAGCAAAAACTGAATACGGTGAAATCGCTAACCTCTGGCCCTAGTGCCTGGGATGGGGCCAAAACCACTTTCGATACGGTGGAAAGCTCGTTTGAAGGCATCAATCAGGTCGAGCAGGAAAAGGGTGTGCAGAATGTCAAGGTGGTCGGACTGGAGCAAAGTCCTTCCGATGCCGCCATGGAGTGGGGCAGCAAGATTTTAAGCCCGATTGCCACCATTGGTATCGTATTTTTATTTGTGGTGCTGATTTTAATTAGCCGTAAAGATCTGCATGACCGCTTGTTGCGTCTGCTTGGCGGTAATTTGAATATTGGTACCGATGTGCTAGATGAAGCCGGCCAGCGCATTGGTACCTATTTGCGCATGCAATTGCTGGTCAATGTCACCTATGGCATTCCGATGGCAGCCGGACTGTGGTTTATTGGCGTGCCTGCGGCCATCATGTGGGGCATGCTGGCGGTGGTGCTGCGCTTTGTGCCTTATGTCGGCCCGATCATTTCTGCGGCGTTCCCGTTAACGCTGGCTTTTGCGGTGGATCCAGGCTGGAATATGTTCCTCTGGACGCTGGGCCTGATTCTGCTGCTGGAGCTGATCAGTAATAACATCATTGAGCCGTGGTTATATGGCGAAAGTACCGGCCTGACTACCTTGTCGATTATTCTGGCTGCCACCTTCTGGACCTTAATCTGGGGACCAATTGGTCTGATTTTATCAACACCGTTAACGGCCTGTTTGCTGGTGCTGTCGCACTATATTCCGGCGTTGGGCTTTGTCAAAGTGTTAATTGGCAGTGCCCCGGTGCTGTCACCGCCCGAACGTTTTTATCAGCGTTTGGTGGCCGATGAAGTACATGATGCGCTGGATGTGGCTAATGCATATATCCAGCAGGAGCTGCCGAAAAAAACGAATGAAGAAGCGCTGGTCCGGAAAATCAATAATTTCTATGATGAAGTGGCGATTCCTGCGATTTGCCTGTTTTCGCAGGTCCATAATACCGAGGCCAGCGCCGAACACAGTTTGCGCATGCATCAGGGTTTAAAACGGTTTAATCATGAATTTCAGCAGCAATATCCGCTACAGACCGAACTGAACAACCCCAAAGTCATGTGTCTGGGGGCACGTTGGGAGGTGGATGTGCTGGCCTCTGCCATGCTGGCCCATGGTCTGAACCTGAAAAAGATTGCCGCCTGTAGCCATGCCGATGCCTTGATTCAATCGCGCTCGGATGTGTTGAGTGCCGTGCCGGAATCGACCGACATCATCTGTATCGCTATTTTCCACCAGCAACCGATGGCGCAAATCCGCCTGTTGAACCACCGGATACGCACGCTAAAACCGCAGATCAAACTGGTGTTTGCCTTGCTGGGCAATCACTCGACGCATTTGCGTGATGAGATTGAGCGTCTGTTTCAGCCTGAAGCTGTGGTGAATAGTGTGAATGAACTGATGCTGAATATGGATATGCTGCTGATGGCACAAGGGGAAAACCCGGCGGCGGCACTGATGCATGACAATGAGGCTGAACGTTTACAAGCTTTGCATGAACTGGATTTATTGCAGTCGGAATTGCTGCCAATTTACAGCCAGTATATTGAAGAAGCACGGCAGGCCTTTGATGTGAAATATGCCCAGATTTCGCTGGTCGATGCCGGGCAGGTGCATACTCCGGCCAGTCCGCTGGCAGAAGCGGTGGAGTCGCCGATCTACGCAGCGCAGCGCCGTGAGGAGTCGATTTGTACCCATCTGGTTTATCAGAATGAAGCGCTGGTTATTGAAGATATTCAGCGTGATCCACGCTTCCGGCAGTATCCTCATCTGGCCAGACAGAAAATCCGTTTTTATGCCGGGGTACCCATTCAAAGTAAACAGGGCTTGGCCATAGGCAGCTTATGTATTCTGGACAAGCAGGTGCGGCAGATGTCTGAAGAAGATCTGGATTTGCTGAAAGCACTGGCGCTGGATTTACAGGAGACCTTAAGCAGTGAGCGATTACGCAAACAGAAGCTGGAGGAAATCCAGCGTTTGGGCCAGGCCGATTTAAGTCAGGCCGTGGTGACAGATTCCTAATGATTGCATCCTTGTCCACATACGGCTGTTTGCATCTGGCCGTTAGGTTATCGTTTAAAACTAGGGGAGAGCAGTTCGTTGGCCTTTCATGATTTTTATCGCTTAAGTTCGCATGCGGTAATTTGTAATGCCCAGCAGCAGGTGCTGTTACTTAAAGCTACCTATGCCGATCAGGCCTGGGGCTTACCGGGTGGCGCGCTGGATATGGGGGAAACCATCCACGAGGCCTTAATTCGGGAATGTCAGGAAGAAATTGGCTGTCAGGTGCAGGTGGGGTATTTGTCGGGTGTGTATTTTCATGCAGCGGTGCAATCCCATGCTTTTATTTTTCGCTGTCATGTACCGGAAGATGCACAGATTCAGCTAAGCGATGAACATGCCGAATATCGCTGGTTTGATCTGGCGCAACTGGCGCCGGTTCAGCGGACTCGGGTAGAAGATTGTCTGAATTTTCAGGGCAATGTCATCAGCCGGAGTTTTTAAACTGCGGCTTGCAAGATGATTACACAAAAGTGATCAAACAGTTGTTAGACAAGCCCTGTAAACAGCCGCGACAATGTTTGGTTTAGAGTGCTGTGTGTTGCGAGGCTTGCAGGGTGGCAATAATTTCATCCAGCTTTTTGATGCGTTTAACCTCATCCCATAGCGCTTTGGCTTCTGGATAATGTTTCGACATCATGCCCAGCCATTGTTTATAACGCCCCAGCATACCAATTTCGGTTTTGGCCGGACCGTGAATAAAGCGGATTTGCAAATCAAGCAGATCTTGCCAGCTCAGTAAGGGTGCATCAGAGTTCTGGCGGATACATTGGGTGAGGTCAGGGGTGGTGACGGCACCACGACCAATCATTAAATCTTCACAGCCCGATTCTAACTGGCATTGTTTGGCATCGGCATTGGTCCAGATTTCCCCATTGGCAATCACATTAATCTTTAGGGCTTCACGAATCGGGGCCAGCTGATCCCAAAAGGCCGGCGGGGTATAACCATCGGCTTTGGTGCGCGCATGGACCGTGACCCAGGAGGCGCCTGCATCTTCAATGGCATGGGCATTGTCCAGCATGAAGTTGCGATCCATATAGCCTAAGCGCATTTTGGCAGAAACCGGAATATGTGCCGGCACGGCATCGCGCACAGCTTTGACCAGCTCATGTACCACTTCCGGTTCATCTAGCAGGACCGAACCGCCACGATGACGGTTTACGGTTTTGGCCGGACAGCCAAAGTTCAGGTCAATGGCTGGTGCGCCCATGGCTGCAACTTTGACCGCATTGGCAGCCAGCATGTCCGGGTTGTTGCCCAGAAACTGCACATGTACCGGAGTGCCAGCCGCAGTTTTACCGCCGTTCAATAATTCCGGGCAATAGCTGTGATAGATATGATCGGGCAGGATTGAGTCGGTGACCCGAATAAACTCAGTCACACACCAGTCGAAGCTGCCGACAGACGTGAGGACATCACGCATGATCGGATCGGTTAAGCCTTCCATGGGTGCAAGCACAAGTTTCAACGCGTTCACCTGTTAATTTGAAAAACGGTGTTATACGTTTTTTTTACTAAGATGTCTAGGAAAAGGTCTTTGAAGTATTGTGGAGTGAGATAAAGCTTAGCCTTTATATTGCGTATAAGAGGTTTTATGTTAAAGAAAATATTAAATAATATAATAAATAAGTTATTGAATTTAATTAATTTTTAAAGAAAAAATATAGATTTTATAAGAAAAATTAATATTTATATCAAAAAAACTTGATTATTTTTATTTTTACTGTATATTTAACTTAACTAGAAAAAAGTCTTGTTTCGGTAAATCTTCCTTAAGTATCGCAGTTTTAGTCATAATCCTTCGTTTTTTAGATTTTAAGTCTCATTCTTTATTATTTTCAAAGTTATTAATCAGTCAATAAAATGACTAAAAAATTATTAAAAATTAGTAGGATATATTATGTCAAACTCAAATGTTGTTAAAGGTACTGTTAAGTGGTTTAACGAAACTAAAGGTTTTGGTTTCATTCAACAAGAATCAGGTCCAGACGTTTTTGCTCATTTCAGCGAAATCGCGAGTTCAGGTTTCAAGACCTTATTTGAAGGCCAGCAAGTTGAATTCAGTGTAGCTCAAGGTCAAAAAGGACCGAATGCTGTAAATATTGTTGCTATCTAAGTAATAATAAGCAGTAATAAAAAGCACTCATAAGTGCTTTTTTTATGCTTTAAAATGTTTTCAAAATTGAAAAAATCTCTAAAAAAATAGGATATAAGTTGTTAAAAGTAAATGATTTAATTGCAAAATCTAAAAATGGTACTGAAATTATTGTTTCATTAATTCCTCTACATAAAATGCAAAATACACGTCAAGGTTTAAAACAAATCGAAGTAGGTAAAAGAGTTCTACTGGAATCTGGAATCGAAGTTGATTTAAATTTGGATGGCCGTACATTTTACACTTCTCTAAATCAGCTATTTAAATTAAATCATAAAGTTTCTTAGCGATAAATTTTTAAAAATCAATAATTTATGTGGGATTTCCACTGCAATTTTTTTTAAGGAAATATATATGTTTAAACAGACTCTCAGCGTAAAAGACCAGTTTGGCGTTAAACACGCTATTCAAGCCACAGTGGATCATGAGTTTGCCAACACACAATCTCATTTGAATATAAAACATATCACCGTTGATGGTGAAGATATTCGACCTAGTTTTGAAATGCTTTTTCAAAGTACCTTAAGTGGAAAAATATTTAAAATCATCTAGAAATATAGTTTTTATAAAATCTATAGTCTGAATGAAATATCAGGACCTACTCGCTATCATGCGGGTTTTTTATACCTAATATTTATATTTGTAAGCCTTTGCTTATGCGAAACGAGAGTTCACAGCTCTCGTTTTTTTATTCTAAAACTGCTAAAATTCTTATACGCCATTGACGTACTTAAACCTATGTTATTCATTGAAACCAGTATTTTTACTAAGCAAATCAAAGAGCTTGTGAGTGATGAAGAGTATCGTCAGCTCCAGCAAGATCTCTTGGTGCAGCCTGATAAGGGCGACTTAATCAAGAATGGTGGTGGAATTCGTAAAGTACGTTGTGCTCAGGGCAATAAAGGCAAAAGTGGCGGTATCCGTGTGATCTATTATTGGGTTACAGAAGATGATCAGATCTTTTTCCTGGTGGCTTATCCAAAGTCTGTGAAAGATAATCTGACAGACAAAGAAACCTCGATTCTACGTCAATTAGTAAAGGAGCAATTTCATGGATAACAACTTATTTGATGACTTGGTTGCTTCAATCAAAGAAGCTGGTGCCATCAAGCGTAATGAGATAAAGGCAAGTCGAGTCACAGAGCTTGAATTACCGGATATTAAAGAAGTACGTGAGAAAACAGGCTTAACCCAGGCTGAATTTGCTGCACGTTTGCATATCAGCGCGAGAACCCTGCAAAACTGGGAACAAGGCCGTCGCTATCCGACTGGTCCTGCAGCGACTTTAATTCGTATTTTAGATGCTCATCCAACTTTAATTTAAGAAGTTTAGATAATAAAAAACCCCGGCATCCTGCCGGGGTTTTTCATCGTTGCTGATTGTGCTGTTGTACCCTCTGGTCCATGTGCAATAACTTATAATTTTTGTTTTATGTTATGGAACATCCTGTTCCTGATGACTTGATCATAGGAAAATTCCACTGTTCCAGGTAGTAGCAAAGGGCCGAGATTGATGTGCGCCAAAGCGTACAAAATAGCCTAAATTTTATCCCCAGCAATTGGGGATAGTTTTGGAACCTGGATCCGTATGAAATGGGCACTGATTGCTAAATTGATCATTTTTTAGCCAATTTTCTTGGCAAAAACTATCAAAATCGATCATAAAAAAGCCGACTTGTTTCAAAGTCGGCTTTTTGGGCATTTTTAGATTTTTCTGGTTTTATTAAGTGTTTGATAATTATATTAATATACAAGTGTACTTCGTATAATCGCCATTATGTTAAATGGGTGGTAAATTGGTGGAAAATTCAAGTTTTTAAAATTGCGAATAAGAGTTTTTATGTTAAGCAGATGATCAAAAGGCCCATGAATCGAGCCTTAACCTAACGGCCAAGGAGGATTATTTTTAATTTTTATGAAGTAATAATACTTGACTAAGATATCGGCAATATAAGCCAAACAAAACAAAAGTAGCATTAAATATACGATCAATAAGCAGATCATGAATACTGTTTCCCAACTTTCATAGTAGTTTTTATATATTTTTTTACTTACGTCCCACCCGTGAAGACTGATTAGAATTACAGTAATAATTAAAACAGTTAAAACAATTAAAACTTCCATATATTTAGTGTATGTATAACTTCAAATTTTGAGCATATAAGATAAATATTTTTTAAACAATATAAAAACTCTTAGATCAACCTTGAAGATAGTTCTATATAAGATTGGCTTTGTTGTATAAACCTATCATTAAATATCCTTTTCAACCCTATAATTATTGGATGAATAAATTTGATTAACTTAAAGAAATATTGATTAGAATGAGTTTTATTCTAATCAAACTTAAATTATGAACTTTAAAAAAAGTCTGTTTTTACCATTTTTCTTCAGCATTGTATCGAGTGTCTCTTTTGCTCAGTCTTCTCACTTTAATGATTTATTAGATGCTGCTGCCCAAGGGAATGCAGATGTGCAATATAACCTTGGAGAGATGTATGACAAGGGCCAAGGTGTCGCTCAGAGTTATGAGAAGGCATTTGAATTCTTCAGCAAATCTGCGGCCCAAGGGAATGCTAATGCGCAATTCAGTTTAGCAGGAATGTATTTAAATGGTGATGGTGTCGCCCAAAGTGATGTTAAGGCGTTTGAATGGTTCAGCAAATCTGCAGTACAGGGGAATGCTAAGGCACAAAATAACCTAGCAGCGATGTATTACCATGGTCTAGGTGTTACCCAGAGTGATGTTAAGGCATGTGAATGGTTCAACAAATCTGCAGTACAGGGGAATGTTAATGCGCAATATAGTCTTGCAATGATGTATTACGATGGTCGAGGTGTCGCCCAGAGTGATGTTAAGGCGTTTGAATGGTTTAGTAAGTCTGCAGCACAGGGGCATGTAATGGCGCAATATTATCTGGCAATACTGTATGACAGTGGTCGAGGTGTCGCCCAAAGTGATGTTAAGGCATTTGAATGGTTTAGTAAGTCTGCAGCACAAGGGAATGCGCTAGCACAATATGACTTAGCCGTGATGTATTACGATGGTCGAGGTGTCGCCCAGAGTGATGTTAAGGCGTTTGAATGGCTCAGTAAGTCTGAAGCAAAAAGGGGAATGGCGGCAGCGCAATATGGTCTTGGAATAATGTATGACAAAGGTCGAGGTGTCGCCCAAAGTGATGTTAAGGCGTTTGAATGGTATAGCAAGTCTGCAGCACAGGGGCATGTAGATGCGCAATATAACCTAGCAGTAATGTATGAAACGGGTAAAGGCACAAGCAAAAATACAATCTTGGCAAACGAATGGTATCTAAAAGCAGCAGATAATGGTGATGCAATGGCCCAATTTAATATTGGTAATAATTATCTATATGGTCGAAATGGTTTACCAAAAAATCGTACACAAGCTCTAAAGTGGTTTAAAAAAGCAGCAGATAATGGGAATGCACAAGCAAAACTAGTGCTTGCAGGGTTACAGTAATTAGGTAAGTCTTTCTAAAATTAACATAATACACCTTATACGAAATACTATTTTTTATTCCATATAAATCATAGTTTTATCGTATGGTAAAAAGCTCAGGTACGGATACTTGGGCTTTTTAAATAATTTATCATGTTCCACGCTTATTATTTAACCACTGTTCCACGCTTTTAATGAGGCAAACTGAACAAAAGAATCTTACTTGCCCAAAATCATCTGTAACACAAACTTGGAACCAATAAAGCCAAGCGCCAGCAAGAAGAAGCCAATAATGGTAAAGCGAATGGCTTTCTGGCCACGCCAGCCAAATTTATAACGGCCCAACAGCAGCGCGCCATAGATAAACCAGGAAATAATACTAAAGGCAGTCTTATGCGCTAAGTGCTGGGCAAAGAAGTTATCAATGGTTAGGAAACCAAAACCCAATGCCAGCGTCAGCAGGATAAAGCCGGCAATCAGCATATCAAACAGCAGCTCTTCCATGGCTTGAAACGGTGGCAGCAAATTCACCCAAATCCGGCGTTTCTGTTTGTTTTTCAGCTCCCGGTTCTGAAACCAGAGCAAGACCGCATGAATGGTGGCCATCAGCAAGACCGCATAGGCCGATAACGACAGTAGGATATGAATATCCAGACCTAAAGAATTGTTTTCGACAAACAGGTTTAAACCGCTAAAGGAATGCCCTAGAATCAGGCCGGTTGCGGCCACTGGAATCCCAATCAGGTTTAGCGCAATCACCGGCCGGTAAGTACTAAACAGCACACTTAATAACAGCATTAAGCCTGAGGTAAAGGACATCAGGTTAAACACGTTATAGTTAATGCCCATCGGCAGCAGCATGTCGTTATACAGCACAGCGGCGTGCAAACATAAACCCAAGCCCAGCACAATACCAATAAACCAATGGTTTGGAGCACGCTTGGACATTAAATGCATAAATAAATACCAGAACGAAGTGGTATAAGCGATTAATGCCAGAATCGTGTAAACCAAGGGGAGACTGCTCATGTCAAACCTTTTTCAGGATGATGAATATTCATTTATATAAATTCGATGCGAACTACAGTATCCTATAGCATCTTATGCATAAATTTTCTATTTTAAGAAACATTTTTTTGCTGATGGCTATTTTAAGCGGATTTTGCAATGTTTGATACCTTAACAGAACGACTCACGCAGAGTTTAAGAAATGTTACTGGCTCAGGGCAGCTAACCGAAGACAATATTAAAGATACGTTACGTGAAGTACGTATGGCACTTCTTGAAGCCGATGTGGCGTTACCTGTAACTCGTGAATTCATCGCGAAAGTTAAGGAAGAGGCATTAGGTCAGGAAGTGATGACACAGTTATCACCGGGCCAGGCATTCGTTAAAATCGTTTATGACGAATTAACCAAAATGATGGGCGAGGCCAACGAGAGCCTTGACCTTGCGGCAAAACCACCAGTGGTGGTGCTTCTGGCCGGTTTGCAGGGTGCGGGTAAAACTACCACGGCAGCCAAGCTGGCGCGTTTCTTACAGGAACGTCAAAAGAAAAAAGTGGCAATGGTGTCTGCCGACGTCTATCGTCCAGCGGCAATTAAACAGCTGCAAACAGTGGCCGGGGATGTCGGTGCGATTTTCCTGGAATCGAATGCCAATGAACGCCCGATTGATATTGCCAATCGTGCCATTGAGCAGGCAAAAATCCAGTTTGCTGATGTGTTAATTGTCGATACTGCCGGTCGTCTGCATGTCGATGATGACATGATGGACGAAATTAAAGCGCTGCATGCAGCGATTAACCCGACTGAAACCCTGTTCGTGGTTGATGCCATGACCGGTCAGGATGCGGCCAATACTGCCAAAGCCTTTAATGATGCCTTGCCATTAACCGGTGTCATTCTCACCAAAACGGATGGTGATGCGCGTGGTGGTGCGGCGCTGTCGGTGCGTGCCATTACTGGCAAGCCAATCAAATTCCTGGGGATGGGTGAAAAACTCGATGCCCTCGAGCCATTCCATCCGGAACGTGTGGCACAGCGTATTCTGGGCATGGGTGATGTGCTTTCTCTGGTCGAAGAAGTTGAACGCAAAATCGACAAAGAAAAAGCCGAAAAAATGGCGAAAAAACTGCAAAAAGGCGGCAGCTTCAACTTTGAAGACATGCTGATGCAGTTTGAGCAAATGAATAAAATGGGCGGTATGATGGGCTTCCTGGACAAGCTGCCGGGCATGAGTAACTCTGGTATTCAGGATGCGATTGCACAGGCGAACCCAGAGAAGCAGGTGAAAAAGATGGAAGCCATCATCCAGTCGATGACCGTCAAAGAACGCCGTAATCCGGACCTGATGAACCCAAGCCGTAAAAAACGTATTGCGGCCGGTTGTGGTATGGATGTGTCTGAAGTCAATAAACTGATTAAACAGCATGCGCAAATGGCCAAAATGATGAAGAAATTTGCCAATCCATCAGGTATGGCAAAAATGATGAAATCATTGGGCAATCTGCAAAAGCAGTTTGGCGGTGGTGGCGGTATGGGTCCGCTGTTCGGTGGTAAAGAACCGAAAAAATAAGGGATTCAAAACAACAAGGCGCCGGGTGCGCCTTTTTGTTGCTCTCCATTTTTAAGTCATTCAAGCGAACGTGCTGCGGTGATCTTTAAGAAAACCCAACAGACGCTTACCCGAAAGCCGCGCTGTTTCGGGCACACTGATGTGCATCAGGAACGAACAGCGAGCACAACAATGGCACAAATTTATGTGGTACATGGTTATACCGCCAGTCCGGATGAAAACTGGTTTCCCTGGATTCAGGAATATGCCGACCAGCAAAAAGCCAGTCTGAAAGTGTTAAGACTCGATCCATCGCCAACGCCAACTCTGGAAGTGTGGAAGCGGCAAATGGATGAGCAGATCGATGAGATTGACGAAAATACCATTTTCATTGCCCATAGTCTGGGCTGTATTGCCACTTTGCACTTTCTGACCAAGAAACTGAAAACCCAGAAAATTAAACAGGTGGTGCTGGTGGCCGGCTTTAATGGCCGTTTGGGCCGGCTGGACGAGGTCAATCCTTTTATTGATGCCTGTAAAATTGATTTTGACTTGCTAAAACGCCAGATTGCGCATCGGGTGGTGATTTACTCAGCTGGCGATGACCGGGTGCTGCCAAAATTTAGTCTGGAGCAGGCGCGCAGTTTGGATGCCAAAGCCATTGAGGCACAGCATCAAGGCCATTTTATTGACTCTCAAGGCTGTACCGAACTGGTGGAAGTCTGGCAGGCGATACTGCCTCATATTATTGTGGAATAAGCGGTGTGGACTCATTGGCTGTGGAATAATGCTGGATATAGCGCTGCAAACCTTTCAGCAATAAGTCCTGTTCGACTAAGGGCTGGTAATGCTGCAGGAATTTGGCAAACAGCGGCGCATCCCCCCCAGTCAGCACCAGTTGCCGCGGGGATTGCTGCATGACATATTCAATACTGCTGAGCAGCCCCAGTAAAATGCCATGATGCACGGCATCCAGGGTATTGGTGCCGGGGCTTAAGTCATCAAAGGCTGCTTCCGGAATCCGGATGCCTTTGGTGTGCTGAATTAACGAATCACGCTGCAAATATAGGTTGGGCAGAATATAACCTCCCAGATGCTGATGGCCTTGAGTCAGGTCAATGGTCAGCGCGGTGCCGCAGCTAATCACACATAAATCTTTATCGGCTTCAGCTACGGCCAGTACCTGCAGCCAGCGGTCAATCCCCAGCTGCTGAATATCATAGCCGCAGCTCAGGCCGGCATATTCGGCCTGTACCCGTGCAAAAATCACCGGAATATTCAGGAATTTTAAAATCTGCTGAATCCGTTCATTATTTTTCTGGTCCTGTACCGAAGATACCCCGACATGGGTCAGGTTCAGGCTTTTAAAATGCTGGATCAGGCCCAGCAGTAAATCGGCCGGAGATTGCAGATGCAGTTCAGCGGCATGTTCTACAATCTGCTGATGTTCGGTAATCCAGTATTTGAGCCGGGTATTGCCAATATCTAACCATAAATTTTTCATGTGCTGCGCTCACTGTCCCGGCATTTGCGGGCGTAAACGGCCCTGATAAAACACTTCAACGCCAGAGGCGGTTTCAATCTGAATCGCACCATCATCCTGAATGCCTAAAAACAGCCCCTGGGCCACTCCGCCATGATGTTCAAATTCTACCGGCTGTTGCTGAAAAGCGGCATGATGATTAAAACGTGAAGCCAGTTGATAGCTGTTATGGTTAAACCATTCTTGCGCCTGCTGAATGGCCAGATACAACTCGGCAATCAGCTGAATCCGGGAAATATCATTTAGACCCAATTCGGCCAGAGAGGTGGCATGCTGATCAATCTGCTCGGCCGGAATTGGCGCCAGATTAATCCCCACCCCGACAATGACCTGCTGGGTCGACAGGGGCTCAATCAGAATACCGCCCCATTTGCCTTGCGGGCTATATAAATCATTCGGCCATTTTACCTGCAGGTTCAGCTTGCGCAGGCTGGGCATCTGCAAAATATTTAAGGCAATTTCCAGGGCTAAACGGCCATCTACGGGTGTTCGTAAATTTAGCAATGTGCTTAAATAGACGTTTCCTTCTGGGGACACCCATTGCCGTTGGCGTTGTCCTCTGCCTTGTGTTTGTCGGGCGCTACAGACCAGAACGCTCTGTATTCCTTTTTGAGCAATCTCGCGTACATCATCATTGGTTGATGTAGTCACAGGTTTTAAAATGAGGACTTCAGGAAGCTGTCCGGCTTCGCTGAGCTGTTGTTGTAACTGTCGAGTCTCTACATCCATATGAATCTGAGAATAGTGGAATATAATTTATGGAGTTAATCATATATTTACTGATTGGCGCAATTGCCGGATTTGCTGCAGGTCTGTTCGGGGTGGGCGGTGGCTTAATTATTGTGCCAATTTTGTACATTGTATTTACCCAGCTGAATTATGATCCTAGCGTGATTATGCATATGGCGGTCGGGACTTCACTGGCGACCATTATCGTAACTTCCATCAGTTCGGTCACGGCGCACCATAAAAAAGGTGCGGTGATGTGGAATGTGTTTCGCAATTTGGCACCCGGCCTAATTCTGGGTGCATTTTTTGGCGCCGGGATTGCCGATTTAATGTCGGGGCAGGGCTTGCAGCTGGTAATTGGTTTCTTTGCGGTGTGGGTGGCCTATCGCATGTTCCGCGGTTCAAATACCCCGGTTGATCCTTCACGTCAGTTGCCTTCAACCGGTGCGCAAATACTGGCCGGTGGCGGAATTGGGATTGCCTCGGCCATTTTCGGGATTGGCGGCGGCAGCTTAACCGTACCGTTCCTGAACCGTTGTGGTGTGGTGATGCAAAAAGCAGTTGCCACTTCTGCAGCCTGTGGCTTGCCGATTGCTATTGCCGGCGCTCTGGGTTTTGTCTGGTTTGGCCAGCAGTCTGAGGTGGGCGTGCCGAATACCTGGGGCTATGTACATTTATATGCCTTTATTGGCATTAGCGTGATGAGCTTTATGACCGCCAAGCTTGGCGCAAAAGTTGCACATATTTTGTCACCGGCCATGCTAAAAAAATGTTTTTCAGGTTTGTTGACCACCGTCGGTCTGTATTTTATTTACCAAGGCTTTAGCGCTTATTTTTAAGCGCCCGAGAGTGTGGTTAAAAGTTGGCTATAGTGACAGAAAATTGTCGGACAATGTCATGGAAATTTGGTCGCTAAGCCAGTAAAAAAGACAACAAGAAAGACCCGCTGCAACTGCGCGCATGGTATAAAAATAACACAGGAACAGTATGCAACAACAAGCAACAGACAGTCTATCTGAACAGATTGCAAAACATATCGGCGAGCAGATTATTAGTGGCGAGCTGGTAGAGGGCGAGCGTATTCAGGAACTGCGTATTGCCAAAGAGCTGGATGTCAGTCGCGGTTCGGTGCGTGAGGCACTGCTGCTGTTGGAACGTACCCATCTGATTGAAATTTTTCCGCGGCGCGGCGCGATTGTATCGGAAATGTCGGCCCAGCAGGTGCGCGCCCTGTTTGATACCTGCAGTCTGCTGCTGGGGCAGATTGTACAGCGCATTGCGGAAACCTGGCGTCATCATGAAATTGAACAGCTGCAAAAGCTGATGGAGCAGATTGAGGCCGAATACCGGCAGGGTCATACCGAAAAATTTTATGACCTAATTTTCCAAACCCTGGCCCAGCAGCAGGATATGGTGGCCAATCTGTACCTGATGAAATTCTATCAAGAGTTGCTGCCGTCGTTACGGCGCAGCTATTTTTTAACCCTGAATACGTCACGTCGGGAGTTACAGGAATCGTTTGATCTATTTAAACTGGTAATTGATGCAATTTTAATCCGAAAATCACAACAAGCCTCTTTATTTATGGATGATTTTTGTCGACACTTGCGCAATCTGGTGTTGGAATCTCTGACCCGTATGAAACAAATTGAACTGGCCTGGGCACGCCGCTCACGCCGTTGATCGGGACATTATGCGTTTAAGCAGCTTAAAACTTTCCGGCTTTAAATCTTTTGCCGATAGTACCACCTTACATTTTAAAGCCAACCGGACGGCCGTGGTCGGCCCCAATGGCTGTGGCAAGTCTAATGTGATTGATGCCATTCGCTGGGTCATGGGTGAATCCAGCGCGCGTCAGCTGCGTGGCGGCAGCATGCAGGATGTGATTTTTACCGGGACCGCCAAGCGTAAACCGGTGGGCATGGCCAGTGTCGAACTGCGCTTTGACAATACCTATGGCAAGCTGGGTGGCGCTTATAACGCCTATACCGAACTGGCGGTGCGTCGTCAGGTCAACCGCGATGGCAAGTCAGAATATTTTTTAAATGGCACCAAATGCCGGCGCCGTGATATTACCGATATTTTCCTTGGCACCGGTCTGGGGCCGCGCTCCTATGCCATTATCGAACAGGGCATGATTAACCGTCTGGTCGATGCCAAACCGGAAGAGATGCGGGTATTTATTGAAGAAGCGGCCGGGGTATCGCGTTATCAGGCCCGTCGCCGTGAAACTATGCTGCATCTGGACCATACCAGCCAGAATTTATCGCGGCTGGAAGATATTGCCAGCGAACTGAAAGGCCAGCTCAAAACCCTAAAACGCCAGTCGGAAACTGCGCTGCAGTACAAGACTTTAGAAAGCCAGATTCGCAGCATTAAAATTGAAATTTTATCGTTCCAATGCGAGCAGAGCAGTCGTTTGCAGCAGGAATACACTGTGCAGATGACCGAACTGGGCGAACAGTTCAAGTTGACCCGTTCCGAGCTAAGCACGCTGGAACATGATTTGGGCAATACCAGTGAGCTGTTCCAGCGTCTGATTCAGCAGTCGACACCATTACAGAATGAATGGCAGCAGGCCGAAAAGAAACTGGCTGAGCTGAAAATGACTCTGGAGCAGAAACAGTCGCTGGTCCAGCAAAACAGCAGTACGCTGGCGCAATTACAGGAACAGAAAGCCCAGACCAAAGAACGTCTGCAGCTGATTGATCTGCAGCTAGAAACAGTACTCAGCCAGCAGGAACAGTATACCGAGCAACTGCAACAGGCCGAGCAAAGCACGCAAGAGCAGGCACAGGCTGTGCAGCAGCTCAAAGCCCAGCAGCAACAGGTGCAGCAGCAGTTTGAGCAGATTAAGGCGCAGGTGGAAAAACAGCAGCAGCAAAAACTGCAAATGCTGGCCCAGAGCGAACAGTTGCTAAAAAATATCAGCCGGATTGAACAGCAAAAAGACACCTTGCAGCAGCAGAGCAGCTCGCTGCAAAGTCAGGCCCAGCAAGATGAAATCGAACAGCTGAACCAGGACAAAGCTCAGTTAAGCCAGCAGCTGGCCGAACTGGAGCAGCAGATTCAGGCGCAACAGCAGCAGCTGCAACAGGCACACAGCCTGCTGAATCAGCATAAAAATAGCAGTACTGAACTGAAATCGGAAATTCAGGTGCTCCAGGCCGAGCAGAAAAACCTGAATCAGCTACTGATTAAAAACAGCCCCAAACAGCAGTTACAGCACACCGCCTTAATGCAGGTGCTAACCCTGAACGATGCTGCCAAACCACATGCGGCATTAATTGAGAAGTTTCTGGCCAAATGGCTGAATGCGCAAATGCTTGATGCAGATGACAACTTTCAGGACAGTCTGGCACGCCAGTTAAAACCTGCTGCCCAGCACGCACCGATTCAGCTGGCAAATTTAAGCTGTCTGGCGGACTGGATTGAATCGCCATCTTCTTCTTTATGGCAACAGGTGGCACTGGCTGATGATTTAGCGCAGGCGCTGCAATTACAGCCAAAGTTACAGGCTGGGCAGAGCATTCTAACCCTAGATGGCTATCAGGTCGGGCCGGACTGGGTCATTGGTTTACTGTTTGATGAAGCCTCACTATCGGCGCAGGGGGCTTTAAGCCATCGCATCCGTCTGGAAGAAATTGATGGGCTACTGAGTCAGAAACAGGCCGAGTTGCAACAGGCCGAACAGGACTTTAACATCAGCCAACAGCAGTGCCAGCAGCTGCAGCAACAGCTTCATGAACAACAGGCGCAGCTGAAACAGCAGCAGCAGGCATTGCAGGCACTGGATCTGCAGATTGCCAAAATCCAGAGCGCCGCGCAGGCCTTTGCCGTGCAGAAGCAGCAATTACAGCATCAGCTGCAGCAACTGGAGGAGCAGCTGGAAGAAGATGCCATGCAAAAAGATGATCTGGAGATTGATCTGCATGCGCTGAGTCTCAAGTTGGAACAGGCGCTGCCAAACTATAAAACCCTGCAATTCCAGCTGGAAGAATTAACGGCACAACTGGAGCAGGCGCAGCAGCTATATCAGCAACAGCAGCAGGAACTGGAACTGTTAAGACGCCAGTCGGTGCAGGCCACACAGCAGCTGGAACTGCTGGAAAAAGATGGTGGTTTTTTAAAGACCCAGCATCAGCAGATTGCAGCACAAATGGAGCAGGCGAAAAAGTTTGTCGATCCGGTGCAGCTGGAATTGCCGGCACTAGCCAGCCAGTTTGCCGAGCAGCAGCAGCAGACGGAAAAACTGCAACAGACCTGGAATGAATGGCAGCTGGAACTGAACCAGATTCAGAGCAAACAGCAGCAGCTGACCGAGCAGCGCCATCAACAGCAGCAGCAGGATGAAAAACTGCGTAGCCAGCTGGAAGAAAAACGTCTGGCTTGGCAAGCGGCCAAATCTGACTTGCAGCATTATTCCGAACAGCTGAAAGCCTTAAACAGCGAGCTGATTCCGGGGCTGAACATTGATGTAACGGCCCATCAGCAGCAGCTGGAAAAAGCCCAGGCGCAGTTTGATAAATTGGGTGCGGTGAATCTGGCGGCTTCAGAAGAATATGAAGAAGTTTCAGCCCGTTATGCCGAACTGAGCCATCAGATTGAAGATCTGGAAAAAACCGTGGCCCAGTTACAGGCGGCCATGAAAAGTATTGATCAGGAAACGCGCAAGCTGTTTATGACCACCTTTGACCAGATTAATACCGAACTGCAGGCGCTGTTTCCCAAAGTGTTTAATGGTGGTGAAGCCAGTTTAAGTCTTGAAGATGACTGGCAATCGGGTGTAAAACTAATGGCAAGACCACCGGGTAAACGCAACAGCTCACTGGCGCTGTTGTCGGGTGGAGAAAAAGCACTGACCGCACTGGCACTGGTCTTTGCCATTTTCCGTTTAAATCCGGCACCGTTTTGTGTGCTGGATGAAGTCGATGCACCGCTGGATGATGCCAATGTCGGACGTTTCTGTAACCTGGTCCAGGAACTGTCCGAACAGGTGCAATTTATATATATCACACATAACAAGCTGGCAATGACGATGGCAACCGATTTATTAGGTGTTACTATGCCTGAACCGGGAACATCAAAATTAGTCAGCGTAAATCTAGAAGATGCTACAGAATACGGTCTAGTCGCGGAGGCATAACATGGAAATCACCACAATCATTGGGATTATTATCGCGCTCATTATTATGGGTTTCGGTTTAAGAATGATCCTGAAAAAACCGGCCGATGCAGCACCTTCGCTGGACTCCGAGCTGCAGGTCAATGCCGATAGCCAGCAGCCGATCATTCCGCGTCATGTCCGTCATCAGTTGCAGACTGAACCGGCCCAGCGCGTAGAACCGACGTTAGGCGATGCCGATCTTGCTGCCGTCGAGCCAAACAGCAAAATTGAGCCACAGGCCATGACTGAAACGCAGCTGACTGAGCCGAACGAAACAGCGCAGGCGAAAACTGAAGCGCAGGCCGTAGCATCTGTAGATGCTGAACCTGCAGCCAAAAATGAGGTAGAAGCAAAGGCAGAAAATCTGGCAGAACAGGCTTCTACCGAAACCACCCAGACTGATGCATCTACTACCGCTGCCGTGACTGCTGTAGCTCATGCTGCTGCATCTGTGCCTGAATCAGCATCGACTGAACAGACTCAAGCTGTGGTAGATACCGAAAAAGCGGAAACTGTGCCGGCTGAATTTAGCCTCAACAGCCAGATTGAAAAAGCCGATATTCGTGAATTTGAAGAAGAAAGCAGTATTCTGGATGCGCATCTGCATGAACAGCAACTGGTAGATGATGAAAGCGCCCTGGCCACTGCAGAATCATTTATTGCCCTGAATATTTTCCCGGAACGCCGGATTTTATCGGGGGAGAAAACCCTTAAAGTGCTGCTTAAATACGGTCTGCGCTTTGGTGAAATGTCCTGCTTCCACCGTTATAACGAAGATGGTTCCAAACTGCTGTTCTCGGTGCTGCAAATTACTGACAATGGTGCCGACGGTTTTGATCTGGAAACCCTGTCGAATGAACAGGTTAAAGGTCTGGCCTTTTTCCTGGCCCTGCCACATAGCGATGTGCAAAATGCCTTTGATACCATGATCAGCATTTCCGGTCTGATTGCCCGTGAAATTGATGGCACTGTATATGACCAGAACCATCTGGAACTAACCCCGCAATTACGCGAACACTGGCGTCATCAGGCGATTGATTATCGCGCAGGTCAGGCTTCGCTGGCATAACTGAATTGAAACCACAGCCTCCGGTTTCTATAATACGGCCAAGCGACAAAATTTTTTAAGGGCGGGATCACCGCCCTTTTTTATGGTGAACATATGACTCAACATGCAGATGTGGTGGCGCAAATGCGCCAATTGATCCAGATTTTAGCCCAGCATAATCATGCCTATTATGTCTTGGATCAGCCCGTTATTGCAGACAGTGAGTATGATCAGCTGTTTCATCAACTTAAAGCCTTAGAACAACAATATCCCGATCTGATTCAGGCCGATACCCCAACCAATAAAGTCGGTGGACAACCTTTAAGCAAATTTGAAAGCGTCACCCATGCGGTACCAATGCTGTCATTAGGTAACGTATTTAACCAGGATGAACTGTTTGCCTTTGCCCGCCGCGCCGAAGAGCGTTTACCCAACCAGACCATTCAATATGATGTCGAGCTGAAATTTGATGGGCTGGCGATTTCCTTGTGGTATGCCAATGGCGTGCTGGTGCGCGGCGTGACCCGCGGCGATGGCGAAACCGGTGAAGATATTACTCACAATGTTAAAACCATTCGCAACCTGCCGAAAATCTTATCTTCAGCGGAGTACAGCATTCCGGAGTTTCTGGAAGTGCGCGGTGAAGTGCTGATGCCCAAATCGGGTTTTGAAAAACTCAATGCCGCTAATCTGGCCAAAGGCGAAAAGACCTTTGCCAATCCGCGTAATGCTGCGGCCGGCAGCTTGCGCCAGCTGGATCCGAAAATTGCGGCCTCACGTCCACTGGCGTTTTATGCCTATGGCATTGCCCAGTGCGTGCCGCATCATGGCCTGAACACCATGTCCGAAAGCCTGGACTGGTTACATCAGCTTGGTTTTGCTGTGGGTGAGCGTCATTTTGTTTGTGACAGCATTCAGGCCGTGCAAGAAGTCTATGAGCAGATCAATCAGGAACGCTCGCAGCTGAGTGTTGAAATTGACGGCATGGTAATTAAAGTCAATGACCTGAAACAGCAGCAGCAGCTTGGCTTTTTAAGCCGCGAACCGCGCTGGGCCACTGCTTATAAATTCCCGGCAGTCGCCGCGCTGACTACAGTTGAAAATATTCACTGGCAGGTAGGCCGTACCGGTACTTTGACCCCGGTGGCGCGCCTGAATCCGGTGGCAGTGGGTGGGGTGACAGTGTCTAATGTCACCTTGCACAATATTGGTGAAATCCATCGTCTAGATGTGCGGATTGGCGATACGGTCAGTGTCTATCGCAGCGGCGATGTGATTCCGAAAGTTGAAAAAGTCTGGCCGGAATTTCGTCCGGCGGAGGCTGAAACCGTACAGCTACCTGCCTGCTGTCCGGTGTGTGATTCGCCGGTGGTGATGCCGGAAGGCGAAGCGTTGGCACGCTGTTCCGGTGGCCTGTACTGTGCAGCGCAGCGGATTGAGGCCATCCGTCACTTTGTTTCGCGTAAGGCCATGGATATTGAAGGTCTGGGTGATCGTTGGGTGGAATCATTACTGCATCTGAATCTGCTCAAAGATGTTTCGGACATTTACCATCTGCATGAACATCGTGAGGCCTTGCTCAAGATTGAAAAAATGGGCGAGAAGTCGGTACAAAACCTGCTCGATGCAATTGAACGCAGTAAAAAAACCACGCTGGGTGCCTTTATTTATGCCTTGGGGATTCGAGGTGTCGGCGAAACCACCGCGCGGATGCTGGCCAATACCTTCCAGACGCTGGATGCCTTACGTGTTGCCAATCTGGAGGCGCTCAAGAAAACCCCGGATGTCGGCGATATTACCGCAGAATGGATTCTGGACTTTTTCCAGGCACCGCATAACCTGGAAGTGCTGGACCGTTTACTGGCGGCCGGTATTCACTGGGATGCACCGCTGGCGCCGACCCGTCAGCCGTTAAATGGTGAAAGCTGGGTCATTACCGGTACTTTAAGCAAAATGGGCCGTGATGAAGCCACTCAAATGCTACAGGCGCTCGGCGCCCGGGTAAGTGGCAGTGTCTCCAGTAAAACCAAGTGTCTGGTGGCGGGTGAAAAAGCCGGTTCCAAACTGGAGAAGGCGGAGAAACTTGGTATTCCGGTCATGAATGAAGATCAGTTCCTGAGCCTGATGGCTGAATATGGCCAGACCCAGGGCTAACAGAACAACAGGCAACCGCTCTCTAGATTGAGCGGTTGCTGCCTGAATCTGGTGATAGATCAAAACAGAGAAAGCACAGCAGTAAAATCGTAAAAACCGCAGAAATAAGAACCGTTTTTGATAGTTACAAAATTCTAAATTTGCCGCTTTGTATGTTTGGGCTGATGAAAAATCAGACAAATGTGCGCAAGCAATTCTTTTTTATGTGGAAAAGTTTGAATCCAGAACTGTAAATGCACATGCTTCTCATTTTAATTATATAAAAATCATATATTTACACAAATTATCTTTTGCAACTTGGCTTGGCTTTCGCCATAATGAGCGTATTCGTAAGGGAGTAATGAAAATGCGTGGCAATCCAGAAGTCGTAGACTATTTAAATATGTTGATCGGTGGCGAACTGGCTGCTCGTGATCAATACCTGATTCACTCGCGTATGTATGAAGATTGGGGCCTGAGCAAGATTTATGAACGCATCGACCATGAGATGCAGGAAGAATCACAACATGCCGATGCCTTGATTCGCCGGGTTCTGTTCCTTGAAGGCACTCCGAATATGCAACGTGATGATATTGACGTCGGTACCGACGTGCTGTCCTGCTTAAAAGCCGATTTAAAGCTAGAGTATGAGGTACGTGAAAAACTGGCCCAAGGCGTCAAGCTGGCAGAAGACAAGGGCGATTACATCACCCGTGACATGCTGCGTCAGCAAATGTCAGATACCGAAGAAGACCATACTTACTGGCTGGAAAAACAGTTGCGTTTAATTGAACTCATTGGTTTGCAGAACTACATTCAATCGCAAATGTAAGCCCAACCCAACATTGACCCGGCACTGGCCGGGTTTTTTATGGCCGAGATTTGGCGATTTTGATGCAGTGCAGGCGTCGCTATTTTTACTATACTGCGACTAGATGGAAACAAGGACAGCACAATGCAGCAGCGTATACTTTTGATCACCGGATGGGGCGGAGGAACCGGCCTGTTACAGCCTGTACAACATAGCCTAATGCAACACGGCATTCAGGTCGATGTCCTGAACATTTTTAATGCGGCGGATCCGGTACAGTTCCAGCAGCAGCTGGAACGGGCCAAAGGCTATAGCGTGCTGATGGGCTGGTCTCTGGGTGGGCAGCTGGCAACCTTACTGGCCGATGCACTGGCGCAATCCGGACAGGCGCCGCAAGCGCTCATTACTTTGGCTTCGAATCCGTGTTTTGTTGCGCAAGACGCGTGGCCCCACGGGATGGTTCCCGAGACTTTTCAGCAGTTTAAACAGGGCTTTGCCAAAGATGCGGCCGCGACCTTAAAACGTTTTGGTTATCTGGTCTGTCAGGGTAGTGCCCAGAGCCGGCAGGATTTACAGAAATTACAAAGTTTAATCCAGCCGCAATCTCTAACCTTGTTAAAACAGGGATTAGCTTTGCTGGAACAGCTTAATCTGGTGACCATCTTAAAAAATTATCCGGCTCCACAATATCATTTGCTGGCACATGAAGATCAGCTGGTTCCTTGCCAAGTTGCAGAAGATTTACAGAATTTAGCTGCAACAAATCTTCAGGTGGAAGTGATTTCTGGCTCGCATGGCATCCCGTTGTTTGAAACAGATGTGGTTACACAGAAAATTATTGACTATTTAAAGCAACTCTCCTGACCCTTCAGCGGAAATGATAATTCCCGCAATTTCTTTTTCTGTGTGGCGGGAGTAAGATCGAGCTCATGCAGATTTTAAACCAGACAGGGAGTCCGGGATGACCGATTTATTTGACCAGCAACATCTTTGGCATCCTTATACTTCCATGACCCAGCCGCTGCCGACCTTCAAGGTAAAGCGGGCTTATGGTGCGACCATTGAACTCGCAGATGGCCGCTGTCTGATTGATGGCATGTCATCGTGGTGGTGTGCTATTCATGGCTATAACCATCCTGAACTGAATCAGGCTGTGACCGACCAGTTACAGCAGATGTCACATATCATGTTTGGCGGTCTGACCCATGATCCGGCCATTGAGCTGGGCAAATTACTGCTGCAAATTACTCCACCGAGTCTGGATAAGATTTTCTATGCCGATTCCGGTTCAGTGGCGGTTGAAGTCGCGTTAAAAATGGCGGTGCAGTACTGGACTGCGCAAGGCCAGCCACAAAAAACCAATTTTATTACTCCGCGTTCCGGCTACCATGGCGATACCTGGAATGCGATGTCGGTCTGCGATCCGGTCACTGGCATGCATCAGATTTTTGGTTCAAGTCTGCCGAATCGCTTATTTGTACAGGCACCACAAACCCGCTTTGATGAAGACTGGAACCCAGATGATATTGCCGATCTGGAACAGGCTTTGGCCCAGCATCAGCATACACTGGCCGCACTGATTCTAGAGCCGATTGTACAGGGCGCGGGCGGTATGCGCTTTTATCATCCTGAATATTTGCGTCAGGCCAAGCGTTTATGCGAGCAGTATGGTCTGCTGCTGATTTTTGATGAAATTGCCACCGGCTTTGGTCGTACCGGCAAGTTATTTGCTTGGGAACATGCCGGAGTGGAGCCGGATATCATGTGTATTGGCAAAGGACTGACGGGCGGTTATATGACCCTGTCGGCAACTTTAACCAGCAAGCAGGTGGCAGATACCATCAGTCAGGGGGAAGCTGGCGTATTTATGCATGGCCCGACTTTTATGGCCAATCCGCTGGCTTGTGCGGTGGCACTGAAAAGTACTCAAGTCTTGCTGGCGCAGGACTGGCAGGCCAAGATCCAGCAGATTGAACAGCAGCTGCAACAGGCTTTAACGCCACTGGCTCAGCTGAGCCATGTACAGGATGTGCGGGTGCTGGGCGCAATTGGGGTGGTTGAACTGACTACGCCAGTCGATATGCAAAGCCTGCAGCAGCAGTTTGTACAGCGGGGCATTTGGGTGCGGCCATTTGGCAAACTGGTTTATGTGATGCCGCCGTATGTGATTTCAGCAGATGAACTGCACTACTTGCTGACCCAGTTGACCGAGGTGGTTCGCCAGATGCAGGAGAATGCCGCATGAGTTTGCTCGACCATTATGCCCAGCAGCTGGAACAGTTAAAACGCACTGCCAATTTGCGCCAGTTTCAGTCCAATCTGCAACATGGCCGCACGATTCAGATTCACGGGCAGCGCATGCTGAATCTGTCTAGTAATGATTATCTGGGGCTGGCCAGCGATGTCAGCTTGCGTGAAGAATTTTTTGATTTAACTCCTGTCACCGAGCGCCGTATGAGCGCCTCATCGTCGCGTTTGCTGACCGGGAACTTCCCGGAATATGAGCAGCTGGAAACGAGTCTGAGTCAGGCCTTTGGCCGTGCCGCTTTGCTGTTTAACAGTGGCTACCATATGAATATCGGGATTTTACCGGCACTGGCCGACAGTAAAACCCTGATTCTGGCCGACAAGCTGGTCCATGCCAGCATGATTGATGGTATCCGTTTATCTTCTGCCAAGGCGGTGCGCTACCGGCATAATGATCTGGCGCATCTGGCCCGGCTGCTGGAACAGTATCATGACGATGCGCAAATTGAACGGATTATAGTCGTGACCGAATCCATTTTTAGTATGGATGGTGATGAAACCGATCTGGCGGCACTGGTGCAGTTAAAGCAGCGTTATCCGAAAGTGATGCTGTATGTTGATGAAGCACATGCCATTGGCGTACGTGGAGAGCGGGGGCTGGGCTGTGCAGAGCAGTATGCGGTGCTGGAGCAGATTGATTTTCTGGTGGGGACTTTTGGCAAGACCTTGGCCTCGGTCGGTGGATATCTGATTAGCCATCCGTTGATCCGTGACTATTTAATTAACCGCATGCGCCCGTTGATTTTCAGTACCGCGCAGCCGCCGCTGAATATGGCCTGGACCCGGTTTATGTTCCAGAAGATGTTGCAGATGCAAGCCCAGCGCCAGCATTTACAGCAGATCAGCCAGGAATTAAAAGTGCAGGTTGAAGCCAAAGGCTATGCCTGTCCATCGACCTCGCAGATTGTGCCGGTAATTCTGGGCGAATCGGAAAAAGCCGTACAAAAGGCACAGCAGCTACAGCAGGCTGGGTTTTATATCATGCCGGTACGTCCGCCGACCGTACCGCAAAACAGTTCACGGCTGAGGATTTGCCTGACCGCGCAGATTCAGTCCAGTGAGCTGGCGCAATGCGTGGCGCTGTTATGATGGACAAGTCAGCGATGTCTGTAAATAAATCGCAAGTGGCACGGCGTTTTGCCCAGGCGCATCACAGCTATTTGCAGCATGCGGTGATTCAGCAGCAGATTTGCCAGCAACTGGTTCGGCTGATGCAGTCACATCTAACCAGTCGAAAACTGGGACGGGTGTTTGAAATTGGCTGTGGTACGGGGGCTTTAACCCGTGCGCTGGAGCAGCACTTTCAGGTGCAGCAGTTGCTGCTCAATGACCTGTATCCGAAAGTCCAGCAGCAACCGTTTTCTACTTCCCGAACCGAATGGTGGATTGGCGATGCCGAGCAGATCGCTTTTCCAGAACAGCTGGATGTGCTGATTTCGAGTTCAGCCTTGCAATGGATGCAGAATCTGCAGCAGCTGTTTGCCAAAATCGCCCATGCTTTAAAGCCTTCGGGTTATTTATGTTTTTCTAGTTTTGGTCCGGACAATCTCAAGGAAATTAAAGCCCTGACCGGGCAGGGGCTGGATTATTTCAGCCTGCCGGAACTGCGCCGCTGTCTGGAGTCACAAGGCTTCGAAATTGTGTATTTGTCTGAAACTGTCAAAACCCTGGCTTTTGAACATCCACGTCAGGTATTGCAGCATTTAAAAGCCACCGGGGTCACGGGTACCGCTTCCGGGCACCGCTGGACCAAACACAGTTTGCAGCAGTTTTATCAGGCCTATCGGCAGTTTTCCCGGCTGAATGTGGCCGGCCAGCAGGAATATCTGCTCAGTTATCATCCGATTTATTGTATTGCACGGAGCACAGGCTAATGGCACAGATCTATTTTGTCAGTGGAATTGATACCGGAATTGGCAAAACCTATACCACCGGTTATCTGGCCAAGGTCTGGAGTGCTGAAGGGCAGCGAACCATTACCCAAAAGCTGATTCAGACTGGCAATACTGATATTTCGGAAGATATCCAGCAACATCGGGAGATGATGGGCTGTGGCTGGTTGCCTGAAGATGACAGCAAACTGACCATGCCCGAAATTTTCACTTATCCAGCATCGCCGCATCTGGCCACCAAAATTGATGGCCGTGAGATTGATTTCAATAACATCCGCCAGGCGACAGAGCAACTGGCAGCGCGTTTTGATGTGGTACTACTGGAAGGCGCTGGTGGCCTGATGGTGCCGCTCACCACGGAAATGTTAACGATTGATTATATTGCCGAGCAGCAGTATCCGGTGATTCTGGTCAGTTCAGGACGTCTGGGTAGCATTAACCATACCTTATTAAGTCTGGAAGCGTTGATGGCGCGAGGGCTGTCGCTGTATGCGCTGGCCTATAACCTGAAAGATGAATCACAAGATCCGCTGATTTCTAAAGATACCGCTGAGTATTTAAAAACCTATTTGGCTCGGCATTTTCCAGAGGCAAAATGGATTGAGATTCCAGTTTTGGATTAAAACTGTGATAAAAAAAGCCACTCAATTGAGTGGCTTTTTGCTAGGCAGCTTAAAACTTTCTAAAGCTTTTGTTGCCAAATGGTTTGCGTGGCGCATGTTCATCACGCTCTTGACGGCCAAAGCTGTTGCCATTTGGGTTATCACGGCGGGCAAAGTGTGTGCCATTCTGGTTTTCACGACGTTCACGATTGCCAAAGTTATCATCACGCGGGCCGCGGGTTGAAGACGTTGGCGCTGCTTCATTGTCACGGCGCTGCTGACGCAAGAAACCACCGCGACGCGCTGCCATCGGTTTTTCCTGCATACGTTCATTACGGCGTTTAGCCATACCGTACAGACCGGTTCCCTGACGTGGTTTCAGCTCAACCGCTTTGGTCAGGTTGTCGATGTCATTCTTGTCCAGTTCCATCCAGCGGCCAGTACGCAGTTCACGTGGCAGAATCACGGTACCATAACGGGTACGTAGCAGGCGGCTAACTTTTAAGCCCTGAGATTCGAAAATACGACGTACTTCGCGGTTACGACCTTCTTTTACCACCACCTGATACCAGCGGTTGATACCATCACCACCAATTTCAGAGAAGGATTCAAACTTGGCCGGGCCATCATCCAGTACCACACCACGCAGCATGTTGTTACGGATTTGTGGCGTGACTTCACCCATTACACGGACCGCATATTCACGCTCAATTTCATTGGATGGATGCATCAGGCGGTTTGCCAGTTCGCCATCATTGGTGAACAGTAACAGACCGGTCGAGTTGATATCCAGACGGCCGACCATGACCCAGCGATCATTGGCGATTGATGGTAAATGATCAAATACGGTCGGGCGTTGTTCCGGATCGTTACGTGAACAGATTTCACCTTCCGGTTTGTAGTAAATCAGCACACGGCGACGGATTTCATCTTCAATCTGGAAGCTGACTTTACGACCATCGATACGAAGCTCATCGCCTGGTTCAATACGCTCACCCACCTGGGCCACTTGGCCATTGACACTTACACGACCAGCGGCAATGACTTCTTCCATATAACGGCGAGAACCCAAACCAACGCGTGCCAGTACCTTTTGCAATTTTTCACTCATGACAGCATAACCTTAGAAATTATCATCAACAGTTCACCTATTCACGATCTCGGTGCCTGGGCATCGAGGTGCATGAAAGCTTCCTTGGCATCCTGCAGGGGAGGCAATTGACCGACAGAGGTCAGGCCAAATGCATTTAAAAATTGTGGCGTTGTGACTAACAACGCGGGTCTTCCAGGGAGTTCCCGGAAACCGGATTCCTTAATCCAGTTCCAGTCAAACAACGTTCTGAGAATCTGACTGTTGTTTGATACTCCGCGAATCTGTTCAATATCTGCTCGGGTCACCGGTTGATGGTAAGCAATCACAGCCAGTGTTTCGAGTAAAGACGGGGATAAACGGGTTGGTCGTTCCGGCCAGGCCTGTGCAATCAGGGTACGATATTTGGCCCGTACCTGAAAACGGAAACCTTGCGCAGTTTCAACCAGTTCAATAGACCGGCCATGTTGCAGCATGGCCAGTTGTTGTAAAAAGACTTTTAATTCTGCCTTACTATAGCGTGCCTGAAATGCTTCTTTCAGACGTGCCAGCGATACCGGTGCATCACTGGCAAAAATAATGGCTTCTAGCTGCATCAGCACTTCATGATGCTGTTCATCACTGGACATGTTAAGGGTTTGCTCTGACATTAGGCCTGTGCTCCCTGAATGGCCAGCGGTGCTTCGACACCACTGGCAACAATTGCCACTTTTTGCTGGCGGGTCAGTTCCAGAATCGCCATAAACGTTACCACCATGCCCATACGGCCCTGACTCGGCTTGAGCAGCTCGGCAAACGCTAGCACTTCACCGCTTTGCAGCTTTGCTTCAATATAGGCAATCCGTTCTTCCAGTAACACCGGTTCCTGCTGAATTTGGTGAATCACCGGTTCAGGGCGATTAAATACACAAAATAGCGCATCACGTAACAGGCTGGCCTCATGACCCTCATTACTATACGCCACTTGGCCCAGGCTGACATGGGTATTAAAGGTATCACGCTCTAACACCGGCATTTGCCCCAGACGTTCAGCCGCCTGTTTAATACGTAAATAATTTTCCAGCCGGTCAATCAGTTCCTGCTTCGGATCTTTTTCCAGCTCGCTGATGGCTTTGGGTTTCGGCAGCAGCAAACGCGATTTTAAATCGGCCAGCAGGGCAGCCATCACCATATAATCTGCGGTCAGCTCAATATTCAGGGATTTCATCGCATCCATATAAGCCAAATACTGAGAGGCAATCGGTGCGATATCAACCTGTAGCAGGTCAAAGCCGTTTTTTTGAATCAGGTAAATCAGAAAGTCGAGCGGGCCTTCGAAATGCTCTAACAGAATTTCAAATGCTGCAGGAGGAATATATAAATCCTCAGGAATCGTCTCTTGCCACTCATCCAAAACGCGGATGTGCGGGACTTGGTCCATAGCAGGATGCACAGATTGATTCATTACAGTTTTAGGCCACGCGAATTTTCAAAGGCATGAAAAGAGCTTTACATTCGATCTCACATCGAAAAGAAAGCATGGGGTTAATTGCGCGTAGTTTAATGGAAATTGACCATGAAATAAATTACCCAAATGACTAAAAGCGAAAAAAAGCAAAAGTAGATGGCAATTCTGCAGCGAAAAAGCAGGAAAAATCACGTTCAATACAGTAGAAGATATGGCCTAAAAGCGCATACAGATAAGGGTTTTAGCAAGAAAAACTCACCTCAGATCAAACACGTGATAAAGCGGACTGCTCAAGCTGTTCCAGCAGTTGCTGACACATTTCACGGCTGCACAGGTTTTGGTGGCCTAATCTTAAGGACAGGATATAGGCCTCTTCAACACTCGACAGCAGATGATACACCTGCTGTCCGATAGAGAGCACGGCAGCCGGGTTGGGTATTGCATCCAGCAGTAGAACCTCAGCTTCCAGAGACCAGGGTTGGGTCGCATAGATTAGCTGGCTTTTTGGAAACTCGCGCAGATTCAGCAACAGATAAAATAAATCCATACCGTTTCCTCCTGAGGTGGCGCTGAGCGCCGTTATTCAAACGCACTCACATCACCAATACCACGACGGATAATTTCCGGCTGGTCACCAGATAAATCGACAATACTGGTGGTGGCTAAAGTCCCCAGGCCACTATTAATAAACACATCAATTCGTTTACCAAGCTGCATTTCAATATCATAAGGATCATCCAGTGGATCATCCTGCCCCGGTAAAATCAGGGTGGAGGTCAAGAGCGGTTCATCCAGCTCTTTCAGTAACATTTGGCAAACCGGATTGCTCGGAATACGCAGGCCAATGGTTTTCTTTTTCGGGTGCATCAGACGGCGCGGCACTTCACTGGTGGCCGGTAAAATAAAAGTGGTTACTGCCGGGGTATTGTTTTTTAGCAGGCGATACATGGCATTATCGACCTTGGCATAAGTGGCAATATCGGACAGGTCACAACATAAAATTGCATATTGATGTTTAGGGCCAAGACCACGAATCTGGGCAATCCGTTCCATAGCCGCTTTATTCCCGATCTGGCAGCCAATGGCATAGGCTGCATCGGTAGGATAGACCACCACATCGCCGGCACGAATCCGTTCTACTGCCTGACTAATTAAACGGGGCTGAGGATTTTCAGGATGAACTCTTAAATGCAGCATATTCTTTTCTCCTGATCTGATGATGATTCGCTTTTCAGACCATTGTACAAAGCTCTGTATATCCAGAGCGTTGATTTATGTAATTTAATCAAGCATTTCTCTTGAAAACTCATCGCTATGTAAGCTTTTGCCATGCCGGGTACATAAACAGATACAGTCAATAAAGCGTTTGGCATCGCGTGGCAGTTTGGCTTCACCACGAAAATAACGCTGTACCTGGGCATAAACATTGTCTTTAAAGCAGGCACCATCGCCGCCTTCACCGGTCAGGTTATCTAAAGAAACCCGGAATTTGCGTCCAAATGCAGTGGCAAACATCCATTCAATCGCTTGCGGCCTGATTTCGACCTGCTCAAACAGGGCCTGCTGCTCAGCCGTGCGGCCATCGGGGGCATACCAGTAGCCTAAATCGGGCTGTTTACGGCGTTCCTCACCGGCAATGGTCCAGTGACTGATTTCATGCAGGGCACTGTTAAAGAAACCATGCGCAAACTGGATGCGAGCAGGGGTGTCTGCGGTGGCGGGAAAATACTCCGGTTCAAAATCACCACGCACCAGGTTGACATTGTGGTGGGAAAACCAGTGATTAAAGTGTAAGATGAGCCAATCGACGTATTCTGATTCTGTCGATAATTTCAACCAGTCCGAGAGTTGCACTTGGTCAGGTGAAATGTCAGAATCGAGCGTTGAAAGTGTGCTAACGAGTGATGAAACATTCACTTCTGTTTGCGGCTGCAACAGATGCATGACTTAATTTACCCAATTGGTCTGTCTAAATAAGTACAAAATTGTATCTTAATCTTTGACAGAGTACTGATGAATTTGTAGAATTGCCGCCTTAATTATGTCAGCAAATACCTTTCCGGCACAGATTGAGCCGTTTAAATGGGCTGAACAGGGCTTTACATGGTCAGGTACCCTGCCATTGTCTCGCTTTGCTCGTATTGCTCGTGAAGCTGTTGGATCAATTGATGATCAATTGATTAACATAGACTGTAAGCTATCAATGGATGCCTATCATCGCATTGCATGGCTAGATGGTCACGTTGAAACACAAGTTCCAATGGAATGCCAGCGCTGTCTGGATACCGTGGAAATTGACCTTGTTTTAGACTTCCATTTAGCGCTTGTAGATGATGAGTCACTGATAGAGCGCTTGGATGAGGATGCTGATTTCATTGTTCTGGGTGAAAGTGAAGCAACCAGCAAAGGTGATTATGATTCACCGGCGACGGCTGATTTACTCGCACTTATAGAAGATGAACTGTTATTGTTGCTGCCTTTGTCGCCTAAGCATGACGCTTGCGAACACAAGCATCAACCTGCCGTTCAGAACGATGTCGAAGAAAAACGGGATAATCCGTTTGATGTTTTGGCAAGTTTGAAGGGTAAACTTAACTAAAAATTATGTTATAATTTTGCGTTAAGACAACTGAATTTGTTCTGATCCATTTTTTCGATCTTTGTAAGGAGCCATCATGGCCGTTCAGCAAAACCGTAAAAGTCGCTCTCGCCGTGACATGCGCCGTTCACATGACGCTTTAACCGAGAATGCATTAACTGTAGACCAAGCTACTGGTGAAACTCATCGTCGTCACCACGTATCTAAAGATGGTATCTACCGTGGTCGTCAATTATTCGCTAAAGCAGCTGATGCTGAATAATTGTTGACAAGCATTAAGCGTCAAGCTTAGTGGAAAAAATGGGAGCGTAAGCTCCCTTTTTTTGTTGTTTTTCGCAATTACTTCACCCGAAAAATAGTGTTAAATTTTCGCACCAACGATCAGCTTACATAAAAAAGAACTGTTGAAGGGGCGTACCCTGTTTAAAACAGCTCTACACGAAAGGATTTTTATATGTCTGCTACACGATTCGAGCAAGCGACAAAAACTGCATTTGTGTTTCCTGGACAAGGTTCACAAAAAGTCGGCATGCTGGCAGAACTTGCAGAACAGTTTGCTGGTGTGCGTGAAACTTTTGCGGAAGCATCGGCCGCAATCGGTTTTGATTTATGGCACATTGCGCAAAGTGGTGAGGGTTTAGATCAAACAGAATTTACCCAGCCGGTTTTATTGACCGCCAGTATTGCATTGTGGCGTGTCTGGCTGGAGCTGGGTGGTGTAGCACCCAAATATCTGGCTGGCCACTCTCTGGGCGAATACAGCGCGCTGGTAGCGGCTGGTGCGTTATCACTGGGTGATGCCGTGAAGCTGGTCAATCTGCGTGGCAAACTCATGCAGTCGGCTGTGCCACAAGGCCAGGGCGCTATGGCGGCCATTTTGGGTCTGGAAGATGCCAAAGTGATTGAACTGTGTGCGCAAGCTACCGCACAAGGCACCGGTTCAGTTGAAGCAGCCAACTACAATGCCCAAGGTCAGGTGGTAGTTGCTGGCGATAAAGCAGCGGTAGATGCAGTCATCGCACTCGCCAAAGAAAATTCAGCCAAAGCTATTGCGCTTCCGGTGTCAGTGCCATCGCACTGTTCACTGATGAAACCGGCTGCAGAACAGTTCGCACAAGCTTTGGAACAAACTGCCATTGAGCTACCAAGCATTCCTGTAATACAAAATGTGGGCGCAGCTGTAGCAACTGATGTTGCTCAATTGCGTCAGGCTTTGACTGCTCAATTGTATCAGTCTGTGCAATGGACAAACACCATGCAGTACCTGCAAGACCAGGGCATTCAGTACATTGTTGAATGTGGTCCAGGGAATGTATTGGCGAACCTTGCAAAACGCTTACCTCACATAGAAAAAGCATTCCCGATTGACAGCAATAGTCGTCTGGAGGATGCCTTAAATGCCATTTTAGTGGCTGAAGGGAAAATTGCATGACACAAGAACGCAAAGTCGCATTGGTGACAGGTGCAAGCCGAGGGATTGGTGCAGCCATCGCTCAGCAGCTTATTCAAGACGGTTATTTTGTGGTTGGGACAGCAACTTCTGAAGCAGGTGCAGAAAAACTGAGTACAGGCTTTGGTGAACAGGGTGCGGGTAAAGTCCTGGATGTACGTAATGGCGAGGCAATTGATGCGCTCATTTCGGACATCGAACAAAACTATGGTCCGGTACTGGTCTTGGTGAACAACGCTGGTATTACCAAAGATAATTTGTTACTGCGTATGTCTGAAGATGACTGGGATGATATCCTCAACATCCATCTGAAAGCCGTTTACCGTTTGTCTAAACGTGTACTGAAAGGCATGACCAAAGCGCGTTTCGGTCGCATTATTAATATTAGTTCAGTGGTGGCACACTTTGCCAATCCGGGACAGGCCAACTACTCTGCGGCCAAAGCAGGGATTGAGGCATTTAGCCGCAGCCTGGCCAAGGAAATGGGCAGCCGTCAAATTACGGTTAACTCTGTTGCACCCGGTTTTATTGCAACAGAAATGACCGAACAGTTAAGTGAAGAAATTCGCAAAAAAATGAGTGAGCAAGTGGCATTAAACCGTTTAGGTGATCCACAAGATATCGCCAATGCAGTGAGTTTCTTGGCTTCTGACAAAGCAAGTTACATCACTGGTACAGTGTTACATGTAAATGGTGGTTTATACATGAATTAAGCTCATGTATAAACTTTCAAAAACTTATAGATTCAATTAAACTAACGGCATTAAAAACGCCACAAGCAATGAGGAGAATTCCTGTGAGCGATATCGAACAACGCGTTAAACAAGCGGTTGCTGAACAACTTGGTCTTAAAGCTGAAGAGATTAAAAACGAAGCATCTTTCATGGATGACTTAGGTGCAGACTCTCTGGACCTGGTTGAACTTGTAATGTCTTTCGAAAATGATTTCGACATCACAATTCCTGATGAAGATTCAAACGAAATTACAACTGTTCAATCTGCAATTGACTATGTGACTAAAAAACTTGGTTAATTAAAGATTTTTAGCAGATGCTAAGAAAAACCACCCTTTTGGGTGGTTTTTTTATGGCAGGCCGAAATTACATAAGCTTACTTTTATCTAACCAAGCGCAACGCTCTCCTGTGTATTTTTTCGTTATAAAAAGAAAGCACGCAATTCCAAATGATTGATAAAAATCAATTGCATCAAATAAAAGCTGGAGAATAACAATGGGACTTTTTGATTTTGTAAAAGGTATTGGTAAGAAAAATACTGCCCCGGCAGAGCAACAACCGGCTGCACCGGCGGCGCCAGCAGAACCGTCTGCACAGGAAATGGCCAATAAATTATTGGGACATATTAAATCTTTAGGCTTGCCAATTACGGGCCTTTCTGTGAACTATAATGGCAAGACCGATTTAGCCACGATTAAAGGACAGGTACAAAGCCAGGCTGATCGTGAAAAAATTGTACTGGCGGTGGGCAATATTGATCATGTTGCGCAAGTGGATGATCAGATGACTGTGGCAACGCCAGAACCAGAAAGTAAATTCTATACAGTTAAATCAGGCGATACCCTGTCTAAAATCTCAAAAGAATTTTATGGTGATGCCAATCAGTACAATAAAATCTTTGAAGCCAACCGTCCTTTGTTAAAAGATGCGGATGATATTTTTCCAGGGCAGGTGTTACGTATTCCGGCTTAAAGATTCAGAATTTTTATAAAAAGACGCGTATCGCGTCTTTTTTGTATTCAAGAGGGTGCGAATTTATATTTTTTATTCGCAGATGAATTCAGCTTATTTATAGTGCTGAAAAAATTAAACCCTCTTCGGAGGGTTTAATCATAAACTTTTACCAGCTCAACGCGCCGCCCGTCTGATAATCCGTCACACGCGTCTCGAAGAAATTCTTCTCTTTACGCAGATCCATCATCTCAGACATCCAGGCAAACGGGTTGGTCACACCGCTAAACTGCTCAGGTAAGCCCAACTGGCTTAAACGGCGGTTACAGATGAACTTCAGGTATTCTTCCATCATGCCGGCGTTCATGCCCAATACGCCACGTGGCATAGTGTCACGCGCATATTCAATCTCAAGCATGGTGCCTTCAAGAATCATTTGAATCACTTCTTGCTGGAACTCAGCGGTCCACAGGTGCGGGTTCTCGATCTTGATCTGGTTGATCATGTCGATACCGAAGTTCAAGTGCATTGATTCATCACGCAGGATGTACTGGAACTGTTCCGCCACACCATTCATCTTGTTACGACGGCCCATTGACAGGATTTGCGTGAAACCGCAGTAGAAGAAGATGCCTTCAAGTACGCAGTAGAATGCAATCAGGTTACGCAGCAAAATCTGGTCGTTTTCAGGGGTACCGGTTTTGAAAGTCGGGTCGCTTAAAGATTGGGTGTATTTCAGGCCCCAAGCTGCTTTACGTGCGACTGATGGTACTTCACGGTACATGTTGAAGACTTCGCCTTCATCCATGCCTAAAGATTCGATACAGTACTGATAAGCATGCGTGTGAATCGCTTCTTCAAACGATTGACGCAAGATGTACTGACGGCATTCCGGGTTAGTGATGTGACGGTAGATCGCCAGAACCAAGTTATTGGCCACCAGTGAGTCAGCAGTCGAGAAGAAGCCCAGTGAACGCATCACGATGGTACGTTCATCTTCAGTCAAGCCATTTTCAGACTTCCACAACGCAATGTCGTGGTTCATGTTAATTTCTTGTGGCATCCAGTGGTTGGCACAACCATCCAGATATTTTTGCCAAGCCCATTCGTATTTGAACGGCACCAGCTGGTTTAAGTCAGCGCGGCAGTTGATCATACGTTTGTCATCAACCTGTACGCGTCCTGCACCCATTTCCAGCTCTTCCAGGCCAGGCGCCACGTCAAGCTGTTCTAGGGAAGCAGATGCTCTTGCCAGCGAATCGGTTGAATTTGCTGATCCGCTTCGAGGGGTTGCAGCGGGTTGTGCAGCTGCCACATGCGTCTGTGGTTGCTCTGCAGCAGGTACCACTTGCGGATTAGCCGCTTTTTGCGGTTCGACGGGCGTAGGCTGGTGTTCAGGAGCAGCCGGTTTTTGCGAATCATCTTCGAAATCGTCCCAACTTAGGATAGACATATCAATTCTCTCTTCGTTGCTTTATATCTTTTATTGGACATCTCACGACGAAGGGGAGATGTCTTACTATACGCTTAATTTGTGAAAGCAAAATTAAGTTTTGCCGATGCTTGTTCTAAAAATGTACGTAGAACACGATCCTCAAGACTTATTTTGCTTTCGCTTCTGTTTGCGAATGGCCAAAAAGGCATAGACCATCGGCGTGTAAAAGAAAATAAAGGAAAAGACCAGAACCGCGAGTCCTAACATATAGTTATGAGTCATAGGAGGCATGGTCTTTTCCTGTGTTATTTTCAAATACTTTGGAATCCGCCCCAAACCCCTCCTTTAATAAAGAACGGGCTTCCCGCATATCGAATCTGATTTTGGGAAGTCCCCCTTTGGAAAAGGGGGATTTAGGGGGACTTTTATCAAGCGAAGCTTACTGACAAGCCTCACAATCCGGGTTGTCAATTGAACATGCCATTGGCACTGGTGCCGCCTGTTCAAAACCTTCTTCCGCTGCTGGAGCTGCTGCAGGTGCAGTTTCCTGTGCCACTGCTGCAACCGGCGCTGCAACTGTGGTTGGTTTTACCGCATTCAGGGCGCCCGTGTTAATGGTTGATTTCTCAGCAGACGTTGCACCCAAAGCACGTAGGTAATAAGTCGTCTTAAGACCACGTAACCAAGCCATCTTATAGGTGATGTCCAGTTTCTTACCATTTGCACCAGAGATGTAAAGGTTCAGTGACTGTGCCTGATCAATCCATTTCTGACGACGTGACGCAGCATCCACAATCCAGCGTGGCTCAACTTCAAACGCAGTCGCGAAGATCGCTTTCAGCTCTTCAGGAATACGCGAAATCTTTTGTACTGAACCTTCGAAGTGTTTCAGGTCGTTGACCATTACCGCATCCCATAGGCCGCGTTCTTTCAATGCACGTACCAGGTAAGGGTTGATCACAGTGAACTCACCAGACAGGTTCGATTTCACATACAGGTTCTGGAAGGTTGGCTCAATCGATTGAGACACGCCACAGATGTTAGAAATGGTTGCTGTTGGTGCAATGGCCATCACGTTCGAGTTACGCATACCGTCTTTTTGAACTTTGGCACGTAAAGTGTCCCAGTCCAGACGTTGGGTACGATCTACTTCAAACATGCGCTCAGGACGGGTTTTCGCTACCAGCTCTAAAGAGTCGATTGGTAAAATACCCTGATCCCATAATGAACCTTTGAAGGTTTCATAGGTACCACGCTCAACCGCCAGATCACTTGAGGTTTGAATTGCGTAGTAAGAAATCACTTCCATTGATTCATCAGCAAAATCAACTGCTGCATCAGAACCGTAGGCGATGCCCATTTCGTACAGTGCATCTTGGAAGCCCATGATCCCCATACCTACCGGACGGTGACGCAGGTTCGAGTTTTTCGCCTGTGGTACCGCGTAGTAGTTGATGTCGATCACGTTGTCGAGCATACGTACCGCAGTTTTGATGGTACGTGCCAGTTTTTCATGATCCAGCTTGCCACCTTGAACGTGCTGTACCAGGTTAATTGAACCCAGGTTACAGACCGCGATTTCATCTTTGCTGGTGTTCAGGGTGATTTCTGTACACAGGTTAGATGAGTGCACCACGCCCACGTGTTGTTGTGGTGAACGCAGGTTACATACGTCTTTGAATGTAATCCACGGGTGGCCGGTTTCGAACAGCATCGACAGCATTTTGCGCCATAAGTCTTTGGCACGTACTTTCTTGTGCAGCAGGTTCTGTTCTTTCGCTACCGCTTCGTAATGCGTATAGCGCTCAGTGAAGGCCTGTCCAGTCAGATCATGCAGGTCTGGTGTTTCAGATGGCGTGAACAGGGTCCATTCTGCATCTTCAAACACACGTTGCATGAATAAGTCAGGGACCCAGTTCGCTGTGTTCATGTCATGGGTACGACGACGGTCATCACCGGTGTTCTTACGCAGTTCCAGGAATTCTTCGATGTCTAAGTGCCAGGTTTCAAGATAGGCACAGACCGCACCTTTACGCTTACCACCCTGGTTCACCGCAACCGCAGTATCGTTCGCGACTTTCAGGAACGGTACCACACCTTGTGATTTACCGTTGGTCCCTTTGATGTAAGAGTTCAGGGCACGAACTGGAGTCCAGTCATTACCTAAACCGCCTGCCCATTTAGACAGCATTGCGTTATCACGCATTGCGCCATAAATATCGTACAGGTCATCACCAATGGTGGTGAGGTAACAGCTAGATAACTGCGGACGTAGCGTACCTGAGTTAAACAGGGTAGGCGTAGAAGCCATGTAGTCGAAGCTCGACAACAAGTTATAGAACTCAATTGCACGTTCTTCTTTGTTGTCTTCGTTCAGCGCCAGACCCATAGAAACGCGCATGAAGAACAATTGTGGCAATTCGAAACGGATACCATCTTTATGGATGAAGTAACGGTCGAATAACGTCTGTAAACCAAGATACGTAAACTGGTTAGAACGTTCTGGCTGAATGGCAGCGGCCAGTTTTGCCAGATCAAAGTTCAGCAGGTCTTCTGACAGCAGCTCCAGCTCGATACCTTTTTTCAGAAAGGTTTCCAGAGCTTCGCCTTCAGGGGTTTCTACTGGTAGACCCAGGAACTCCAGGCCTGTTGCCACTAAGTCATTACACAGCAGGCGCGCAGTAACGTAAGTATAGTTTGGTTCCTGTTCAATACGGGTACGCGTCGCCATCATCATGGTGGTTGAGATGTCTGACTCTTTTACGCCGTTGTACAGGTTTTTCACGGTTTCATCGACAATGGCCTGAACATCAATGCCTTCAAGACCTTCAGCTGCAGTGGTGACGGTTGCTGTCAATGCACTTAAATCCAGTGGCTTTAACTGGCCCTGGCTGTCAGTGATCTGTAAGGTCGGGTGATGGTTGGCACCCATCTGCTTACGTGCTTCAGAACGTTGTTCGCGATAGATGACATAAGCACGAGCAACTTTCTGTTCGCCTGTACGCATAAGCGCAAGCTCAACCTGGTCCTGAATTTCTTCAATGTGAATGGTGCCGCCTGATGGTAAACGACGCTTAAACGTGTTCAGAACCATTTCAGTCAGTTGTTCGATACGGTCATGAATACGGCTGGAATCGGCGCTTTGCTGACCTTCAACCGCCAGGAAAGCTTTACCAATCGCTACAGAGATTTTTTCTGCATCGAAAGGGGCCACTTCACCGGTGCGTTTAATCACCTGAAGTTGACCGGGTGTGGATGTGATTACGCTCATGTCAGCATAGCTCCATTGTCATCTATTGTTATGTTTATAGACCATTGAACCGGGCAAAAAATAGGCCACAGTGTTTGAGGAATAAACACAAGACTTAGTGGTTTAAAATTGAATTGAACACAAGATACGGGAAATTTTAGGGTAGATCAATATTGACTTTTCTTTAAAATTTTTGGCGTTTTTTGGATAAAATCTTTTGCAAAAAAATCCCCGATTTGTCCATTCGGCTATAAGCCTTACCGGACACGGGCATAGCATAACAAAGCCGGCATAATCTGCTTATAGATAAACTTGTGGATAACTAAAAATCTCTTTGAACAGTCAGTCACATTCTGATCAATGGCCAAAAGCTGAAAAAAAATTGTACATTTTAAAAAAGATTTATGTTGTTGAATTCATGGAATTCAGTTAAAAAGAGAAAAGTATAAGGAATTCAATAATTAATAAAAATATAACAAAAAGCTACTTTGATGTATCAGTTTAGTGAATAGCATCTTGTTTACAATGTAAACGTGTGTATATTGCAGAATATATTTCGACGTATCTCCCGGATTTTAAAAGGATAGAATACGTTTAATCAAATAAAGGGGCAGTTCATGAGCCAAGAAGAAAAGTTACCAAAAATTTTAATTGTTGAAGATGATGAGCGTCTGGCACGTTTAACCCAGGAATACCTGATCCGTAACGGACTGGAAGTGGGTGTTGAGCCAGATGGGAACCGTGCCATCCGCCGTATTATCGCGGAGCAGCCAGATTTAGTGGTGCTGGATGTAATGCTGCCGGGTGCAGACGGTTTGACCATTTGCCGCGAGGTTCGTCCACATTATCATCAACCGATTCTGATGCTCACTGCACGTACCGAAGATATGGACCAGGTTCTGGGTCTGGAAATGGGTGCAGATGACTATGTCGCCAAGCCGGTTCAGCCACGTGTTCTGCTGGCGCGTATTCGTGCCTTGCTGCGCCGTACTGACAAAGCCCCTGAAGATGAAGTGGCACAGCGTATCGAATTTGATGACCTGGTCATCGACAATGGTGGCCGCTCGGTAACCTTGAATGGTGAACTGGTCGATTTCACCAGCGCAGAATATGACCTGCTCTGGTTACTGGCTTCGAATGCTGGCCGTATCCTGTCGCGTGAAGATATTTTCGAGCGCCTGCGCGGGATTGAATATGACGGTCAGGACCGTTCAATTGACGTACGTATTTCGCGCATCCGTCCAAAAATTGGCGATGACCCGGAAAATCCAAAGCGTATTAAAACTGTACGCAGCAAAGGATACTTATTCGTCAAAGAAACGAATGGTATATAATCGTCGCGCGTATCTGAGATAGGACGGTTTTTCGTGTTCAAACACAGCATATTCTTGCGGATTTATGCAGGATTGGTGATTCTGGTGGCATTGGTGGCCGTGTTTGGCTATCTGCTGGTTCAGATCATTAACTATCAGCGCGCGCAAGAATATCGTGAATCCCTGACCGATGGTATGGCTTATATCATTAGTGAAGGGGTGGCGCGACAACCCAATGAGCAGCAAAAGCAGGACTGGATTTCAGATGCCTCGGATTTGCTGGAACTGCCCATCTATTATATTGCTGCCGATAAGGTCGAGCTGTCACGGGCCGAACTGAAACGGATTAAAGAGCGCAAGGCTGCGGTACGTTACGATGCAGAAACGACCACAGCCTATATTATTATGGGCCTGAAAAATGACCCGGAACATTATCTGTATATCAAGGCCGATGAAATTACCGAACGGCAAATGAAGGCATTGCCGATCTTTATTCTGGATTATCTGGTCTATTTCCCGGGACAGGAAAAAGAGTATCTGGCCCGTATCCAGGATCAGTTTTCTTATCCTATCGACATTCAGAACATTGCTGATTTACCGCTCGACTCCGAGCAAATTGGCCGTTTAAGGCTGGACCACAGCATTATCCTGTATCGGGATAATGCCAGCGTACGTGGCACCACCATCTCCATTATTTCACCAATGCCGAATTCACCATCCGAGGTGCTGGTACTTGGTCCGGTCCCGCTGTTTAACTGGATGCCATTCCAGCTGGCGGCCGGGATTACCTTGCTGAGTCTGTTTATTCTGAGTCTGGGCATTTATGGCCTGATTCTGCCGATGCAGCGCAAAATCCGTGAAGTAAATTTCGCCCTGAACCGTATGAAAACCGGCGATTTAAACCTGCGTTTACCCATTGATGGTTCAGATGAAATGGCCAGTCTGGCCTCCAGCTATAACAGCATGTCCGATCATATCCAGCGTCTGATTGAAGCCCAGCGCGAGCTGATGCGCGCGGTATCGCATGAACTGCGTACCCCGGTGGCGCGGATTCGTTTTGGGATGGAAATGCTGGCCGAAGAAGATGATTATGAATACCGGATTCAGCAGCTGGACATGATTGATAAAGACATTGAAGCGCTGAATACCCTGATTGACGAGATCATGACCTATGCCAAACTGGAGCAGGGCATGCCATCGTTAGAAATTGAAAAAGTGGTGCTGTTTGATGTATTGGATCAGGTGGTCAATGAAACTAATGCGCTGAAAACCGGTAAGGACATCCAGCTGCAAACCATGTCGACCAGTCTGGAAATTGATGCCGAGCGCCGTTATTTACACCGCGTGGTGCAGAACTTGGTCGGGAATGCGGTGCGTTATTGTGACCACAAGGTACTGGTCAGCGGTGGCGTGACTGCACAAGGCGTGGCTTATGTCTGTGTGGAAGATGATGGGCCGGGCATTCCAGAAGAAGACCGGAGCCGCGTATTTGAAGCCTTTGCCCGTTTAGATGATAGCCGTACCCGTGCCTCTGGTGGTTATGGTTTAGGCCTGTCGATTGTCAGCCGGATTGCCTACTGGTTTGGCGGCAAGATTGAGGTGGATCAGAGCACCACTTTGGGCGGTGCACGTTTTATTATGTCCTGGCCGGCGCAGCGCTTTAGCAAGTCGCGTAAAAAGCAGGGCAATAAAGAAGGGCTGGAATCTTAAACGCTGCTTCAAAGATTCAGCTAAAGAACAGCAGCAAGGGGCGTTTGCTGTTCTTTGGTGGGATGGTTGGGGCAGAGGTTATCAGCCATTGTCACCATCCAAAATGGTCCGCGTACTCTCTTACTGTCCAGTCTTTGAATTGATCAATTAAGTTGCTAAAAAAATAGCCAGTGATGTCACTGGCTATTTTGTTTTTGCATGGAGCAATTATTGAGTCTGTTGTTTGTACAAGCGGTCTGCTTCATCAAAACGCTCAGTAATGCTGCTGCTTGGCGCTTTGCCCAGCAAGCTCACCACAATAATGGCAATGAACGAGCAGACAAAGCCCGGAATAATTTCATAGATACCGGTATCGCCCCAGACATTTTTCCAGAGAATCACCATCAACGCACCCACGATCATGCCGGCGAGTGCGCCATTTAAAGTCATGCGTTTCCAGAATAAAGACAAAATAATCAGTGGACCAAAGGCGGCACCAAAACCAGCCCATGCATAAGCCACCAGGCCCAGCACTTTCGACTCAGGATTACCGGCCATCCATATTGCCAGTAGGGCAATCAGTAATACCATTAAACGGCCAACCCAGACCAGCTCTTTTTGTGAGGCAGATTTTCGCAGGAATGATTTATAAAAGTCTTCAGTCAGAGTACTTGAACACACCAGCAGCTGACAGCTTAGGGTACTCATCACCGCAGCCAGAATTGCCGCCAGTATAATACCAGCCACCCACGGGTTAAACAGGATTTTGGTCAGCTCCATAAACACGGTTTCAGGGTTGGCATTCACCACCCCGGCCAGTTCCGGATGTTGCTGGAAGTAGGCAATACCAAAGAAACCGGCCGCCACCGCACCACCTAAACACAGGATCATCCAGGTCATGCCAATACGGCGTGCATTTGGAATTGACTTCACCGAATCTGCCGCCATGAAGCGCACCAGAATGTGGGGCTGACCGAAATAACCCAGGCCCCAGGCCAGTAACGAGATAATCGCAACAATACTTAAATCACCGACCAGATTCATGGCTTGCGGACGCGCAGCTTCCAGTGCCAGCGTCACTTGAGATAAATCAGAAAAGGTCAGCAGGGTGACAATAGGCGTCAGGATTAAGGCAAAGATCATCAGGCCAGCCTGAATGGTGTCTGTCCAGGACACCGCCAAGAAGCCGCCAATAAAAACATAGCTGATGGTGGCAATGGCACTGATCCATAAGGCCGTGCTATACGACATTTCAAACATACTTTCGAACAAGCGCGCACCGGCCACCATGCCAGAGGCACAGTAAATCGCAAAGAAAATCAGAATCACAAAGGCGGATACAATACGCAGCACTTTTTTCTGGTCATTAAAACGATTGGAGAAATAATCCGGTAAGGTCAGGGCATTGTGCTGCACTTCGGTATGTACCCGTAAGCGGCCCGCAACCAGTAACCAGTTCAGCCAGGCACCAATAATCAGGCCAATGGCAATCCACACCTCAGATAAACCGGACAGATAAATTGCTCCCGGTAAACCCATCAATAACCAGCCACTCATATCCGATGCGCCAGCAGACAGGGCCGTGACAAAGCTGCCTAAACGGCGGCCACCCAGAATATAGTCTGAAAAGTTGGTGGTTGCGCGATAGGCCATCAGACCAATCGCGATCATGGCGACAATATAAAACAGAAAGGTGATTAAGGTCGGATTTAGGGAGCTCATACGGTATCCATATAGTATGTTGGACAGTAAAGGACTTATGGCCTCAATGCGTTCCATGCAAATTCTTGATGGATACTCACAAGTCCTGAAAGATTCAAAAAATGAAGGCGAAATTTAACCATAATTTTGCATGAAATACTGATTTTTCTTTCAGGCAATAAAAATAGACAGCATCCAGGCTGTCTATTTTTGGCTAAAAAGGTGCTTAGTTTTGTCGGCCCATGACCCCACGAATGGTATTCAGAATATCGGCCGGTAATACCACCGTCTTGGCATTTGGCGACTTCGACATATCCTGCATGGCTTTCACATATTGTTCACCAAGCAGATAGGCCACCGGAATTTCTTTATCGCCGACTGCTGTCGTGACCATTTCAATAGCACGTTGCGAAGCTTCGGCCAGCACCACTTGTGCTTCGGCATCACGGCGTGAAGCTTCAAGACGGCCTTCGGCTTCCAGAATGGCTGCCTGTTTTTCACCATCGGCTTTGGTTACGGTGGCACGACGCTGACGTTCTGCTGCCGCCTGTTCTTCCATTGCTGACTGCATTGTATTCGATGGTTTAATATCTTGAATTTCAACGGTTTTAAGGGTAATACCCCAGTCCGCAATATCATCTGAAATCGAGGCTTTTAAACGTGCCTTAATATGGTCACGTGAGGACAGCGCATCATCCAGATCCATTTCACCGACAATAGAACGCAACGAGGTTTGTACCAGGTTCTGAATGGCCCAAGAATAGTTTTCAATCCCGTACACCGCTTTTTCTGGCGTGGTCAGGTTAATGTAGGCCACCGCGTTCATCAGCAGGACGGCGTTATCGCGGCTGATGACTTCCTGAGACGGAATGTCCAGCACAATGTCTTTGGTGGTGACTTTATAGGCCACTTCATCGACATAGGGAATTACGAAGTTCAGACCCGGACTTAGGGTGGTGTGGTATTTACCCAAACGTTGCACAATCCATTTATAGCCTTGTGGAACAATACGCACCCCTTTAAAAATGGTGATGGCCACAAAGGCCAGCAGGGCTAAAACAATAATGGAGCCAGCATTCATTTTATATTACTCACTGTTTTTCGTTGTCATTCTGCAGGCTGTGCAACTGCACAACCAGATCATTACCAAGAATATCGACCACACGCACACGATCACCGACCTGCACCGGACTTAGAGTGCGGCAGTTCCATTCATCAGAACCGAGCACCGGCATCGGAAAACGGACTTTCACTTCGTCATGCTCCAGATTGGTCTGGATGACCATACCAATCTGGCCGATGGTGGCTTCACGTGACAAGCCGGCTTTGGTTTTATCAATCGACAGCGGTTTAATAAATTTAAACCAGAGCAGGGTACACAGCACTGATAAAATGATCCACATCACCAGCTGCGTGGTGGTGCCCATCATCGGGAACAGCAGATATAAAACGCCCACCATCAGCGCGCCCACGCCAAACCAGAGCGCAGCAAAAGCCGGCAGCAGCAGCTCGGAAAGAATCAGCAAAATGCCTAAAACAAACCAGTGCCAAGGTTCAAGAACAAATTCCATACATCGACTCGTCGCGAATGATTGTAAAAAGAATCATTGATATAGATCAATCTGTATGCTGTTCAATGTAGCAGATGAGAACCGACTTGGATATGAAAAAATCCCCGATGTTAAAATTTGGCTTTGGGTGGTGGCGCCAAAGCGGCTGGAGATTTTTTAAAGTCGCTGATGGCTTTTTCAATGGCGCGGATTTTCAGCTGGGCAGCTTTTTCACCTTCTAAAATGGTCTGGTTGCTGGCTTTTAAATCCAGTGTGCCAATATGACCAACTTTAGGCTGAATCACCACATTGGCCTGGCGTAGCTCTTCATGAATACTCTGCTGGCCCATAATATTGATGGTCTGATCGAGCAGGCCCCACATATTCATAGGCGTATTGCCGGTCGGACGCGCGGAAATATCCACCGCAATGACCAGATCGGCGCCCATATCTTTGGCGGTTTTGACCGGAATCGGGCTGACCAGACCACCATCGACATATTTGGTGCCGCCAATAGTCGCCGGCACAAACACATTCGGAATACTGCAGGAGGCACGTACCGCCTGACCGGCATTGCCTTTAATAAAGTCGGCTTTACGGCCATTGTCCAGACGGGTGGCGACCGCAGCAAAGCGGATCGGGAACTGCTGGATGGCTTTGTTACCGACCTGCTGATTGACATAGTCCTGCAGTTTCTGGCCCAGCACAAAGCCCTGACGGTTCAGGGTTAAATCGCGAATATCAGATTCTTTAAAGTTCAGGGCCAGTTGCTGTAACTGATACGGTGATTTACCACTGGCATAAAGGCTGCCGACAAAACTGCCGGCACTGGTACCGGTTACAATTTTCGGTTTAATGCCGTGTGATTCTAAAACTTTCAGTACGCCAATATGGGCAAAACCTTTGGCACCACCACCCCCTAAGGCAATGGCCACCACTGGTTCACGCACCTGAATGGGTGTCGGAGTCACCGGTGTTTGTACCGCCCGATCACAGCCGGAAAGTGCCAGCAATAACAGGCCGGCTGTCGAAAATTGCAGTAATTTCATGATTCGATAGGAGATTAATTCAACAAAATATGCGCACATCTCAGCAAAAAAATACGGTTTTGGCTAGTCTTTGGGCCAGCGTTTTTGTAACGGCTTGGCCAGCCAGTGCGGATTTTTGGCAGAAAACTTGCCTTCATAATGCTGATAAATCGCGTCTAAATCCTGTTCATAATGCCCGGTCGGATGAAACACACCAAGAATATGAATGGTCTTATGCTCATAATCAAAAGAGAACATCACAATCGGAATTTGTGCGCCATAGGCAATATGATAAAAACCGCTGCGAATCTGCTCGGCCTGTTTGCGCGTGCCTTCCGGCGCCATCCCGACCCAGATCTGTTCACGTTGCCGGATAATTTCAATAATCTGCTGGGTATGGCCCTGCGGCGCATGGCGAATTACCGGCACCACCCCAATCCACTCCAGCAGTGGTTTTAACGGTGTATTAAACAGGGTATGTTTGCCAAAAATGGTGACTTTTAGCCCCAGTCCGAGCAAAGCAGCGAAGCCATGCCAGGCATCAATATTGGAGGTATGCGGGGATATAATTGCCACCGCTTTGGGAAGGTTGGGAAATTCGCCTTTCAGCTGCCAGCCTTGGGCCAAAAAGAGCGATTTAAAAAAGCCTCGACTCAGGGCGCTGCCGCGGCCAGGTACTTGATCAGGTAAAACAGGAAATTGCTTGGTCATTGTTTTTATGTATTATCCTACTGAAACTCAGCCAAGTTTTACAAAATATTGCGACTTTATTCAATGGGGAAGCAGAGCAAAAATACGCTTTTGTTTGAGCAGTTTTGCCTGGAGCCATCCGCTTGGCCTGAAATAAAAAGGAATGTCCGCTGCTATGCCGAATCTTTATCTGTTGCTGTTTTCCCTGTATTGGGCGCAAGGTCTGCCGGTGGGCTTTATGACCCATGCCTTGCCGGTGATCTTACGGGCGCAAGGGGTATCGCTGGCGCATATTGGCGGTTTTGGCCTGTTAATGTTGCCCTGGTCGATTAAAATTTTCTGGGCGCCGTGGGTGGATCGCTTTGGCCGCAGCGTTCAGGGCCATTACCGTTCCTGGATTATTCCGACTCAGTTGCTGAGTGTCGTGGTGTTAATCGGGCTGTCATTTATCCCGATTCAGGCCCTGAATGAACCGCTGTATTTGTTTGGCTTTTTTGTCGGGCTGTTGCTGATGAATCTGGTTGGGGCCACGCAGGATATCGCCACCGATGGACTGGCGGTGAATATTTTAACTGGCCAGCAGCAGCACTGGGGCAATACCTTTCAGGTGATTGGTTCACGGCTGGGCTTTATTGTTGGTGGGGGCGCCATGCTCTGGGCTTTGGACTGGCTGCACTGGCAGGCCACGTTTCTGATGCTGGCACTGCTGGTATTTTTAAATACCTTGCCAATTTTACTGTATCGAGAACCGCAACATGCAGCTAAAACAGCGCAGAAGACCACGCCTTTTTCCTGGCAGGTCGTGCGCCAGTATCTGGGTTATTTTCGCCAGAGCCGCAGCTTGGCACTGTGGTTATGGGTGCTGCTCAGTTTTAAAATTGCCGATGGTCTGTCTGGCCCATTACTCAAACCGTTAATGGTCGATTTGGGCCTGAGCTTTTCCCAGATTGGTATTTATGTGACCATGCTGGGGGCGTTTGCCGCGTTACTGGGTGCAGGTGTGGCAGGCTTATTGCTCAGGGTGATGTCACGTGCTCGGGCTTTAGTGCTGTTTTCAGTGTTGAAAGTTCTGGCTTTAGCCGCCTATAGCTGGCTGGCCTATCAGTATGAACAGCAGCAGGCGGTAGCACTGTGGCTGATTTATCTGATTAATGCGCTGGAAGATGGTATTTCGGCGATGCTGCTGGTGGTGATGCTCACTTTGGTGATGCACTATAGCCGCAAACAGCTGGCCGGTACCGATTTTACTTTTCAGGTGGCGCTGATGGCTACCGTCAGTGGTGGGCTGTATAGCCTCAGCGGCATACTGGGCGATCAGCTTGGTTATGCACGCTATTTAATGATGATTAGCGGGATTGCGCTGCTGTGTCTGCTTCCGATTCTGGTCTGGGCCAGAAGCCTGCCCAAAGATGAGGCAGTTCAGCACAAATAAACCCTTAAAAAAGAAAAAAAGCGATCCTGGAGGGAATCGCTGGAGTCGTAACTGGTTTATTAAAAATAATGGCCTTCCACCTTGACCCACAGCCGTTTGCTGAATGAATAGTGGCTGTGCTGATGTTATACAGTGAGGAGGGCACTTTCTTGGAATTGACCCTGAATATGGGCAGGGAGTGGTGTACGATCCCGATGACAAGCAGTGTAGTGGCTGTTTATGACATATTTAAGACAGATGCAGGCGCTGACGTGCAGACTGTCGAATTCCTGTTCAATCAACTCATAGATCTATGCTCCTGATCAGAAAGACTGACTTTTGAATAAGCAAGATACTCATCAGCTGGTTTGATTGAGTCACTTCGTTCTATAAGGAATCCTGTGATCAACTCGCCAATGACAAGTGGCGTTGGCCAAATCACAGCATCAATCATGCTTCATGCTGGTGCAGCTAAAATTCAAGGCCAATCCATCCCGGTAGAAAACTTAACATACCTAGTAAGACCGCGAAAATTCCATGCTAAAGCTGAGCTAAAAAATCAGATAGTGCCAGAAAAATTACTGATCTATTTCTTCAATACCTCATGTTGTTGCCGGTTGATTTAAGCAAAGCGTCATCAGTTTTATAAGTCGCTGATCCAGCAGCCAGAAAACTGTTAGTACCGGACTTATAAAAAAGCATCACCATCGAACTGGAAACCAAGGTGGGTTTGGGCGGCAACGTCGTGATTGATCAGTACAACTTGATAAGTCGATGCACCGGACAAGTCATTATCAGGCCATCAGGCTGAATTATAACGCTCAAAAACCGCTCCAATCAGATACAAAAGCAATAAACAGTTGGAAGATTTGGTTTTGTCCTGCCGGCGCAGGTTACGGATGATCAAGGCTCTTTTGATGATGTGTTTTCAAGGTTGAAGAATGAAACGGAGTATTTTTGCAGCGACTGCACTTTTGAGTATGAATATGGCTTTTGCTGCCGAGGGCAGTCATTTTGACTGGAGCTATGCGGCACAGACTGCGCCGGATAAATGGAGCCAGTTAAAACCGGAATATCAGGCCTGCGCTGGCATGAATCAGGCGCCCATTAATATTGCCCAGACCACACCGGCACAGTTGCCGCCGTTAAAACTGAACTATGCGGCCAAGGCCAAAACCATTGTGAATAACCAGCGCACGGTTCAGGTCAATTTTGAGCAGGGTAGCCATTTAGAACTGGACCAGAAAATCTTTGAACTCAAGCAGTTCCATTTGCATAGTCCAAGTGAAAACACCATTCAGGGGCAAAGTTTTGCGATGGAGATGCATCTGGTACATGCTACACCTGCCGGTGAGCTGGCGGTGCTGGCAATTATGTTTCAGGAAGGTCAGGAAAATCCGAAGCTGAAACAGCTGTGGCAGGAGTTACCGCAGCAACCCGGTGAGGCCATTATTTTAAACCATCAGGATGTAGCCGCGGCATTTTTACCGGAGCAACGGGATTATTATCGTTTTAACGGCTCTTTAACCACGCCGCCATGTACCGAAGGCGTGCGCTGGATTGTCTTCAAACAGATTCAGCAGGCCTCGAGACAGCAGATTCAGGCTTTTTCACAGCTGATGGAACATCCGAATAACCGGCCGGTACAGCCGACCAATGCACGTCTGGTACTGGAATAATCGAATATGAAAAAAAGCAGATCGTTTGATCTGCTTCTTAATTTAGGGTGTTCGTATGGATTAATGCAGGATTTTATCCAGGAACTGCTGGGCACGTTCACCGCGCTGGGTATTAAAGAATTCATCTTTGGTGCAGTCTTCGACAATCTTGCCCTGATCCATAAAAATCACCCGGTTGGCGACCTGGCGGGCAAAGCCCATTTCATGAGTCACACACATCATGGTCATGCCTTCACGCGCCAGCTCGACCATCACGTCCAGTACTTCGGTAATCATTTCCGGGTCCAGCGCCGAGGTTGGTTCATCAAACAGCATGGCAATCGGGTCCATACTTAAGGCCCGGGCAATGGCAACCCGCTGCTGCTGCCCACCAGAGAGTTGCGCCGGAAACTTGTTGGCCTGTGAACTTAAACCAACCCGATCCAGATAGGCCAGCCCTTTCTGTTTGGCTTCAGTTTCCGAGCGGCCCAGTACTTTGATCTGGGCAATGGTCAGGTTTTCGGTAATGCTTAAATGCGGAAACAGCTCGAAATGCTGGAACACCATGCCAACACGGCTACGCAGTTTGTTCAGATTGGTTTTCGGATCGCTAATCGAAATCCCATCAACCAGAATCTGGCCTTTTTGAAACGGTTCCAGACCATTTACGGTTTTAATCAAGGTCGATTTTCCCGAACCCGATGGTCCACACACCACCACCACTTCTCCCTGACGAATCTGGGTGCTGCAATCGGTCAGGACCTGAAAATCCTTATACCATTTGCTGACATTCTGGAGGTCAATCATAATCTTGGGTTCGGTCATACCGTCAGCCTCCTTTGTAGTTTTTTCACTGCATAGGTGGCGATTAAACTCACGCTAAAATACACCAGCCCGGCAAATAGAATATATTGGGTCAGCAGCGCCATTAAATCGCCGCGGACATAATTGGTACGGAAGAAATCCAGCAGGCCAATGGCATAAACCATGGTGGAGTCCTGAAACAGGATGATGGTCTGCTGTAACAGCAGCGGGGTCATTTTGCGAAAGGCCTGCGGTAAGATAATCAGCCGCATCGACTGGCCATAAGTCATGCCCAGCGCATAGGCAGCCGCAGTCTGGCCTTTGGGAATGGACTGAATCCCGGCACGGACAATTTCGGAAAAGTAAGCTGCTTCAAACAGCATAAAGGCCACGATACTCGACACCAGCGCGGTATCAATGGTCAGGTAATTCCCGGTGAGGGCGGTATAGAAAAACGGTACCGCAAAATAGAACCACATTAGCACTAGCAGCAGGGGAATCGAGCGGAACAGATTGACATAGCCTTGTGCAAACAGATTCAGTACGCGAATAGAAGACAGGCGCATTAACGCCAGCAGGGTGCCAATTAGAATACCGCCAATGGTCGCCATGACCAGCACTTTTAAGGTAATGGTAAAACCATGCCAGAGCGCCGGCCCGGACAGTTGTAAATCATTTAAAAATGCAGTGAGCCATTCCATTATTTTTCTCCTGCAATCAGGCCGGGAACACGTAAACGTTTTTCCAGCAGGTTCATGCCCTGAATCAGGCAAATATTAATCACAATAAAAATAACGGTGACAATGGTATAAATTTCAATGGTGTTTTGCGTGTACTCACTGATGGTTTTCATTTGCGAGATAATTTCAGCCACCCCGACCAGAGAGGCGACCGAGGTGTTTTTAACGCAGTTGGTCAGCTCCGAGCTTAACGGCGGCAAAATGGTGCGAAATGACTGCGGCAAAATTACATAGCGATATAACTGCGCGGTACTAAAACCCATGGCATAGCCGGCATTGATCTGTCCACGTGGCAGGGCTTCAATACCGGTGCGCACCTGTTCACAGACCCGTGCCGCGGTAAACAGTCCCAGCCCGATACTGGCTGAAATCAGCGCTGAAGTATGCGCGCCTAAATCATTCATCCACCAGCTTTTGATGGGCGCTGGCAGGAAATTGGGCACCACATAGAACCAGATAAACAGCTGGATCAGCAGCGGTACATTACGAAAAATGGTGACATAGGCGGTGCCAATCGTGCGGGCGGTTTTGCTGGGCAGGGTTCGCATAATCCCCAAAATGCTGCCCAGTAGCATGGCAATACTCCAGGCCACAATGGCAATCACCAGCAGCCAGCCCAGACCGGCGAGAATCCAGTGCAGATAGGTACTGTCGCCAATGCCGGTCGACTGAAACAGGACACCCCAGTTCCAACTATAATTCATACGTCCTCCTCAAAAACTCAGGTAAAGCATCCGTGTTTACCTGAGTCGGTTTATGTTGGAGTGTTACTGATCACGATCGTGCGGATTGGCAATCAGGTCTTTCAGCTGATCGGACATTTCAAAGTTCAAGTTGATGTTCTTTGGAGGAATTGGCTGTTGGAACCATTTGTTATACATCTGGTTAATTTCACCCGAGCTATAGGTGGCTTTAATGGCATCATCCACCACCTGTTTAAATTCAGCATCGCCTTTACGCAGCATACAGCCGTAAATTTCCTGAATTGGCGCCGTGCCGACAATTACCCATTTGTCTGGATCGGTGGCTTTGGATTTTTCACCGGCCAGCAGAATATCATCCATCATAAAGGCAGCCGCACGGCCACTTTGTAGCATCAGGAACGATTCGGCATGGTCTTTGGCTGAAATAATTTCGCCAATACCGAGTTCTTTTTCATGCTGGCGGATATAACGTTCAGAAGTGGTACCGGCGGTGGTGACCAGTTTTTTGCCTTTTAAGTCAGCAAAATCCTGAATGCCGGAATCTTTGGCCGTAAGTAAACGTGAACCCACCTGGAAGAAACCGACCGAGAAAGCCACTTGCTGCTGGCGTTCCTGATTGTTGGTGGTCGAGCCACACTCTAAATCGACCGTCCCGTTAGAGACCAGTGGAATCCGGTTCTGGCTGGTAACCAGGTTATAGCGGATTTTCAGATCTGGCATCTCCAGTTTCTGTTTTAGCGCTTCCACCACTTTTAGTTGCAGGTCATGCGCATAACCGACCGGCTGATTTGGCGTATCGGCAATATAGGAGAAGGGAATGGATGAGTCACGATAACCCAGCACAATGGTGCCGGACTTTTTGATTTTCTCTAAGGTGCCCGAACTCGAGGCAGCGGCATTGGTGTTGCTATTGGCATCAGCTGGAGCTTTATTGTCACTACAAGCACTGAGGCCAAGCATGAATGCGCTGGCACAAAACAGGGAGGTGAGGGTGCGTTTAGAGGTCATGTACAAAACTCCTTTTGTATTGATTATTGGTCATTTGCTGTTATTCATGGCAATTCCAATCCTGGAACTGATTTATCAGGTAATGAAGCAAATGAGATTGTTTTAATTATCTCTGCACAACGGCATAGCTTCATCTTAAGCGAGATTTCCAGCATTGCTCAAGCGAAATTTTTAACCGTTTTGTTAATGATAAATCGTTATGAAATAACCACTTTTTAGATAAATAGCAGCAAAAAGCATGAATAAAATACAGCAGGAACTGTGCCAGTCTTGGGCCATTAAAGACCAAGATATGACCAAAGTTGAGATAAAACGGTTGGGCGAAGGTGGATGAACCGGCACAGAGATTTAAAACACGCGATTAATCTACCCGTAAGGTATTGATGGCTTCAGTCCAGTGACAGCTGTCACAACGCGGGCAGATCTGCTCGGCACGTTGCAAAAAATCGGTATAGCCACAGTATACGCAGGCGTAATGGGTATGCGGTTTAACGTCGGTGATTTCCTGACAGGCTTTGGGAAACAGGGGTAAACCGTACCGCACCTGATCATTGGAGAAAAACAGGATGCTGAACTTGCCATCATTTTCGAGTAAACCGACCCGTACCTGTCCCAGATGTTCGACCCCTTGCTGGCGCATTTCGGCAAAGAATTCATCGTGCGACATTTTACCGCGTTTAATCTTTTCTAAGACCAGCTCGCCATCTTCGACAATATACAGTGACTTGCCTTCCAGCAGATCTTCAAAGGGCTGGTATTTCATCATTAACCAGGTCACCAGACGATACAGGAAAATCACGATGCTCATGATTAGCAGGGCCTGAATCAGCGGCAGATCTTCGGTGAACATCGGGTCGCCGGCAATTGAACCCAGCGACAGAATAATCGCCAGTTCAAAAATTGACAGCTGGCGCACCCCCCGTTTGCCGGTCAGGCGTAAAAAGATAATGATCATGCTGAACATAAGGATGGCACGCACGCTAATTTCAGCAGCAAAAGCCCAGGTGGTGTCATGAATAAAAATACTGGCCCAATCCATGTGAATGTCCTTTTTATAATCTGTTGGTCTTTGTTGATACTATGCATGAATTGCGGCGGCTGAATGTTTATAGTTGCGTAATAAACTGCAATGATTTGAGTGACTTGGTTAATTCAAAAAATTACCTGATCTGAAGCCATGTAATGTTAAGGCTTATTTGCTCAGGATTTTGCTTTGCTTCAGTTTTACTGAGATGAGTCAAAAAATACTTTCACATAAATCAGGTATAATTTCTCTTTTGCTTTTATCTTCCCTATGCCTTTTGCGCTGAAAACCATGCCAAACATGGTGCTTGAAGTCTCACCACAGCATCAAAAGCTGAATCGTTTAATTGATGAGATTGAACAGCAGAAACAGTTATTGCTTGCATGGCAACATGCCCAAGATGACATTCGTGCCTATAGTCAAAAGGCGCTGATGCCTGCGTATCGTGAGTTATATAGCACTTTGTATGAACAGATGAAGACACTTTGGAATGGTCTAAGTAGTTATAGTTTCACGAAATCAAATACAGCATTGGTGGAAGATAAAATCCAAACTTTAGCACGGTTACTACAAGGTTCACATTTGCTGAGTCAAAAGCAGTTAGATGAAGTGGAAAAAATGCATGTCTATTATCAGCAGGCAGATGAATACAGCAAGAAAAAAAACAAGAAGAAAAATATAGACACTTTTGATGAGCCTGAAACTGAAACAGTCCAAGCCGATGATGTATTTGAAGATTGGAATAATGATCAATACCAACAAGCACGTGAGCAAGCCAAGTTAAAACGTCAGCAAGAAAAACAAGCGCAAGCTGAAAAGATGGTGAATCAATCACTCAAAACTGTGTATCTCAAGATTGCTTCCATCATTCACCCTGATCGTGAGCCCGATGAAGCTAAAAAAGAGGAAAAGACCGAGCTTTTACAACGTGCCAATGAAGCATACGAACAGGAAGATTTATTCTTTTTACTGAAACTTCAGCTTGAAGTTGAGCAAAGTAAAAACGGTTCAAACAAAGGTTTAAGCACAGAACAATTCAAGTTTTACCAACAGGCGTTAGAAGCACAAAGCCAGTCCTTAAAACAGCAGATGCAGGAATTGATTAACTCGCTTGTATGGTCAAATAAAGCCAAAATTGCGGTGCAAAAGTCCAAAGGGCAACTCAATATTGAGCAGTTGTATAAACAGATTGATGCGGATGTGTCTGCGGTAAAGCAACAGCTTAAAGCGGAAAAACAAAGACTCATGTATATGGGAAAAGAGAGTGGGTTGGAGATGTTGTTGGAGCATGGGGTGCTTTAACCGAGAAGGAAATAAGTGTATAAAAATATTAGATAATTTTTTGAACTGAATATAGAATAATCAATTATTTTTTTAATTTTTATTTCTATAGGGGTGAAAATGTCTGAGCCAAATAGACAGGCGATAGATACAATTAGGGGCTATTTATATCAGTTTGATAATACGATTCTGCAAATCCTGAACCATGAAGATGAAAATGCTAGTTTTACTGTTGAAGGTATTGAAGATATTGATATTGAGCAGATAGGCTGTGAAACAGTTGCCATACAATGTAAATATTATGAAAAAAGCGATTTTACGCCATCAAAAATTAAAGAAGCTATAGTTTGGATGGTTAAAGATTTTTCAAAAAGAGTTAAAGACGGTAAAGAATTAATACAATATAAATTATTTGGTCATTATAAAAGTGGACAAGATAAAATCCTACTTCCTATTAGTATTGCTTATCTTAAAGAGAGCCTTTTAACAAGTAAAACACAAGAAAAAGAAGATAAACCGAGTGTAACCACGAAAATTCATGAAGAGTTAAGTTTAAATGATGAAAATTTAGAACTATTTTTAAGTAAGTTAACTCTTAATATTGATGGTCAATCTTTAGATCAACAGCATGAGTCCATACTGCAAAAACTATCTGAACTAAATATATGTTCTAGTGGTGATGCAGAGTTTTTTTATGCAAAAAGTATCTATATCATACGAAATTTAGCCAAAAACCAATTGGAAACCGAAAGAAAAATTACGAAAAGTCGATTCATTGGTGATCTCAAGTATTCTAAAAAAATGATTTTTGATCATTGGTATTTGGAAAGAATAAGTGGAGAAAGGTACTCTAAGTCAATAAGAAAAAGATATTTTAATAATACTCAGTCTAAATTTAATAGGTTTTTTTTGATAGATGCATCAGGTATCGATTTTTATGAAATAAAAAATCTTTTAAAGAGTATTAGTCATAAATGGTCAAATCAACATGCTGTAAGACAAGTTGAAAAATTTTGTCCTTATGTATATTTACATAATTTTAAAGATGAAGATCTGTGCAAAATTAAAAAAGAATTGATAAGTGAAAATTTTTTAATAGAAGATGGTTATTACTATAAAGGAAGTAGTTTTGATCCTAAATTATTTATACGAGATGTTGTAGATTATGGTAATCCTTATAGAGTTTTTTTGAAAATTATTAATGATCTTGATGATTTTAATCAATTACATCAAGAAAAAATTTCAAATAAATATATTTACCAAATGTATTCAAAAAATCCATTTATAGATATTGATGATTCTTTTGATATTTATTTTTCAAATTTAGATTGTTTGAGGAGAATGATTTGTGAGTGATACAGGATGTTTAGCAGAAGTAATATCAGTAAAACCTAATAAAATTATTGTGCAGGTTACAAATCTTGAAGATTTTAAGCTGCCTAATGAATCATTAAAAGTTGGATCATACATTAGAGTGACTAATAATGATGATGCCATACTGATTGCTGTTATTGAAAATTTTACAATTGGAATTGATCACAATACCCAAAGAATTTATCTAATAGAAGCATTACCATTAGGTGTATTGGAAGATGGTGAATTTACAAGAGGTGGCGACACAATTGCAATTCCACCTAAGTTAGTGCAACCAGCTACATTAGAGGATATTAGAGCGATTTATAATTCAATTTCAGAGGATAAACGTTTAAATTTTTGTAAATTAAGTACTAATAAAAATGTTCTAATACCAATAGATGGTAATAAGTTCTTTAATAAACATATTGCCATTTTGGGTTCAACAGGCTCAGGAAAGTCACATACGTTATCTAAAATTCTACAAACAGCAGTATCTGCAAAAAGTGGTAAGTTTAGTCTGAATAATTCTCATATTATTATTTTTGATATTCACTCTGAATATAAAAATGCATTTCCGAATGCTAATTTTTTAGATATTAATACGTTGGAAATACCATATTGGTTACTTAATAGTGATGAGTTAGAAGAAATTTTATTGGATACAGGTGAACGTGATAATTATAATCAGTCTTCAATATTTAGGAAAATAGTTACACTTAATAAGAAAAAGCATAACCCTGATATATCTAATATTTTTTATGATACTCCAATAAAATTTGATTTAAACGAAGTTATTAATGCTATTTTTAATTTAAAAAATGAAACTAAAAGTTCTAAAAATCCAGATAATTGCATGATTGATGATGCAAATATTGATAAGGATGTTGGTTATTATTTTCAAAATGATGATGAAAAAATCAATTATTTTTTTGATAGGCAATTAAAGTTTTTACCTACGAAAAATTCGTATGTTAATAAGGGTATGTATGCTGATGGAACATTAGATAAATTCTATAATCGTTTGAGTGAAAAAATTAGACAAGATCGTTTAAGTTTTATGTTTAATAACGACCTTAAAGATATAGAGTTTGTGAATGTTCTTAAACAAATTTTAGGCTTTGAAAAAGATAAAGAATCTAATATTACTGTAATTGATTTAAGTGATGTTCCATTTGAAGTGCTGACAATTACTGTTTCAGTAATTTCTAGATTAATATTCGATTATGGATATTTTTATAAAAGACATAGATTTGAGCTTAATGCTGAAGAGAAAATTAATAATGATGTTCCTATTTTAATGGTTTACGAAGAAGCACATAAGTATGTTCCTAACAGTGAACTAACAAAGTATCGAGCATCTAAAATTGCAATCGAGCGAATTGCTAAAGAAGGAAGAAAGTATGGGATAACATTAATGTTATCTAGTCAAAGACCATCAGAAATTTCTGAAACTATTTTTGCTCAATGTAATAATTTTATTTCGATGCGACTTACAAACCCTGTCGATCAAAACTATGTAAGAAAACTTTTACCCGATTCGCTTGGTGGTATTATCGATATTTTGCCTAGCTTGCATCAAGGTGATGCATTGCTAGTAGGAGATTCAATAGTACTCCCATCTATCGTTACTATAGATCGTTGTAATCCTGAGCCATCTTCTAGTGATATTCCATATTGGACGTTATGGAAAGAGCAATGGAAAGACGTTGCATTTGAAGACATTTGCCAAAAATGGAAATAAAAAATCCCCTCACGAAGAGGGGATTTTTTTGAACCAAACTAACAACACCTTAAAGCGCTGCAATTTGCTCCATATTCGCTTTAATCTTCGCTAACTGATCCGCAAACTCAGCAAGTTTTACTTTCTCGCCTTCAACCACAGCCGCAGGTGCTTTTGCCACAAAACCTTCATTCGAAAGTTTAGTTGCAATTTGGTCATGCTGTTTTTGAACCTTGTCTAAGTCTTTTTGTAGACGACCCAATTCCGCTTTCGGGTCAATTAAACCCTTCATAGGAACGAATACAGACACATGTCCAACTACAGATGATGAAGACAATGGCGGTTGTTCAGCATCTGCAAGGAAAGTAATGCTTTCAACTTTCGCCAATGCTTTAAACAACGGTTCAATACGTGCGATTTGTGCTTTCTCGCTATCCGTTGTGTTTTGAAGAAGAACAGGCAACAAACGCGCATTACCTAGGCCCATTTCACCACGGATGTTACGTACCGCACCAATCAAACCTTGCAGCCATTGCATATCTGCTTCAGCTTGTTCATTCACTAATGCTTGGTCAGCAACAGGGTACTGTGCGAGCATAATCGTTTCGCCAGAAATGTTGAGTTTCGGCGCAAGTGTTTGCCAGATTTCTTCTGTTAAGTAAGGCATCAACGGATGTGCCAAACGTAAAGAGGCTTCCATTACAGAAAGAAGCACACGACGCACTTCAGCTTTACGTTCAACCGATACGTTTTCGTCATTCAGAACCGGTTTCGTCAGCTCGACATACCAGTCACAGTATTCATTCCAAATGAACTCGTAAATCGCTTGTGCAGCCAAGTCTAAACGATAGGTCGCAAAGGCTTGTTGAACCGCAGCTTCCGCTTTTTGTAGACGGCTGACAATCCACTGCTCAGGCAATTCCCAAAGGTCTTGACGAACGTCTTGACCAATCACTTGCTCTTCGCAGTTCATCATCACGAAACGGGTTGCGTTCCAGATTTTGTTGGCGAAGTTACGGTAACCTTCAACACGTTTCATGTCGAACTTAATGTCACGACCTGTGTTGGCAAGCGCACAGAAGGTGAAACGAACTGCATCTGTACCGTAAGATTGAATCCCTTCAGGGAATTCTTTACGGGTCGATTTTTCAATCTTCGCTGCTTGTTTCGGATTCATCAAACCTGTGGTACGTTTTTGTACTAAAGTTTCAAGATCAACACCGTCAATCAAATCTAATGGGTCAAGCACGTTACCCTTAGATTTAGACATCTTCTGACCTTCGCCATCACGTACCAAACCGTGTACATACACAGTTTTGAATGGTACTTGTGGTGTGCCATCTTCATTTTTCATGAAGTGCATCGTAAGCATGATCATACGAGCAACCCAGAAGAAGATGATGTCAAAACCTGTCACCAATACATCAGTCGGGTGGAAAGTATTTAAGAAATAGTTTTCTTTGTCTTTCGCTTCGTCACCTGTCCAACCTAAAGTTGAGAATGTCCAAAGACCAGAAGAGAACCATGTATCCAATACGTCTTCGTCTTGGTTCAATTCAACTTCAGGGGCAATACCGTTTTTCGCACGAACTTCTTCCTCAGAGCGTCCAACGTAAACATTACCTTCTGCATCGTACCAAGCAGGGATACGGTGACCCCACCACAATTGACGAGAGATACACCAATCTTGAATGTTGTTCATCCACGCCATGTACATGTTGCTGTATTGCTCAGGTACGAATTTGATACGACCGTCTTGAACTGCTTCAATTGCAGGTTTCGCAAGCGGTGCAATCTTCACATACCATTGGTCTGTTAATAATGGCTCAACGATCACACCTGAACGGTCACCGCGAGGTGGTTTCAATGTGTACGGTTGAATTTGGTCTAACCAGCCTTCAGCTTCTGCTTGTTCGACTAACTTTTTACGTGCTTCAAAACGCTCTAAACCAATGTAGTTCGCTGGGGCAGGAATGGTTTTAGAAATTTGCTCACCCGCTTTTGCGATGTATTCAAACTCGGCCAACACTTCAGCATTTTTGTTGAAGATGTTGATGATTGGCAACTCGCAGCGTTTACCTACTTCATAGTCATTGAAGTCGTGGGCAGGGGTGATTTTTACACAGCCTGTACCGAATTCTTTATCAACGTATTCGTCTTTAACGATAGGAACCGCACGACCTGTAATTGGCAGGATAATGTTTTGACCGACAAGGTGCGCATAACGTTCATCATCAAGGGCAACCGCAACCGCTGTATCACCCAACAATGTTTCAGGACGCGTGGTTGCAACCACGATGTGATCTTTACCATCGTGCGTGCGAAGTGACTTATCTTCAAAGAAATATTTGAAGTGCCAAAGTGAACCTTGTTCTTCTTTATCAGACTCAACTTCTAAGTCAGAAAGGGCAGTTTGCAGTTTAGGGTCCCAGTTCACCAGGCGTTTACCGCGGTAAATCAAGCCTTCTTCGTGAAGTTTTACAAACACTTCTTTCACTGCGTTGGATAAACCTTCATCCATGGTGAAGCGTTCACGTGACCAGTCGACAGAAGAACCGAGGCGACGGATTTGACGGGTAATGTTACCGCCAGATTGTTCTTTCCATTCCCATACTTTTTCGATGAACTTTTCACGGCCCAAGTCATGACGGCTAATGCCTTGCGCACCGAGCTGACGCTCTACCACCATTTGTGTTGCAATACCGGCGTGGTCAGTCCCCGGTTGCCATAAGGTATTTTTACCTGACATACGGTTATAACGGGTTAATGCATCCATGATGGCATTGTTAAAACCATGACCCATGTGCAAGCTACCGGTGACGTTTGGTGGCGGAATCATGATACAGAAAGACTCGCCTTTTTCAGACGGCTTGAAGTAACCGCGCTCTTCCCACGTTTGGTACCATTTTTTCTCGATCGCGGTCGGATCGTAAGTTGTAGCAATATTTTGCGCTGAATCAGTCATAGTTCGAACAGATCAAAAGTAGATAAAAAATTGCATCTATTGTAGCAAAAAAAATGGCGACTTAGGCAGCCTGAATCATTGGCTTGTTTAAGCAATTGGCATCTGCACTTACTCGTCGTATGATGTAGGCAAATAACAATGCGCAAAGTTCGCAGAACAACGACGAAAAAAGCGAGAACAACAATGACCTATTCAATCGCACTAAAATTAAGCCCAGCTACCTATCAGCGTTTTCAGCAGTTACATCAACAGTTTAACCAGGGTAATCCGCACAGTCTGGCCAAGCCTTTAGGCGAGGTGCTGTCACATATTTCCTGTGAAATTGTCGATCAGGTGTTTGGTGAAATTGCCCGGACCAGCAGCTCGCCCGACCGTGAATCGGAAAAGATTGTGCAGCAGGTGATGGACACCGTGCAAAAATATATGCCGTGGTCGGTGTCCTTTTTTGGCAATGACCGTCTGGTGCCGATGGTGAATTATCTGCAGCAGAAAACCTATGAAAAAGAGGGGCAGGCCTATGTGGCCTATCCGGTCGATAATGTGCTGATTAAAGAAACCTTGGGTTGTGTCGAACAAATCCGGCAGGGCAATAGTGCCTATATCCAGCCAGCCTTTCGGGCTTTTACCCAGATTGTCGATCAGGGCGTGACCAGTCTGGTCCGCGAGCCAAAGAAAATGCTGAAGTTTAATTTTATGGTCGATAAAACCCTGACCGGGGTGATTCAGCTGACCACCCAGCTTGGCTATAAGCGGCTGGAAAAACTCGGCACCCAGTTTGATACCCGCATAACGGAACAGTATTTCAATCATTTTCTGGGCTTTGTGGGCAATGACCCGCAGCCAGAGCGCGGTTACACTGATATTCATCACAACAAATGAACGTATAGAGGGACAGATTCATGGCCAAGCAGGATTTAACAGGGAAAGTGGTGTGGATTACCGGGGCATCTTCCGGATTGGGCAAAGCCTTGGCCAAAGAATGTGCCTTGCAAGGTGCCGACGTCATTCTGACCGCACGCCGTTATGAAGAACTGGAAAAGGTGCGCGTGACTTTACTGAACCCGGAACGCCATGTGTCAGTTTGTGCCGATATTACCGATGAATCACAGGTACGGCATGCTTATGCGCAGGTGTTAGCGGCCAAAGGCCGGATAGACTGGCTGATTAACAATGCCGGTCTTAGCCAGCGCGCGCTGATTCAGGACACCACCATGCAGACAGAACGTGCCATTATGGAAGTCGATTATTTCTCGCAGGTGTTCCTGACCAAAACCGTGTTACCGACCTTTATTGCCCAGAAATCGGGACGGATTGCCTTTGTCTCTAGTGTCGCCGGTTTGCTCGGCACCCAGTACCGTGCCTCTTATTCGGCGGCCAAAGCCGCAATTCATATGTGGGCCAACAGTTTGCGTGCGGAAGTGGCGCAAGATGGCGTCGAGGTTTCGGTAATTTTCCCGGGCTTTGTCAAAACCAATGTATCTTTTAATGCCTTAAATGGCGAAGGCAAACCGCAGGGCCATCAGGATGAAGCGATTGAAAACGGTCTGGAGCCGGACCTGTTTGCCCAGACCACGGTCAGTGCCTTGCTGGCGGGTGAGGAATATATTGTGGTCGGTGGCGCCAAGGAAAAACTGGGGGTTTGGGTGTCGCGTCTGTCGCCAAGTACGCTGTATAAAATGATCCGTAAAATGAAGGTGAAGTAATACGTTCCAGAGCATTTGACGAGATGAAGACAGATCAGGCCATCAGCTTATTTCTTGATGGCCGTCCCATACGCAAACACTTCCACCATCCCACCTTGCATCCCCAGTTCGGTGGTGCTTAAACGCAGACCTAAAATCTGGGTGGCGCCCATTTTCTCGGCTTCCAGCTTTAAGCGTACAATTGCTTCGCGGCGCGCACGTTCCACCACACTTTCATAACTGGTCAGGCGGCCACCGAGTAAATTCTGCACATTGGCAATTGCATATTTAAAGTAATCATGTGAAATTACCACATTGCTGCTGACCAGTTGGCCGGGTAGGTCGGTGCTTTTAAAGCGGCTGCTGTCGAGCTGGATATAGGCCAGTCGCTGTTCCTGTTCGGCCAGATATTGAAAATGCTTGCGTTCGTTATAGCGGCCAAAACCGAAGCCAACGGCAAACAGTACCGCAAAAATCAGCAGCTGCAGAAGCAATCCATCCATGACTTAGTCCTGTGCAGGGAAGGGATCAGGCAGTTTTGGCATGATTGGATCGACAATCACCGCCGTGCCATAAACGAACAGTTCAGATGCACCCTGGGCAATGTTGGAAGTAGAAAAACGGATTCCGACAATGGCATTGGCACCCATGCTGCGCGCTTTGTCGATCATCCGGTTCATGGCTTCCTGACGCGATTCTTCCAGCAGTTCGGTATAGGCTGTCAGCTCACCACCGACAATATTTTTCAATCCGGCCAGCAGGTCACGGCCGACATGCTTGCTGCGTACCGTGCTGCCATATACCACATCAATTTGCTGGCGAATGGTGTGTCCGGGTACAGATTCCAAATTACTCAGTAACATGTGATGACCAATAACAATAGATTGCTGATGAAGATAGAAAAACTGCGGGCAAAATGCAATCAAAACATCTCTTTTACAGTTTTATACGGGCAGATGTGCATCCAGTCCTTTGGCGAGTCACTACAAGCAAAACAGGATTTCTTTGCTTTGCTCATCACTCTATCGAGCTACTTTTATTTAATGGATGATCCAGGCACATCATCAGGCAAAGAAAAAGCCAGTCAGCGCGAGGCTCACTGGCTTGATTATCAAGCGATAAGAATGAAATCACCCTGATGCTTGACGCTGCAACTCAGACAATCTTATTGCTGAGCAGCGCGGCGTTGTTCTGCCACAGACGGCTGCTGGGTCACTTGATCTGAAGTGTTGGCTTTCAGGCCGCCACCCAAGGTTTTGTACAGTTCCACCTGATTGTTCAAATTGGCCTGTTCCAGCAATAACAGCCCTTGCTCGGCTGCATAAGAGGCACGCTGTGCATCCAGTACGGTCAGATAGCTGTCAATGCCGGCACGGAAACGGGCTTCCGACAGACGATAGGTGGTATTGGTGGCTTCAACCAGACGGCGCTGTGCGGCAATCCGGTCACCAATATTTTCACGCACTGCCAAGGCATCATTCACTTCACGGAAAGCGGTCTGAATCGACTTTTCATAATCTGACAGCGCAATCTGCTGATCGGTTTCTGAAATGCGGATATTGGCCTGACGTGTGCCCCAGTCAAAGATTGGAATATCCAGACTTGGACCAATTGACCAGACAAAGTTACCTGATTTGAACAGGTCACTTAAATCGGCCGAGGCATAACCGGCGGAACCGGTCAGGCTGATGGTCGGGAACAGACGGGCACGCGCTGCGGCAATATTGGCACCTGCGGCAGACAGACGGTATTCCGCTGCACGAACATCGGGACGGTTTACCAGCAGATCACTTGGTAAGCCGGCACCAATTGCAGTATTGGAGGTAATGCGGGTAATACGCTGTGCCGGCAGCAGATTGGCCGGAACCGGTTGACCCACCAGCAGATTCAGCAGGTTTTGTGCCTGCGCCACCTGAGTCTTATAGTTAGCTACATCATTACGCGCGGTTTCGACTGAAATTTGCGCCTGACGTACCGGTAGTTCGCTGTCGATGCCAACGTCAAAACGTTTTTTGTTCAGGTTATACGATTCAAGCTGGGCCTTTAAAGTTTGCTCGGCCAGTTTCAGGTTGGCATTGGCAAAGGAATAGCTGAGCCAGGCCTGAGATACCTGACCAATCAGGGCAATTTGCGTGGCATCACGGGCGCTCTGGGTGGCCAGGAAATTATCCAGTGCATTGTCACGCAGGCTACGGACCCGACCCCAGAAATCCAGCTCATAGGCGGTGACCCCTAAACCTACGTTATAGGAGGTGCTTGGGCCACGACCCTGATTGCTCATGGTGTCCTGACGTAACACGCTGCCACTGGCGCCAATGGTCGGTAACTGGTTATTTTCAGTAATCTGGTACTGTTGCTGGGCACGCTGGATGTTCAGCGCCGCAGTACGTAAATCACGGTTATTGGTCAAGGCCAGATCCAGCACCTGTAGCAGGCGCTGATCGGCAAAGAAATCTTTATAACCCTGTTCTGCAACAGAGCTTCCGGAAGCATTGCTATAGCTGCTCGGAATATTCGCCTGAGCAACCGGCTCTGGCCCGCGCATACTCTGACAGGCTGTCAAAGCAAGCGCAAGGGCAGAAACCGCAATACCACGGCCTGTAAGAGACCATAAGTTTTGCATCACGATACATGCTCCTGATGATTTTGTTGTTTTGGTTTGTATTTAAAGATACTTCGAATCCACACGTAGAATACCGGGATAAAGAAGATACCCAACAAGGTCGAACTGATTACGCCGCCCAGAACACCATAACCGACCGAGTGCTGGCTACCTGCACCTGCACCTGAAGACAGGGCCAGCGGCAGTACACCAAAACCGAAGGCTAAAGTGGTCATGATAATTGGACGTAAACGCATTTTTGCCGCATGTAAAGTGGCTTCAAACAGGTCTTCACCTTTTTCCTGCAACTCTTTGGCGAATTCGACAATCAGGATCGCGTTTTTCGCAGACAGACCAATCACCGCAATAATCGCCACCTGGAAGTAGATGTTATTCGACAGGTTCGGGTTCTGGAACAGCACCATCCCGCTGAAGGTCAGGAACAGGGCACCGACAATACCTAATGGTACGACCAGTAATACCGAGAACGGAATTGACCAGCTTTCATACAGCGCTGCCAGACACAGGAAGACAATTAACAATGACAGGGCATACAGGAATGGTGCCTGATCACCCGATTCACGTTCTTCCAGTGACAGACCGGTCCATTCATAGTCGAAACCTTGCAAGCCCATGTCTGGCAGCTTGGCAATAATTTCTTCCATGGCCACCATCGCATCACCCGAGCTGACGCCAGGCGCTGGTGTACCCTGAATGTTCATGGAGGATACGCCGTTATAACGCTCTAAACGTGGTGAACCATAAGTCCATTCACCGGTTGCAAAGGCCGAGAATGGTACCATTTCGCCGCGGTTATTACGTACATACCATTGATCGAGGTCTTCCGGCATCATACGTGAGCCTGCTTCACCCTGAACATAGACTTTCTTGACACGACCGCGGTCGATAAAGTCATTGATGTACGAACCACCCCAGGCCATGCCCATGGTGCTGTTAATTTCAGCAATACTCACGCCCAAGGCACCGGCCTGCGCATGGTCCACAATCACGCGGTACTGTGGTGTATCTTCCTGACCATTTGGACGAACCCCGGCCAGACGTGGATCTTTGGCTGCTTCACCTAAAATGATGTTACGTGCCATGGTCAGTTTTTCATGACCCTGACCGCTGGCATCTTTCAGCTGCAGGTTAAAGCCGGCACTCACGCCCAGTTCAGGCATAGCAGGCAATTGCAGTGGCATGATGTAAGAAGCATCTTTAACAATCATGTTCAGTGCCATACCACGCTGGATAATCGCACCGACCTGAGATTCTGGCGAAGTACGTTCTGACCAGTCTTTCAGCTTAATGAAGGCCAGACCTGCGTTTTGTCCAACCCCGGTGAAGGAGAAGCCGGCCACACTAAACACAGACTCGACATGCTCTTTCTCATTTTCCAGGAAGTAGTTGGTCATGGTGCTGACGACTTTGTCAGTCCGTTCCAGACTGGCATTTGGTGGCAATTGCACCAGTGTCATCACCACACCTTGGTCTTCATCCGGCAGGAATGAAGATGGCAGTTTCTGGAATAACAGCACAATCACAACCAGCACTGCACCGTAAATAATTCCGGAGAAAATCTTGCTGTGGGTCATACGGTTCACACCGCCCTGATATTTCACCGACAGCTTGTCAAAGCTGCGGTTAAACCAGCGGAAGAAGCGCGCAAACAGACCGTTGCTTTCTGGCTTGTTCGGATCATGCTGTTTCAGCATGGTCGCACACAGGGCAGGGGTAAAGGTTAAGGCTACAATCAGCGACAGTACCATTGCCGTGACCAGGGTCACCGAGAACTGACGATAAATCACCCCGGTCGTACCACCGAAGAATGCCATTGGTACGAATACCGCAGACAGCACCGAGGTAATCCCGATTAACGCGCCAGAAATCTGTTTCATTGACTTTTCAGTGGCTGCCACAGGGTCGAGATGTTCTTCGACCATGACACGTTCCACGTTTTCCACCACGACAATCGCGTCATCGACCAGCAAACCAATCGCCAGAACCATCGCAAACATGGTCAGGGTGTTAATCGAGAAGCCGAACATGTTGATGACGGCAAAGGTCCCCAAGACCACCACCGGTACGGCCATGGTTGGAATAATAGTGGCGCGCCAGTTCTGCAGGAACAGGAACATCACCAGGAATACCAGAATAATCGCTTCAATTAAGGTTTTAACAACACTCTTAATCGACAATTCAATAAATGGTGTGGTGTCAAAGGCCAGCTGATCGACCATCCCTTGCGGGTAGTTTGGACGTAACAGCTTTAAGCGCTCTTCAACGGCTTGGGCGGTATCCAGCGCGTTGGCACCAGTTGCCAGTTTAATCGCAACACCACCGGCAGGTTTGCCGTTGAATTTGGAATCAAACTGATAGTTGTCTGCACCGAGTTCTACACGAGCTACATCACCCAGACGCACCTGTGCACCTGAAGCAGTATTTTTCAGGAAGATATTGCTGAACTGTTCTGGGGTTTGCAGCAGGCTTTGTGCCGTTACGGTTGCGTTGAGCACCTGACCTTCTATGGCGGGTGCACCACCTAACTGACCGACAGCGACCTGGGCATTCTGGGTACGAATGGCTGTGGCAATATCACTTGGGGTGACTTGCAGGCTGGCCATTTTGGCTGGGTCCAGCCAGATGCGCATTGCATAGGAACCACCAAACACCTGAACTTCACCGACCCCCGCCACACGGCTTAAGGGTTCAGAAATATTGGAGTTAACATAGTCTTTGATGTCATTTGCTGACATGCTGCCATCAGGCGAATAGAAGGCCAGAACTTGCAGGAAGCTGGCGCCTGATTTGGTGACCCTCACCCCTTGACGCTGGACATCTTCCGGCAGCAGGGCGGTGGCAGACTGTAATTTGTTCTGTACCTGAACCTGGGCAATGTCAGGATCGACGCCTTGTTCAAAGTTCAGCGCAATAGACGCAGAACCGTTACCGGCACTGTTCGATGAAATATAACGCAAGCCATCGAGACCATTCATCTGCTGTTCAATAATCTGGGTTACTGTGTTTTCAACAGTTTCAGCCGAAGCACCCGGATAGGTCGCAGAAATGGTGACCGTTGGCGGCGCAATGGTCGGATACTGGGCAATGGGCATATTGGATAGGGTTAGAATACCCGCCAACATGATCACCAGTGCAATCACCCATGCAAAAATCGGGCGATGAATAAAAAATTGAGCCATTGAAGTCTACCCCTTATGTATTTGAAGTAGCTTTTTGTTCAGCTTGAGCATCCGCCTGATCTGCTGGTTGTTTTGCTTTATCTGATGCAGCAGGTTGCTGGGCACCTTGTGGCGCGGCAGCTTGCGGTTGATATGGTTTGGCTACCACTTTCTGTTCCGGCTTGACTTTGGCAATACCTTCTACAATAACTTTATCGCCAGTTTGCAGACCTTCAGTCACAATCCAGTCTTTACCCTGAATACCGGCTGTGGTCACTGGACGTGGTTCAACCACACCTTTGGCATTGACCAGCATCGCCATGGCCTGACCGGTTGGGGTACGGGTAATGGCAGCTTGTGGAATCAGCACGGCATTTGGAATTACCCCTTGCACAATCTGTGCAGTGGCAAACATGCCTGGCAATAACAGATGGTTTGGATTCGGGAATACTGCACGTAAAGTCACGGTACCCGTATCCGGATTAACGCTGGCATCGGAGAATGCCAGACGGCCTTCAACCGGATAATAGCTACCATCTTCCAGTTTCAGCTTGACTGTGGTGTTGTTACTGCTGTTTAAATCACCTTTACTCAGCTGCTGGCGTAAACGTAGCAGTTCAGCACTCGACTGGTTGATATCCACATAAATCGGGTCCAGACGCTGAATGGTCACTAACGGTTCCTGCTGGCTGGCAGTCACTAATGCACCTGCCGTCACGGTAGAACGGTTGGTCTGACCTGAAATTGGTGCACGTACGGTTGAGTAACCCAGGTTAATTTCTGCATTGCGCAGTTCGGCACGGGTGGCCGCGACATCTGCTTCTGCCAGTTTCACCTGCGCCACAATGTCATCATATTCCTGTTTGGAAATGGCATTGCTGCCCACCAATTGACGATAACGGCCTTCTTTGACACGTAAAACGTTCAGATTGGCCTGCTGACGTGCCAATGCTGCACGGGCACTATCTACCGATGCACGGTTGGTCCGTGAATCAATTTCATATAAGGCCTGACCTTCACGTACATAGCTACCTTCGGTAAACAGACGTTTCTGCACCACACCGCTGGTTTGCGGGCGAACTTCAGAAATTTCAAAGGCAGTGGTACGGCCGGAAAGTTCAACAGACTGCTCGACACTTTGTGGCTGTACAACAATGACCCCAACTTCTGTTGGAGGCATTTGCTGCTGGGCTGCAGCTTGCTGCGCATCATTTGGATCTTTGCTACAACCCACAAGCGCGATGCTTGTGGCCAATGCGCAAGCAGTGAGGGCAGGGGCCCAAAGCTTTGCAGACATCATTCTTCCACCTCAATTAGATTTTTATCTATCTAAAAATTATTCATTGGTTTGCGCTGGCTGTACTTGATCAAGATCAGATAGAGCAGCGTGATCCAGATAAAACTTATGCTCCAGCCTGACAGGACATCTGAGGGAAAATGTACGCCAAGATACACTCTTGAAATTCCCATCAGCAACATCCACATAACAGCACATATTACAATGGCTTTATGTGCGGGATGTTGCATTGACACATAAATTGCAAGACAGCCCAGCGTTGCGGCATAAAAACTGTGTGCGCTGGGAAATGAGGCACCATAGCTATTGACCAGATGATACATTTCTGGCGGGCGCTCTCTTGCAATCAGATACTTGAGTATCCAGGCAGTGGCAAAACTCCCCATCAGTCCAATGCTGACCAGCACGATATTTGCATATTCCTTCTGCCTGGCCAGATACAGACACCAAAGACTGGATAAAAATAATACAAATGGCATGCCACCAACGACAGATAATCCCGTCATTAGTGAATTCAACATCTCGTTACGGTGCTGGCTGAACCAGTCTACAATTGCCGAATCAAGGGCAGTGAGCGCTGGAACATAAAGCATTAACACGCTGAAAAAACACAACAAACCACCGAGATAAAGCAAAAAATTAGGCATGCCGAAATCCTGGTTAGTTTAGCTGATCCGAGCGCAGTCCGGTAATGGATTAAAGTGTACTCGCCAGTACACTTCATTTCAAGCCTGTATAAATTATGCTAATTTCTTTTTCAATTCTTTTTAACACATGACAAAATAAATTAACAAACTCCTTAATGATGACCCTTGGCCGGGCCAGATTGTTCTTCAACTTCAACAGGTTGCTTCGGTGGCCAGAAAAAGTCACTGGGCCGGGTCAGGAAATGGGTCATGACCAGTTTGGCCAATGGCTTCCACTGTTCAAAACGTACCCGACGTGCGCGCAGGGCCACAATAATGGTGAGGGTAAAGCTGACAAATAAGTTGGTCAGGCCAATTAACAGCACACCCAGGAAAGACACAATAATCAGGCCAATTTCCGGACTACCGTTGACGTTCATCAAACCCTGAATAAAGTTGGCCGAGGCAAAGGCAATATGCCGGATATCTAAAGGCAGACCCAGAATATAACCAATTGTGCCCATACTGCCGAGCATAACCCCGAACAGGAAATTACCGGCCAGTGCGCCCAAGTTCCGTTCAATATAGGCGGCAAAACGGTCCAGCCGTTCCTGACTCATCCATTTTTTCAGTTTGGCATGCGCCTGTAGCCGTGGTCCGACTTTGCGATACACCGCCATATTATCGAAGTAACCAGCAATCAGGCCCGATAAAAACAGACACACACCGGCAATGGCTGCGTGTGGAATTGCCAGAGAGGTAAACGGATTCAGGTCATGCAGCATTTTGCTGGCTTTGGCATGGTTCATTAAAGGCTCATGCAACGCCGCATCCCACATAAAGGCAATTAGGGCGGCCACCGGAATGGCAATCGAGATATTGCCCAGAATGGCAATAAACTGGGTCCGGATAATATTGATAATCAGCGCGGCCAGCTCGGCAATTTGCGCCATTTTCGAGCCTTTGCGATGCTGTACGGTCGAAGCCAGTGCGGCAGCGGTCATCGCCGGCTGTTTGGTGGCCACAGTAAAGTGCAGCACATGAATCAGCATAAAGCCCAGCGAGTAGTTCATGCTGTTAATAAAGGCCTGCATCAGCGGCGCCAAGGTTAAACGTGCCGCCAGCACCTTAAGGGTGGCCATGGTGGCAATAATGACCCCGGCCCCGGCAGCCGATTTATACATTTCCAGAAAGCCGGCCTTGTCGGTACTTACATAATGTTCACCGGTTTTACTGGCATTTTCAGTCACCTGCAAGGCCATCAATTCACTGTTGGTAGCCAGCAGGGAGCGGACACTGCGTTCGCTATACAGCGCGGTGGTAATATCGACCAGTAGCTCGCCCATGGCGCTATAACGCACATCATCTTCTTCAACAATCAGGTTCAGCAGCAGTTCAATCCGGTCCAGACACTGTTCCAGTAAGGACAGCAAATAGGTCAGGCTGACACTGACCCCAATCCGTTTGGTGGCCCGGCGAATTTTATGGCTGACGTTACGGCACTGGTCAATCATCACCAGCGCCTGTGAGGCATCCGGTGGAATTACCGCTTCAAATTTGTCGGCACTTTGATGCAGGTTTTTATATTGCACAATGAAATCGTTGATTTCACGGTTCTGCACTAAAAATGGTGATTCGTATTCGGTCAGTTCCGGATGGGCATTAATAAATTCCGGATATAAACCAATTCCGCTGACCCGATAGGACAGCACGGTAATGGCTTTAATGATTTCCTGACGAATCAGTTTTTTATCATCCTGATTACGATGGCCCTGATTCAGCAGGCGAAACAGCTGCTGCCACTGCTGATCTTCAATATCATCCAGCCAGTATTTATCACTGCGCTGATGGAAAATGCGGCGCAGCAAGTCCTGCAGCTGGCTCTGATCATTAATCAGCGGTAAAAAATGCGCCCCTAGGCGCTGAAACAGCTGGCTCCAGAAACCATCTAAAGACAGGATGCCGGTATCGGCATACAGGCTGGTCTGTTTGTACTGGCTGATTAAGCAGAGCACAAAACTTTGTAAGGTATTGGCGGCATTGGGCGTAATCAGCAGGGCATGTAAAAAGGCCTGAAACTTTTCTTGTATTTCTTCGCTATTTTCGGTGTTGGCTGGTCGAATACGGTTGACCAGCTCAATGAGCAGTTGCTCGTCAAGATCAGCGGGCGTGGTTTCCAGCTGATCCTGCATGTTCAGGAATAGGTCATAAAATTTTATATGCATAGGCAAGGATGAAGCTATTTATTGAATTCGGTGCAGGGCCAGCTTGGCCAGATTGACCAAGGCCTGACGATAGATTGTATCTGGCAAGGCATTTAAGGCCGCAATTGCGGCTTCGGTTTCTTCCGTGGCACGTTGCTGGCAATAATCCAATGCACCTGACGTCTGTACAATCTCGATAACCTGCGCCAATTCGGAGGTTCCACCCGTAGCAATACTGCGGCGGATAATTTCATGTTGCGCACCTGTGGTATTTTTCAGGGCGGCAATTAAAGGCAAGGTCGGTTTACCTTCCATCAGGTCATCGCCGATATTTTTACCCAGGGTTTCGGCATCTGAGGTGTAATCCAGAATATCGTCAATGATCTGGAAGGCATTACCAAAATGGCCGGCAAAGACACGTAACGGTTCACGGTATTCCGGCTTGCCGGTTAAAATGGCGGCACCTTCGGTGGCCAGTTCAAACAGGCGCGAGGTTTTGCCGTGAATAATATCTAAATACGTCTGTTCGGTGGTGTCCGGTTGATGCTGTGATTGCAACTGTAGTACTTCACCTTCGGCAATTTCACAGGTACCGGTCGAGAAATCTTTTAGCAAGGTCATGTTGTTTAAATCGACCAGCAGGTCAAAGGCACGTGAAATCAGGAAGTCACCGACCAATACGGCGGTCTGGTTATTCCAGGTGGCATTGGCGGTTGGACGACCACGACGCAAGCCGGATTCATCGACCACATCATCATGCACCAGGGTTGCGGTATGCAGCATTTCAATAATCGCCGCCAGTCTGCGCGCCTGTTCCAGATCTTCTGCGCCGCAGGCTTTGGCCGCCAGTAAGCACATAATCGGACGCATACGTTTGCCGCCGGCTTCCACCACATGCTTGCTGACCGCCATAACCAGTGCGACTTTTGAGGTAATGCCTTCATTAATAAACTGATCCATCGCGGCAAAATCGGAAGCAACAGGCGCGAGAATATCTTGCTTAAAGTCGATGGTCATGTGAAGGAGAACCTCAATTGTGTCAAGTAACAACGATATAGTGTAACAATGAAAAACGTCTGGACAGGAAATCTGCAATCTGCGGTGCGGCCATTGTGGTTGTCGTTATGAAGTACGAAGCAATGGTCTGCTTTCCTGTTCGTGCTGGCGCTGATGGCCTCCCGGTGACAGGCAGCGGTGATAGCATCAGCATGCTGGCGTTTTCGATTCTAACAAGCAATTTGATTAGATCAATGAAAAATGTAGGGTTTTGACCATTTTTGTTGCTTTTCGTTGCATGTTTATAAAATAAACAGCCGGCTGATGCAATATTTTGGCTAAATCTCTTGTTGTTTGCAGCGTTATCCCTTAAAATCTCTGCCCTTGTATAACCCCAGTGGCGTTCGTTTTAAGATCGGTATATCCCTTTACCGGCACGACGACACGGGCATGTTTGGAGTACATTATGTACGCAGTAATCCAAAGCGGTGGTAAACAGCACCGTGTAGTTGAGGGTGAAACCCTTAAAGTTGAATTATTGAAAGCTGAAACTGGCGCAACTATTACGTTTGATGACGTATTAATGCTTGTAAACGGTGATAGCATTCAAATCGGTGCTCCAGTTGTAGCTGGCGCTAAAGTAACTGCAGAAGTGGTTGGCCATGGCCGTCACGACAAAATCCGCATCATCAAAATGCGTCGTCGTAAGCACTACCGTAAGCAACAAGGTCACCGTCAATGGTTCACCGAGTTGAAAATTACTGGTATTTCAGGCTAATCACTAGGAGTAATGAGACATGGCATCTAAAAAAGCCGGTGGTTCTACTAAGAACGGTCGTGATTCGAATCCTAAGATGTTAGGTGTTAAAGTTTACGGTGGTCAAACTGTAACTGCAGGTAACATCATCGTTCGTCAACGTGGTACAGAATTCCACGCTGGTGCAAATGTAGGTATGGGCCGTGACCATACTTTATTTGCTACTGCTGACGGCGTAGTAAAATTCGAAGTGAAAGGTCAATTTGGCCGTCGCTACGTATCTGTTGAATAAGATTCAATAGAACAAAAACCCACAGTTTTCTGTGGGTTTTTTTATGCATGTCGCATCGGGAAAGAGAGCAACCCTGATCTTCATGATGATGGATAAAAAAGAACATTTGATATTAATAAACATACAAAACTTCTTATTTTCTCTAAATTTAGGCACTTTATTTGGTTTAAGATGAGTCCATGAATACATTGCGATATGCAACAATAAAAGGTGAATCTATGAAAATGCTTCGTCAAACCATGTGTGCTATGGCATTGGGTGCTGCAACGCTGGCACCAGTGATGAGTACGACTGTGTATGCTGCGCCTGTGGCAGCATCGGAGCAGCAAGCCACTGCCAATCTGGTCAAACAATTGAGTCATATTAAAAGTATGACCGCTAACTTTGAGCAGACCACCAAAACCAGCGGCAAAGCGCCTAAAAACAAGGGCCTGACTGCCCAGCATATGAATCAGGAATTTAAAGGCGTAATGAAAGTGGCGCGCCCGGGTAAATTCTATTGGGAAACCACCAGTCCGGCCAAACAGACCATTGTGACCTCAGGGAAAACAGTCTGGATTTATGACCCGGACTTGCAGCAGGCCGTGCGTCAAAACCTGGATGAGCAGGTTGCCAATACACCAGCACTGTTATTGTCGGGCAATACCAACCAGATTATGCAGTCATACCGGGTGACCCAGCCGAACAAAGGCAAAACCTATTACACCCTGTATCCAAAAAGTGATGAAGGGGCTTTCCAGAGTCTGACCATCAGTTTCGGTGCCAACAAAGCACCAAGCCTGATGATTCTGGAAGATTCTTTAGGTCAAACCACCTATGTACGTTTTAACAATGTGAAGGTGAACCCGAACATTGCCAACTCGACCTTTAACTTCACCCCGCCAAAAGGCACAGATATTATTGATCAATAAGGGATGATGATCATTTCTTAAAAAAGATTTTATCTGTGAAAGCAAAAACATAGAGGAGCCATTTTAATGGCTCCTTTATTTTTAGGTGAATAATCGTCCAATGGTAGGATTGAACGGAAAGTCAATTGAGCGAGTTGAGCCATGCGGACATGCATGAAATGGCAATAAAAATTGCCCTCCCTGAAAATGGTTAAAAATTAACCAAAAATAAGGGTTAACCAGAATCACGGCTGATCTGTCTGCTTTTGCTCTGTGAAAGAATCCACAATTTCTGTGGATAAATCTTGGGATAATTTATTTTTCCCGTTGAATGGGCCGCAGATGCACGATTAGGGTGCAGTCAGGATTTGATTTTATTTTAAAATTATCATTATGAATTTTAATGGAATATTATAAATTTTGGTATGTACCGCTGCGGATGGTTTTTGGTTGATTTTTCATTTTTTATCGCAGGTTACAGAACTGCTCTAGGATCGAACAGCAGGAGTTTTATATAGTGGTAAATAGCTAAATTGAGCGTATACAACGCCTTTGCGGGGTGAAAACTGCTGAAAATTGCAGCATGAACATAGGGGAAATGCAATGCAACATCTGAAATCAAATCTGCTCACCACGACCATCGCACTGACCACGGCATTAATGTTAAGCGCCTGTCAGCCGAAGCAGGATGCCGCACCTCAGGTGGAGGCCGAGCAAAGTCAGACTCAGGCAGCTGCCATTCCCATGATTCAGGCCAAAGTGGTGCCGGTGGAATTGAAACAGCAGCAGCGCTGTGATGAAGAGGGCTGTACCGAATACGATATTCAGACGGTCAATACCAATGTGCCGTGGATCAATGCGTATTTTATGCAGCGGATTAAAAAGGCTGACCCGATTGCATTTAGTGAAGATGCCGCTTCTACTGCGTCAGCATCGTCAGCATCGTCAGCATCGTCAGCATCGTCAGCATCGTCAGCATCGTCAGCATCGTCAGCATCAGAGGCCAATAGCACAGAGGAGCCTAACCGTCTTAGCCTGAGTTCTACCTATGTACGTTATATTGGCCAGCATGGCCGTCTGGCTACCTTTAGCATGCAAAGCTATAGTTATCCGGCCGGGGCGGCGCATGGTATGCATCATCAGGAATTTGTGACCTTTGATTTAAACAGCAAGAAACGTCTGGCCTTGCAGGATATTCTGCTGCCGAATAGTGAAGCCAAACTGGTACAAGAACTGTTTAACCATAATTACAACTGGCTGAATGAGCACGACATCCAGCGTGACAAACTGCGACTGAGTGACAATTTTTATTATGGCGCCAATGGGCTGGTGTTTGTCTATCCATTGTATGAGCTGGCTTCCTATGCAGAAGGCATGCCGGAACTGGAGCTGCCGTATTATGCGGTGGACAAACTGATTAAAGCTGAATATCTGCCAAGTTTGCCGAAGTATCCGGCCCAGTAAATTGTGAAAAAACTGCGCCAGATTGCTGTAATAAGCCCCAGCCGTGAAGCGGATTACTGTATTTTTTAACCCGAAGCGCTTACACTATAGCCAGTTTTTTTCTTTACAAAAGATTGGCTATGATCGACCCGAAATTACTCAGAAATAATATTGAGGCTGTAAATTTAGCCTTGGCAAAACGTGGTGTGCAACTCAATGTAGAAGAATGGGCATCATTGGAAGCTCGCCGTAAAGAAATCCAGTCCAAAACGGAAGCTCTACAGGCCGAGCGTAATGCCGGTGCCAAACAGGTCGGTCAGATTAAAAAAGCCGGTGGTGATGCTTCAGAAATCATGGCACGTATGTCAGCCATTGGTGATGAAATTAAAGCAGCCGAAGTGGCTTTAAATGAATTACAGGCGGAAATTGAAACCAAATCACTGACTATTCCTAACCTGCCACATGAATCTGTGCCGGAAGGTAAAGATGAAGCCGATAACGTGGAAATCCTGACCTGGGGTACACCACGCGAATTTGATTTTGAAATCAAAGATCATACCGACTTAGGCGAATGGATGGGTGGTCTAGAATTTGAAACCGCGACCAAGCTGACCGGTTCTCGCTTTAGCGTTTTAAAAGGGCCATTGGCGCGTCTGCAACGTGCTTTAACCCAGTTTATGCTGGATACACATACCCTGAAAAATGGCTATACCGAAGCCTATGTGCCGTACCTGGTCAATGCCGATTCTTTACGTGGTACCGGTCAATTACCAAAATTTGAAGAAGACCTGTTTAAGCTGCAGGGCGAAAAAGAGTTCTATTTAATTCCAACCGCGGAAGTGCCAGTCACCAACTTTGTCCGTGACGAAATTATTGATGCGGACCGTTTACCGCTGAAATATGCTGCGCATACCCCATGTTTCCGCAGTGAAGCCGGTTCTTATGGCCGTGATACGCGTGGCTTAATCCGTCAGCACCAGTTCGATAAAGTAGAAATGGTGCAAATCGTTAAACCTGAAGATTCTATGCAGGCACTGGAAGAGTTGACCGGTCATGCAGAAGGCATTTTGCAGGCGCTGGGCTTGCCGTACCGTAAAATCATCCTGTGTGGTGGTGATATGGGCTTTGGTGCGACCAAAACCTATGACCTGGAAGTGTGGGTGCCAAGTCAAAATACCTATCGTGAAATTTCTTCGTGTTCTAACATGGGGGATTTCCAGGCGCGTCGTATGAAAGCGCGTTATCGTGCTGACCAGAAGAAAACTGAATTTGTCCATACCTTGAATGGTTCAGGTCTGGCGGTTGGACGCACCTTATTGGCCGTGATGGAAAACTATCAGCGCGCGGATGGCTCAATTGAAGTGCCTGAAGTGCTACGTCCGTACATGGGTGGTGCAGAATATATCGACTAAATTCAGGTTGATGTACAGAATGCACCAATTTGTGCACAAAATTTGCTTAAGACAATCAGAACTAAATTACTGAGGTAGTGTGTGGATATTTTTCCAATCTCGTTAAAGTTGCAACAGCAACGCTGTCTGATTGTCGGTGGCGGACATATTGCCTACCGTAAAGCCGGTTTACTGCAAAAAGCAGGCGCTATTATTGATGTGGTGGCGCCGGCCATTGATGCCGCTTTACTGGAACTGGTCCAGCAGAGCCAGGGGCACTATGAGGCTGCTGCCTTCAATACTGAAATTCCGCTGCGCCAGTATCGTTTGGTGATTGCCGCCACCGATGATGCAGCAATCAACCGTCAGGTGTTTGAGGCTTGTGAAGCTGAAAATGTGCTGGTCAATAGTGTGGATGATCCGCCACATTGCCGCTTTATGGTGCCGGCTATTGTCGACCGTTCGCCTTTGCTGATTGCAGTGGCCACGAATGGTGCATCGCCGGTGTTGTCGCGCCAGATTCGCACCCAATTGGAAACCAGTATTCCGCATGGCATGGGCAAACTGGCGAGTTTTTCCGGTCAATGGCGTGCTGCGGTTAAGGCCAAAATCCAGAATCCGGATGAACGCCGGATTTTCTGGGAAAACCTGTATGCCAGTCCGCTTAAAGAGCAGGTCTTTAATGACAATCTGCAAGAAGCCAATCGTTTGATTGAGCAGGCCTTGCAGGAATGGACCACGCCAAAAGGTGAAGTGTATCTGGTCGGTGCCGGTCCGGGTGATCCGGAGCTGTTGACCTTAAAAGCACTACGCTTGATGCAGCAGGCCGATGTGGTGATTTACGACCGTCTGGTGTCCGATCCGATTATGGAGCTGTGCCGCCGTGATGCTGAAAAGATCTATGTTGGGAAAGCGCGCTCCAATCATGCCGTGCCACAAGAGGGCATTAATGCCTTGCTGGTCAAGTATGCGCAGGAAGGTAAACGTGTCTGCCGTTTAAAAGGCGGGGATCCGTTTATTTTTGGCCGTGGCGGTGAAGAAATTGAAGAACTGTTTGCTGCAGGTGTGGCTTTTCAGGTGGTGCCGGGCATTACCGCAGCCTCGGGTTGTTCAGCTTATGCCGGCATTCCTTTAACCCATCGCAACTATGCACAAAGCGTACGTTTCCTGACCGGGCATTTAAAAGAAGGTTCACCGGAACTGCCGTGGAGCGAGCTGGTCTATGAAAACCAGACTCTGGTGCTGTATATGGGACTGGTGGGACTGGAAAAAATCTGCCAGAAACTGATTGCCCATGGCCAGCGTCCGGATATGCCAGTGGCCTTGGTGTCTAAAGGCACCACACCGGAGCAGAAAGTGGTGGTCGGGACTTTGGCGGATATTGCATCTAAAGTTACTGAACATCAAATTCAGGCACCCACTCTGACCATTATTGGTGAAGTGGTGAAGCTGCGCGAACAACTACAATGGCATGAGCGAGGATAAAGCAACACAACGTGTTGCCCGAGCGCAAGACGAAGGCTGCGCCTGAGTAAAGAGGATAAAGCAACACAACGTGTTGCCCGAGCGCAAGACGAAGGCTATGCCTAAGTAAAGAGGATAAAGCAACACAACGTGTTGCCCGAGCGCAAGACGAAGGCTGCGCCTGTCAAGTGGCAGCTATGATGAATCATGGTTGCCGGAGATGCAAAAGGGCAATACTGCGTAGCGCTTTAACCCTGACAGCATCCTTGTCCCATCAAGAAAGTTTAATTGCTTAAATCAACCAGATAGTGAGTAAAAAGTGATCCACGTTGTGTTATATGAGCCTGAAATTCCTGCCAATACCGGTAATATTATCCGGCTTTGTGCCAATACCGGTGCTCAGTTACATCTGGTCAAGCCCCTGGGTTTTGAGCTGGATGATAAAAAGCTGAAACGTGCCGGTCTGGATTACCACGAATGGGCACGGATGCAACTGTGGGATTCAATTGAAGACTGTCTGGCCAATTTGGCCAGCAAAGGCATAGGCGTGGATGCCGTGTATCCATTAACCACCAAGGGTACAGAAACCCCGCATACTTCGGATTTAAACCGTCCTGTGGCCTTGTTGATGGGACCAGAAACCCGCGGTTTGCCTGAGCATGTGCGTTTGATGTTCCCACAAGAGCACTGGATTCGCTTGCCGATGGCAGAAAATTCTCGCAGTTTAAACCTGTCGAATGCCACAGCGGTCATTGTCTATGAAGCTTGGCGTCAGCAGGGTTTCCAGCCTTTAAGCTAGGGCAGATCATTGCGAAGAATAAAAAAACCAAGATCACTGATCTTGGTTTTTTTATCGCTATTTATTTTTTCAGTGAGCAGGATCAAGCCGTCAAAACTTGACCTGAAACGTAGAAACAAAAAAAGGTGCCGAAGCACCTTTTTAAATGACTTAAACTTAGAGTTTATCGTCAAATTCATTGTGTTGTGGCGCAGGGTGTTTAAAGCCTTTGGTTTTATAACCCAGGTATAAAATACCGGCCATTGCCCACCATAAACCATATTTCAATGATGTTTCATCAACCTCAAGCCACAGTGCAAACACCGCGATAAAACCACAAAGCGGCACCACCACAAAGTTCAGAATATCTTTAACGTTGCGGGTACGTCCATCACGCAGCGCATAGCGTGAAATGACTGACAGATTGACGAAACTGAATGCAGTCAGGGCACCAAAGCTGATCAGGGAAATCACGAAATCCAGATCCATAAAGCCTGCAGTTAAGGCCACCGCACCGACAATCAGAATGTTATAAGACGGTGTGAAGTTACGTGGGCTGATATGACCAAAGATTTTCTTGTTAATCACGCCATCACGGCCCATCACGTACATCAAACGGGATACACCGGCATGTGCAGAAATACCCGAAGCCATCACCGTTACAATTGCGAAGGTCAGTACATAGGACTGGAACAGTGAACCACCCACCAGCATCAGAATTTCTGGCTGAGTTTCAGCAATATTCTTGAAGTAGCTGCCCGGTTCATTCGGGAAGTAAATCTGCATGAAGTAGGTGCTGACAATAAAGATGATCCCGGCAATTAACGCAGTCAGGAAAATCGCTTTTGGCAGGGTCTTTTCGGTATCTTTTGTTTCTTCTGCCAGCGAGCTTAAGGAGTCAAAACCGGTGAAGGAGAAGCACAGTAAGGTAGCACCGGTAATCAGCGCACCGACTGAGGTCAGCTCATTCCAGAACGGTTCCAGGCTCCAGAGCTGATAACGCTGTTCGGCACTAATCGGGCCATCGGCATTAAAACCGGCCTGCAGTTTGGTAAATACCATCCAGGTAAAGATCGCGATGACCAGAAGCTGGATAAATACAATCAGACTGTTGAAGTTGGCGACAAAACGCGCACCACGCAGGTTGATGCCGGTCATAAACGCGGTCAGTACAATGACCCAGACCCAATGATTAACATCCGGGAACAGCGCTTCCAGATAAATCACGGCCAGAATAATATTCACCATTGGCGACAGCAGGTAGTCGAGCCAGGATGACCAGCCCACCATAAAGCCAACATTGGGGTGAATGGATTTCTGCGCATAAGTATAGGCAGAACCCGAAGATGGGTAGCGGCGAATCATGTGACCATAGCTTAACGAGGTCAGCAAGATTGCAACCAAGGCAAAAATATACGAGGTGGGTACATGAAAATGACTTTCTTCCGATACTAAACCGAAAGTGTCAAATAAGGTCATTGGTTGAATATATGCTAAACCAATAATAATGATGTGCCAGAGCCCTAGCGTTTTTTGCAGTTTAGCTGCCGATTGAGTCCCAGAGATATTTGTCAACGGCGTTATCCTCTTAATCGTTGATCAAGGATCAGTCATGTTCCTAAGGATCGTTTGAGACGAACGATCCCCCCTATCAATAAAACAAAAGTCCGCCAATCTACTCCAAAATGGTTGCTTTTGTCAGTAACTTTTTCAGAAATTTTTAGCAGAAAATATGCCAATCATCTGAATAAATAAGAACTTTTTCTTGGGTATAGTAAAAGCCTGATGTTTAAAAAAACATCAGGCTTCTAGAAATTTTGGCTATATTCGCCTATTTGCTGGAAATTACCAAGCCTTTTTTAAGATAGATTTCAAATCTTCCAGACTGGCTTCTTTCGGGTTGTAAATGATCGAGCCATCGTTCAGGGCTTTTTCGGCCACTTCATCCAGCTGCGCTTCTGTAACCTTGCCGGTTTCACTCAAGGTGCGTGGCAATTTGGTCATGGCATACAGACGGTCGCGCATGGTCAGCAGGGTAGCAATGGCTTTATCGGCACGCAGATGCGCCGGAGTCTGGGCATAAATATCCGGGCCGGCCAATGGCAGCAGCAGTTCGGCAATTTTGTCGCCATTGACATCTTTGTTGTATTCCAGCACATAGGGTAAGAACAGGTTCATGCACAGTCCATGCGGCAGATGCGCCACTGCACCTAAGGCATGACCGAGGGAATGTACCAGACCCACCATCGAATTGGAGAAGGCAATACCAGCCATGGTCGAGGCCTGTGCCAGTTCCAGACGGCCATAGGCATCGCTTGGATTGTCCAGCACTTTAAACAGGTTATTGCTGATTTTCTTGATTGCGGCGGTGGCATAGGCATCCGAAATCGGATTCGAGGCCATGCAGCTATAAGCTTCAACCGCATGGGTCATGGCATCCATAGCTGTCATTGCCGTTAAATGCGGTGGCAGGGTCTGGGTCATGCGCGGGTCCAGAATCGCGGCATGCGGCATCAGGTAATAAGAGGCGAATGGCATTTTGACATTCTTTTCAGTATCTGACACCACCGCGACCATGGTGACTTCTGAACCGGTGCCTGAAGTGGTCGGAATCACGAAGAAGGGCTTTAATGGTTTTGGCAGATTGTGCGCACCGGAATATTTCAGCAGGTCATCGCCGCCTTCCGTCACCAGAATATTGGTAGCTTTAGAGGTGTCAATCACCGAACCGCCGCCGACAGCAATAATGGCATCACAGTTGTGGTCACGATACAGCTGCGCCGCTTTACGTACCGTGTCCAGACTTGAATCCTGTGGTACATCATCAAAAATATAGCCAATTTCAGCATCGGTCGATTCAAAAGCCGCTTCAACCGGGGCCAGCAGGTTGTTACCACGGACGCCTTTGTCGGTAATGATCAGCGGGCGTTTCGCACCTAAAGTCACCAATTCAAACGGAATGTGTTCCAGTGCGGCATTGCCGGCAATGACTTTGACTGGACAAAAAAATTCGTAATAAGGCTTCGCCATGTTATGCACTCCGTTGGAAATAGGACTGAGCCACTTTCAGGTAAATATGGGCAGCTCCGCTGAGTTTTTCTTTTAAGTTAAGTTCGGATGGGTATTGTTTGACGGCCAGCTCTGCCAGCAGTTTAGGCAAAATCAGGGCTTCCATTTTGTTCAGGCAACGCACCAGACGAATGGCATAAGACAGGTCACCATCGGCAATCATGCGGTCATGGGCAAAGGCCTGTGCCGTACTTTCCTGAAACGAGAACACCAAAAAGGCATGGGTCAGATGCTTGAAGGTAATGACCAGATCGGGTTTGCCATCCAGTTCAGGCAGCAGTTCGAGCTGATGATCTTCAGTCACCCGGGCAATGAACGCAGGTCCATTGGGAAACACTTTCATGGACAGGATAAAATTTGCGGGAAACTTTGCAACTTCCTGTTTTATTTCTTGATCGACCTGGCTTGCCATCACCAGACCTCTGCCAATCACATCCATCATGAGTTTGACATAGGCCTGTTGCAAAGCGGGCTTCACGGTTTTGCTTGAAATCACTCGCTGAGTCCCTTTGTTAACATCTATTATTGGGTTTAGAGTAAATACTCTAATTTATTTCTTATTCAAAAGTAAAGTCATTTAGGCTTGAATGGTTTGAACCTCACTAAAGTAACCACTGTGCTCTAAAGTTTCAATGATATCTCGGCATAAAGTTTCAAACGATGGATAGTCTTGGACTAAATCCTGAATGCGCACCATTTCCAGACCGGCATACCCACAGGGGTTAATGGTTTGAAAACCACTCAAATCACAGTCAATATTCAGCGCTAGTCCATGGTAACTACGGCCTTTGCGGATTTTAAAGCCCAATGAGCCAATTTTACGCTCCGCGACATAGACACCCGGCGCATCTGCTTTGGCATAAGCTTCAATACCATATTTTTTGAGCAGCGCAATCATCAGGTTTTCGGCATACGATACCAGCGTGCGGACATTCCAGCCCAAACGGTTCAGGTCAAACAGGAAATACGCCACCAGCTGGCCCGGACCATGCCAGGTCACCTGTCCACCACGGTCGGTTTGTACCACCGGAATATGGCTGGGAATCAGAATATGTTCTGCCTTGCCGGCCTGACCTTGGGTCAGCACCTCATGATGCTGCAAAATCCAGAGCTCATCGGGGGTATTGGCATCACGCTGTTCAGTCAACTGCTTCATCTCTAAAAAGCGGTCTTGATACGGTGTTAATTGCGAATACTGGCGAATAATGAGGGTCGGTTTTTGAAGCGCATCGGTCACAGGCTGCGTCCTTAAAAATGAAATCTGCTGATGTGAATTATAATGATTCAGAATAGGAATAGGAGTGTGCCTGCTTTAAATTACTGCGGTTGCACGGTACGCCATAAAAAAACACGCATGAAGCGTGTTTTTTTTGAAACTTAAAGCGCGGTTTTAATCAGCGGGCAGGCAGCTAAATCGGCATAGACCGCATGCACCTGTTCCAGCTCCTCGAAACGCAGCTGTGCGGTAATCGAGTGGTATTTACCGGTACGCGACGGGGTCACGGTCATTTTGTCGCCATCAAAGTCCGGGAAGTGTTTCACGAAAATATCGTTCACCGCTTGACGCAGCTCTGCACCGGCCAGACCAATCAGTTTAATCGGGTAATCCATCGGAAAAACCCAAAGATGCTCTTGTAATTCACGAGAGGGAGTGCGGTCAATCATAATTACCTCAAAAGATTGAAAAACGCCTGCAAGGCGCAGGCGTTTTGGCATTGCTACTTAAATGGGGATGGATTGATCCCAATTCAAGCCGCTGCTGACTTAGTCGTTTTCCAGGAATGAACGCAGGTGTTCAGAGCGGGAAGGGTGACGTAATTTACGTAAGGCTTTGGCTTCAATCTGACGGATCCGTTCACGGGTCACATCAAACTGCTTACCGACTTCTTCCAGAGTATGATCGGTTGGCATATCAATACCAAAACGCATTTTCAGGACTTTGGCTTCACGTTCAGTCAGGTTTTCCAGCACTTCACGTGTCGCTTCTTTTAAGCCTTCTGAAGTTGCAGCATCGACCGGAGAGGTGATGTTGCTGTCTTCAATGAAGTCACCCAAATGCGAATCTTCATCATCACCAATTGGCGTTTCCATGGAAATTGGCTCTTTGGCAATTTTCAGGACTTTACGTACCTTCACTTCGTCCATTTCCAGACGTTCACCGAGTTCTTCCGGTGTCGGTTCGCGGCCCATTTCCTGCAGCAACTGACGAGAAACACGGTTAATCTTGTTAATGGTTTCAATCATGTGTACCGGAATACGGATGGTACGTGCCTGATCGGCAATCGAACGTGTGATCGCCTGACGAATCCACCAAGTCGCATAAGTCGAGAACTTGTAACCACGACGGTATTCAAACTTGTCTACCGCTTTCATCAGACCGATGTTACCTTCCTGAATCAGATCCAGGAACTGCAAGCCGCGGTTGGTGTATTTCTTGGCAATCGAGATCACCAGACGCAAGTTGGCTTCGACCATTTCTTTCTTGGCGCGACGTGCTTTGGCTTCACCCACCGCCATACGTTTGGCAATGTCTTTAATGTCTTTAACATTCAGACCCAACTCTTTTTCGATGTCGGCAATTTTTTGCTGGAAGGCCAGTACGTCAGGACGCACTTTTTCCAGGTAGCCTTTCATCTCTGCAGGAGCTTTGGCAATCTGTTCGTCTAACCATGCCGGATTAGATTCCTGACCCGGGAAAGTCGTACGGAACTGGGTACGGTCCATACGGCCACGACGTACCGCATAACGCATTACTTCACGTTCTGCTGCACGAATCTGGTCATGCGTGCCACGAATCATTTCTGAAATAATATCAAACAGGCGCGGCGCAAATTTGAACATCATGAACACGCTGGCCAGAGCCTGTAACGCAGCTTCCGCTTCTTTGCTGTTACGGCCATGCTTTGCAATGACGTCTTTGGCGTTTTTCCAGGCTTCAGTCAGCTCGGCAAAACGTACTTTGGCAATTTCAGGGTCCGGACCAGAATCCGCTTCAGAATCATCATCCGATTCTGACTCTTCTTCTTCATCGTCGTCATCAAGTTTGACATCTTTGGTTTTGGTGCTCTTGCTGCTCGATTCTTCTTCATCGTCGAGCACGGCTTCATCTTCCAGCACTTCCGGAATTTCTTCATCGGTTTCAGGATCTAAGTAACCTGAAAGCAGATCGGCCAGGCGGCGTTCGCCATTTTCATAATCTTTGTATTCTTGTAGAACCACTTCAACGGCATTTGGCCAGTACGCAATTGAATGCAGCACATCACGGATGCCTTCTTCAATACGTTTCGCGATACTAATTTCGCCTTCTCGCGTTAACAGCTCAACGGTCCCCATTTCACGCATATACATACGCACAGGGTCCGTGGTACGGCCAGGCTCATTTTCTACAGAAGCCAGTACTGCCGCTGCTTCTTCTTCAGCGACTTCATCTGCAGCTTCTGTGGTGTCTTCGAACATCGCATCATCAGATTCAGGTGCACGTTCATGCACAGGAATGCCCACGTCCTGAAGCATCTGGATGATGTCTTCAATCTGTTCGCTTTCCGTGATTGAGTCTGGGAGATGATCGTTAACCTCGGCATAAGTTAGGTAACCTTGCTCTTTGCCTCGGCTAATCAGAGCCGCTACTTGCGAAGTAGGGGAAGTCATATCGCTCATCTTTGCTTACTCTTCGTTGAATCTGTGGCAGTGAAAAACCGTGCATGATAGCACAATTTGCTGTAAAAGTTTCTGATTTGATCAATCAAGCATGATTTTATAAAAATGTTTGAAAGCAAAACTGAATAGGAATATGGGGCATCTTGCCCGGTTTTCAAGTCTGGCATCCGTTTTGTCCGCGAAATATTCTTGTCATATGCTTTAAACTATACTTATTCAGATAAGGTCTTCATAAATACACAAATTTTAGCGCGAAATACAAGCCAAAAATAGTCGGGAAAAACAAAAAATATAAATAAAACTTGACAACTTTTTCAAAGGCAGATAAATAGCGGCTAAACCCATTCACATTTTTTCATTCTGAGGTAGTTTTAGTGTCTTCAACAGATTTTGAACTAGATGATAACTACGGTGATGATGATGTCAGCTTCGATGAAGCGGCAGGTAAAATCAGTGCGAAAGAATCGTTAGAAAAACGTCGCCTGATTGATGATCTGCTGGCACAGCGTCGACTGGAGCGTGATCTCAAGGATTTTGATTATGACTTCGACGAAGATGATTTTGACGACGAAGATGACTGAAATTTGGGTTCAGTAAAGTCTTCGGAAAATGCTATGCTATACCTTGTATAGACGATTTTTGGATTTAAGATGAGTGCTTTAGATTTAGACCTGTTGAGTGAATATCTAGATGGTGACCAGAACGAATACGGTCTAGATTTTGCTGCCACTCATGGTTTTTTGTGTGCCATTGCAGTCGGCCCGCAATTTGACCAATGGCTGGATGAACTGTTTGAAGGCAACCAGAAAAAAGTGCCGGCAGAAATCGTAGCGCAGGTGAAAACCTGGCTCGAATCCATTCGTCAAAACCTGGCCAATGAAGAAGGCATTGAATTTCCATTCGAAATTGAAGAAGCAGATGTAGAATCAAGCTTGGGCGACTGGAGTGTGGGCTTTGTGGATGCCATGTTCCTGAATGAAGAAGCCTGGTTCACGCCAGAATTTGAAGAACAGCTGGTAGATCTGACTTTACCAATCATGGTGTTTAGCGGCATTGATGAAGAAGACCCGCAAATGGAAAGCTTCCGTCGTAATGGTCAGTTAATGGATGAGCTGGCGGAAGAAATTCCGGACAACCTTAATGAACTGTATTTGATGTATCACACTCCAAACTGATGCAAACCGAATAAATAAAAAAACACCTCCTCGGAGGTGTTTTTTTATAGCCGGATTACATTAGCGGGTCATACGGTTCCAGGCATCACGCACCGCATGTTTGGCATCTTCCCAGGCCAAACGGGTATCGCCCTTGGTGGACTCCCATTCGCTGCGTAAATCGGGTTCTACATCTTCAAAGCGTGTACCCGGTTCATAGCGTGAACGCTGGGCATAACCGACCCGATAGGCGGCCTGATAATCGCGCTCATAGCTTAAGTCCGGATGTGTGTTTTGCAGGCTGGTGTAGTAAGGCTGGCTCTGGCTGTGTTCACGCCAGTAAATATCTTCATCACCTTCGGTCGGGTTTTCGGCTTCCGCAGCGGTTTTACCAACCAGACCACCCACCACGGCACCAATGGTACCTCCGACCACTGCGCCAATCGGGCCGGTGGTGGCTCCGACTGCGGCACCTGTGGCTGCACCGCCGACCGCACCGACACCGGTGCCCACCGGATGGGTGCCGGTTTCACCGGTTTTCGGGTTGGCATTCAGCTGTTGCTGCTGCTGTTTTGGCAGCTGTTTGACCTGTTCGCGTTTTTGTTCCTGCTGGCGCTGGGTTTCTATTTCTGGATTCGTCATGTCTGTATCCTCTTGGGGCTGATGATGATCTAAGTAAAATGAATCAAAAAATTAAGATCAATCGGATCGCTTGAGTTTTAACTTAGATCAGACAGCACCCGGCGCGGGCAGGAGAATTGCACCTTTCACGTTAAGATAAATAACTTATGTCGGTTTCTGGTGACGAAAAGCAGGGCTTACTTACATACGGTTAAATTTTCTATGCAGATGCGCTGTCCGGAAGTCACCCATCTGCACGAAAGAATTTACTTCAGGATAATTTGATTTAACAGTGTCTGAAAATCGACTAACTATTACTGTTTGGCGCAATAAGCGGCATACCAGACGTAGGCGGCATAAAATACCGCACCATGGATGGCGACCATACATAGCATCAACACTGCCATGAGGGCCAGTCCCATTTTCTCAGCCGATTGAATAATCTGCTCTGCATAGGGGTTCATCAGCACCATAAAAAAGATAAACAGGCTGCCAATGATGATGGCCACGGCACTGCTGCCCCAAATCAGCTGAATTCTTTCATCTGAGGTCGGCAGGCGTTTTTCACGTTTTACAAAATGTTTGGCATTGATCAGCGCGACCACCACCAGTGTTGGAAAAAGGGTTAATACCCCAAGATTTAAACCATAAACTAGAACCATGGTCAGCAGGACCAGCGCAATGCTGTAGACCGCAGCCAAATGCAGCAAATAGTGTTTCATTGAATCCCCAAGTTTGGCCTGTAGCTCGGCCAATGCACATCACGAAGCGCGTTTACGCATATACCTACGGTATAGAATCCAGCCGATAATCGCAATCACAATTGCAATAATGACATAGCCGACCTGGCTAAAAATTTTCTGCATCAGCGCCTGATTTTCGCCAAAATAAAACCCGACCGCAGCCAGAAAAGTGGTCCAGATGATGGTGCCGAGGCTGCTGTAGAACATGAATTTCCAGAAGGGCATCCGGCTCATGCCGGCGGGAATACTAATTAAAGAGCGTACCGCCGGAATCATGCGTCCGGCAAAGACAATGCGATGTCCATACTGCTCGAACCAGTCCAGTGATTTTTTGACATCGGCCGATTTTAGGAACAGGTATTTGCCGTAGCGGTCGACAAAGCGGAAAATTGCATCATGTTCGAATTTATAGCCGATCCAGTACAGCAAGGCCGCTGCCAGTAGCGAACCGAAACAGCCGGCAATCACGACACCAACAAACAGTAATTCACCTTGTGAGGCCGAATAACCAGCAGAAGGCATAATAATTTCGGAAGGAATAGGGGGGAATACGTTGTCCAGAAACATAAGCAGGGCAATACCGAAGTAGCCCAGCTGTTCCATAATGGAAATAATCCATTCGGTCAGGTTCATAAAGTCAAGAAGGCCTAAAAATTAGACCTTCATGCTAAAGAGGATTGGTTTTTCAGTAAAGAGCTGAAACGTAACTAAAAATCTTCCTCAGCGGTATGCGACAGGGTGTGCACATAGACTTTTCGAAGCCCATACGCCACCAGCAGCGGCAAGACAGCGACAATCAGGTAACCACTCCAGATATTGGAAAGGTGATAGGCAATAAACATTGCCAGAATCGCGCCGAGCACGGTGCCAAACCCCACAATAAACAAGTGTGAACGCTGTTCAAGCTGCTGTTTCAGGTGGTGCAATTGCAGATCTTGCTGCTGATGCGCTCGTTGCAGTAAGGCAGTACGGAATTGGTGTTTATAGCGTGTTGTTATCGTTCTTTGCATAAGTCAATCCTTGTCCATGGGTGAGAATCTGTACGTCAAAATAAAACTGCATTGTTTTTGTTGTGATTTGGAGTTTAGCCTAAGCATGACTGGCTTCTGTTAGTACCAGAGGGTGCTTTGGTATTGAATTGATTCTGGTATGTGAACAGACGTAAAAAAAGCCCTATAAATAGGGCTTTTTGTAAAATTATTTGTACTGGTTTACATTATTACAGACGTTTGCGTTTTGCCGCTGCAATCTGAGATTGACGCATACGGAAGCCGGCTTTCTGTTTTTCTGTGGTTTTATCAATACAGTATTTACAAGATACGCCGTGTTCATAGCTTGGTTCTGCCACTTCTTCTGGCAGTAAAGGCCAACCACAGGCATGACACTTGGTATTTTGACCTTCTTCCACACCATGCGTAACCGCAGTACGACCATCAAATACGAAACATTCACCTTCCCACAGGCTTTCTTCTGCCGGGGTTTCTTCGAGGTATTTCAAAATACCGCCTTTCAGATGATAAACTTCCTGGAAGCCTTCTTGTAGCAATAACGAAGTGGATTTTTCACAGCGAATCCCACCGGTACAGAACATGGCAATTTTCTTGTCTTTGTGCTGTTCCAGTTCTTTTTTCACATAGTCTGGAAATTCACGGAAGGTTTCAGTTTGTGGATCAATCGCGCCTTTAAAAGTCCCGGCCTTGTATTCATAGTCATTGCGGGTATCAATTAAAATTACGTCATCACGTGCAATCAGTTCGTTCCATTCTTTCGGGTCCAGATAATGGCCGACCAGATCACGTGGTTTGACCTCTACACCCAAAGTCACAATTTCTTTTTTCAGCTTGATTTTCATTTTACGGAAAGGCTTGTCGGCGCTGTGCGACTCTTTATATTCCATCGCGCTAAAGCCTTCGTTTAAAAGAAACTGATGTACCTGATCAATGGCTTCGCGGTCGCCCGCCACCGTACCATTAATCCCTTCACCCGCCACAATGAGAGTACCACACAGGTTGATGCTGTTTACCAAGTCTAAAAGACGTTGTTGTAGATCTGCAGGATCTTGAACTTCTTTGAATTGATAAAGTGCGGCAACAACCCAACCAGAGGTCGCTTGCTGTTCTACAGGTGCAAGCTGTTCTACAGTAGCGTTCATGGAGTACTCCAATGTGATATAAAAAATTTGAGGGGCATATTTTAGCGTGAAAGTGCCCAGATAGCGAGAAATCCAGAACAGAAATATGGTTTTAAATCTGCGATAGAGTCGGCTATGATGCCTATCCTCGCCTATGATTTTACCAAAAGTAATACGGCCGCATTCAGGCCGGCATTACTGCGCTTTTCTGGAGTATATTTTGAGTACGGATCGTCGAATCGCCTCATTGACCCCGTGTGCAGGCCGCTGCTCTACGGTATTTGGTGATTCAGTGTGTCGTGGTTGTCGTCGTTTTAATCATGAAGTGATACGCTGGAATGGCTATACCCCCGAACAGCAAACGGCTGTCTGGCAGCGTCTGGATGCCCAGCTGGACCAGATTCTGGTACCAATGTTGCCATTTGCCCGCTTGCCGCAGGTAGAGCATTTTGTCCTGTCAAAGCGGGTGCGTTTACGTCCCGATGCCAGCGCAGGCCGCAAGTTATATCATGCGCTCAAATTATGTGAAAAAAACAAGCATCTGGCCGATGACAGTGGTCTTGGTATTCAGGCCGCGCAGGTTAAACCACTGTGGCAGGAATTTGAGCGTCGGGTACTGGCACTGGCGACTGCGAGTTATGACCTGGCATTTTTACGTGCCGATGGCATTAGCCAGCATTTATTAAAAGTCAGTCTGGAAGAGGATGACTAGTTTTTCATCCTAAGGTTTAAGCAAGAGTAGCGCAGGAGTACCACAGATGATCAATATGGCTGAATATCTGTTGTACTGTCTGGCGGTGGTGATCATGATTGCCACCCCAGGCCCGGTGATGATGCTGGTGATTGGTGCCGGACTCAAAGGTGGTTACCGGCGGGCGTTTCAGACCATTGTCGGGACTAATTTAGCTTCTTTGCTGTTAATTGCCTGCTCGGTGCTGATTTTAAAAGGCATCTTCAATATTCAGGCCTTCTGGCTGGATTTAATTAAGCTGCTAGGCTGTGTCTATATTGCCTATTTGGGGGTGGACATTCTCAAGGAAAGCCGGGCAGCGGCCGGACCGAAACAGGAGACGGCCAGCGCTGTAGGCGGATTTCGGCAGGGTTTTCTGGTCGGGATTTCCAATCCGAAAGATATTCTGTTTTTTAGTGCCTTTTTCCCGCAATTTATTCAGGTCACCGATCATTTTAATGATAGTCTAATCTTGCTGACCGCCAGCTGGATTGTACTGGATTTTCTGACTTTGTCTTTGTTGTATTTGGGTTTTTACCGTTTAACGCTGTCACGCGGTTATCGGCCGGTACTGGCGCTGTGTGGTGCTCTTTTAATTCTGATTGCGCTGTATGGACTAATCAGCACAGCAGGGCAGTATCTGTTTTAAGTAACCCATGACTTATATTTCTGCCATAAAAAAGCCCGCAATGTGCGGGCTTTTTCGTAGGATGATCTTAGGTCTTAAGCGACTTGTACCGGAATACAGTTGGCGGTGTGACTCACGGTGTTGTCCGGGTTGGCATATACCAGGCGTGGTTTATGCGCATTGGCTTCTACTTCAGTGAAATCACCGAAAGTCGCAATAATGATGATATCGCCGACATCTGCCTGATGTGCTGCGCCACCATTGACTGAAATGATGCCTGAATTGTCTTCACCACGAATCGCATAAGTGGTAAAGCGTTTGCCATTGGTTACGTTCCAGACGTGAATTTCTTCGTATTCGCGAATGCCAGCTAAATCCATAAGTTTGCCATCAATTGCACATGAACCTTCATAATGAAGTTCCGCATGTGTCACGAAAGCACGGTGAATTTTGCATTTTAATAAACGAGATAGCATGGCTAGCGTCTCCTTAGTGGACCTAAGATCTTTATCTTATGGTTGAATCAATCACTGCGACCGAATCAGCCGACGAGCGCATTTTGCGCCCAATTTTGCCAGATGGCAAGCAGGATTGTTCAACAATTATTAGGTTATTCGTTGGGTTTATAGGCATTGATCTGGTTCATGGCTTGCTGAATCTCGCCATTGACCAGTAATTTCATGCGAGACAGCGCGTGACTGAGGGCATCGTCCATCAAGCCTTGTTCCTGGCTTGGGGCTTTGCTGAGCACATGACCGGAAACACGTTCTTTAGACCCCGGATGACCAATACCAATGCGTAAACGGTGGAAATTTGGACCGGTGTGTGGAACGATGTCACGTAAACCATTATGACCACCATGACCGCCGCCAGTTTTCAGGCGAATAATCCCCGGATTCATATCCAGTTCATCATGGGCAATCAGCATGGCTTCAGGTGCGATTTGATAGAATTTGGCGAAGGGCACAACACTTTGACCGGAACGGTTCATAAAGGTTGTTGGTAATAGCAGACGAACGTCCTGACCTTCAATATTACCGCGACCGCTGATGCCTTTGAATTTCGGATCAGCTTTTAAAGAGATGCCATATTGATCTGCAAGGCGTTCAACAAACCAGAAGCCTGCATTATGGCGGGTTTGGGCATACTCAGTACCTGGGTTGCCCAAACCAACAATCAGTGAAATATTTGACACTAATTTACACCATTAACACTTATGCGCGTTTGAAGTCAGCGTGCATTGGTGTGTTTTTAGCAGGGTGACGTTGTAACGCTTGGATTTTCACGTTTTCAACTTTGTCGCCTACTTTGATTTCTACAACTTCTTCAAAGAAAGCATTGCTTTCTAAAGCTTTTACAAGCTCACGAAGTTCTAAAGTTACTGCTACTGGCTCAGCGTCGCCACCATAAATGATAGCTGGAACTTGAGCAGCGTGACGAAGGCGGCGGCTCGCACCTTTCCCTTGGTTAGCTGCTTCACGCGCTTGAGCGTTTAATACGAAGTTTGCCATGATAGACATCCTATTTCAGGTTAAATAAACCAGACCTGCGACCGATCTGGTGATAGAAAGCCCTGCATAAAGCAGGGCTTTTGAAAATTTAGCGCACTATTATAGATAAGAATCGAACATTGCGCTAATAGATTCTTCGTTGTTAATACGACGAATTGTTTCAGCAACCATGCTTGCGACTGAAACCTGACGAATCTTGCCAAGGTTTTGAGCTTCTTCTGATAATGGAATGGTGTCAGTAACAACCAGTTCATCAATCACAGAATTCTTTAAGTTCTCAATCGCTTTACCAGACAGCACCGGGTGAGTAGCATAAGCAACCACTTTACGCGCACCAAAAGTTTTGAGTGCATCTGCTGCTTTACACAGGGTACCTGCGGTATCGACCATGTCATCCACGATGACGCAGTCACGATCTTTCACATCACCAATCAAATGCATCACTTGTGATTCATTGGCTTTTTGACGACGTTTATCAATGATCGCAAGGTCGATATCCCCCATTTGCTTGGCAACAGCACGGGCACGTACGACACCACCCACGTCAGGTGAAACCACCATCAGGTTGTCGTGTGACTGCTGGCGTAAGTCAGCAAGCAGCGCTGGCGTACCGTAAATGTTGTCTACAGGAATATCGAAGAAACCTTGAATCTGGTCAGCGTGCAGGTCAATCATCACCACGCGGTCAATACCGACAGTGGTCAACATATCTGCAACCACTTTTGCAGTAATTGGCACACGGCTTGAACGAGGACGACGATCTTGACGGGCATAACCGAAATAAGGAATCACGGCAGTGATACGGCCAGCACTTGCACGACGCAATGCATCTGCCATCACCAGGATTTCCATCAGGTTATCATTGGTTGGGGCACAAGTAGGCTGAACGATGAAAACGTCTTTACCACGTACATTCTCGGTAATTTCTACAGCAATTTCACCGTCAGAAAACTGACCGACTGAGGCAGCACCTAAAGGAATGTGAAGATGGCTTACGACTTTTTGGGCGAATTGTGGATGCGCAGTTCCACTAAAAACGACAAGATTGGGCATGAAGCACCCTTGGCGGTTGGAATGTATGGAAATAGATGGCAGGGGTAGCTGGATTCGAACCAACGAATGGCGGGATCAAAACCCGCTGCCTTACCACTTGGCGATACCCCTAATGCGGCAGAACTTTAATATTTTTGCTGGTCGATGTCAAGGTAAATTAACAGCAGAACAGCAAACCAATGCTCTGTCTTTTTCGAGAAAATGGCAGGGGTAGCTGGATTCGAACCAACGAATGGCGGGATCAAAACCCGCTGCCTTACCACTTGGCGATACCCCTAAATTTGATGACTGTAAGATGGCAGGGGTAGCTGGATTCGAACCAACGGATGGCGGGATCAAAACCCGCTGCCTTACCACTTGGCGATACCCCTAATACAGTACATCTACAGGTGAAAAATGGCAGGGGTAGCTGGATTCGAACCAACGGATGGCGGGATCAAAACCCGCTGCCTTACCACTTGGCGATACCCCTATTCAACTTTGAAATGAATTAATGGTGATTCGGCTAAACTGTGGACCAGGTAAGCTTTACATGGTGCCTGAGCCAGAATCTCATCAATCTTCATTTCTGAAGTCACTTCAATAAAAACACAGGCACCTGTACCTGTAAGCTTGGCAACTCCGAACTGATCCAGATATTGCATGGCTTCATCGACTTCAGGATATAAGGCTCTGGCCAGTGGCTCAAAGTTGTTTCCGAAATCAGATGGCTTCAACTGATAGGCGCAAAATTTAGATGGCTTCGTATCTCTTGTCAACGTTTTTTGTGAAAAAAGCAGTTGAGTGCTGATAAAACAGTCAGGTTTTAGCACTATGTACTGTTTTTGTTCTAAGTCTATGAATGTTAAGTGTTCACCAATACCTTCTGCCCAGGCATTGCGGCCATGGACAAAAATCGGCACATCGGCGCCCAGTTGCACCCCTAAATCGGCCAGCTGCTCAGAATTGAGTTCACATTGCCACAGTTGGTTCAGCACAATGAGGGTGGTGGCGGCATTGGATGAGCCACCACCAAGTCCGGCACCCATAGGAATCTGTTTGTCCAGCCGGATTTTTAAACCGGTCGGCGCTTGGGCAAAAGGTTTTAAGATCTGCGCCGCCCGATAAATCAGGTTCTGTTCCAGATCGACTGAATTTAAACCGTCGATCTGAATCTCGGCTGTATCCAATGGCTCAAATTCAAGCCAGTCGTAGAGATCGATCAGCTGGAAAATGCTTTGCAGTTCATGATAGCCATTTTCACGGCGGCCAGTAATATGCAAAAACAGGTTCAGTTTGGCAGGTGAGGGAACACGAATCATGACAGCACAAAATTAACGGTTTTGGATCACCATTGTAATACGGTTCTCCTGACCGGATTCAAATGTTTGCTTTAAAATTAAACGGTTTGGCAAACGCGCCTGTTCGTTATAGCTTAAATCAACGGTCCAGCCATCTTCTAGAAACTGGGTTGGACGACGCTGGCTATCGTAAGCGACTTTGGCCTGTGTGGTGGCCGGACGTGCCTGCACCCAGTCAATGATATGACTGATTGGCGCTTGCCAGCCGGTGGCCCGCTGCAGCAGTTCTTCGGCTGTTGCTGCCTGAATGGTGCCGGTTTTGGCGCTATTCAGTGTGACTTGTCCCGGCTGGCCGGAAATCTGTGTTTTACCGACGCCTAAAATGCCGCTTAGCTCAATATCAAACTGTTCCTGCTGTTGCAGCCAGTTAAAAAAGGCGCTGCCTGATTGCTGTGGTGTGCGTACCCCGATTTTTCCTTGCAGATGAAACTGATTTTCTGCCTCAACCATTGGGCTTGCGGGTGTTTGCGGTTGGGTGAACTGCTGACAACCACCCAGCACCAGGGTGCTGACCGTGACAAGACTAAGACTGAGTTTGGAAATAAGTTGCATGCGTATTAACTCTGAGGGCTGTGTTGCGGTAACAATAACGAATGAAGCTGTTCTAATTGCGGATCATTTGGATATTTTTGTTGGAGTTGTTGTAAAACTTGACGAAATTTTGTCAAATTGCCCTGCATATACAGCGCCTTGGCATAACGGACCCCAATTTTGACTGTTGCACTTAAGGCAAAAGCCTTTTCCAGCACCTGGGCAGAGGTGTCAAAATCATTTTGCAGATAGCTGATCAGGCCTAAAGTATCCAGAATTGAGGCCTGTTCCGGGGCGAATTCCAGTGCCTGTTCCACATACTGGCGTGCTTCATCCAGCCGGCGGTTTTGCAGCGCCAGGGTATAGGCATAGGCATTTAAATAAGTCGGACTGTTCGGCTCGACCTGTAACAGCTTTTTCAGCAAGCGGTCCAGTTTGTCTTTGTCCTGATAAGGGTCTAGCAGCAACACTTCTGAATACAGCAGTTCCGGATCATCGGGTAAATTGCGGATGGCTTCATCCAGCAGTCTTAAGGCGGCAGTCTTGTTGTTCATGCGCTTTAGAATTTCCGCCTGAGCCTGATATAAAAAACTGGCATGCTGCGGATAATTGACCCGTTCCTGGGTTAAAAAGCGTAAGGCTTCATGCTGGCGGCTTTGCTGGCTATAAATATTGATCATGCTGCGCCGCGAAACGGTATACAGGCTGCCATCGACCAGACGGTAATAGGCTTTGGCGGTTTCAAAATGCTGTTTACGCTCGGCATTGACCGCCAGATAGTAATAGGCTTCATTTTGATACTGGTTGGAATAGCGCAACTCGACCAGATATTTCTCGGCCTTTTCATACTGCTTCAAGTCAATACTGGTCAGACCAGCCAGAAACAGGGCTTCATCTTCCTTTGGCCATTTTTCCAGCATCGCTTCCAGTTTGGTCAGGGCCAATTCCGGCTGATTGGTTTTTAACAGATATTTGGCTTCAGCCAGACGTACTTCTAGATTGTTTTTATGTTTGCGGCTGGATTTGGCATACCATTCCTGGGCAGCTTTTGAGTCTTGCAGCGCACTTAGCAGGCTGGCTTTGAGCAGGATATAACCGGTCACTTTCGGACGTTTGCGTAGCACCCGGTTGACCGTTTCCAGCGCTTCTTCTAACTGGCCATTCTGGGCTTTTAAACCGGCAATCAGAATCAGAATTGAGGGATTATCTTTTTCTTTGCTGGTGCGTAGTGCCTGAATCAGAAACTCACGATCTTCTGGCGACTCCGGGGCAATACCGGCCAGAATCTGTTCTAAATCGGCAGTGGCATCAATGGCCAGAATCTTGTCCAGGGTTTCAGCGGCCAGGTCATATTCATGCGCTTTCAGGGCAATATGCGCCAGATAAAACAGGGCTGGAACATCTTCCGGTTCCTGAATCACCCAGTGGGTGGCAATGTCCAAAGCTGCATTTAAGTCATTGTGTTCCAGTGCAATATTCAGTGCGCGCTGTTTAATACTGGTTGAATTACTTTTAATTGCCAGTACAGTATAGTTATGTAAGGCGGTGGCCACGTCATTTGAGGCGAGGGCAAATTCCGCCACCATGCTTTGTTTTATGGCATTCAGATTTGTAGGTGCATGGAAAAAATCTCCAGATGCTCTAATATGAGCACTAGAAGCCATGCTACCCACGAGTAAGATTGTGGTAGAATATTGCTTAATTGTCGCGCCGCTAAGCCGGCTGGTTGTTTGACGCAATTTTTCTTGATCCAAGTAATGCTTTTTATGACACCGTTATTGCACAATAGCATAAATTTAGCGAAATGATGATCTGATATGTCTTTCTTTGCATTGGGTGTCAACCATCAAACCGCCTCTGTAGAATTGCGTGAGCAAATTGCTTTTAACCCTGAAAAGTTAACTCAATTACTTGCCGAACAAAGCCAGAGCCACCTGTTAAATGACATGGTGGTGGTTTCTACATGTAACCGAACTGAAGTGTACGCCATGTCTGACCATGCAGACACGGTGCTGGGCTGGCTCGCCCAGGTAAATGGTCTGGATGTCAAACAACTACAAAATCACGTTTATCGCTATGAAAATGCGCAGGCTGTCACCCACTTAATGCGCGTTGCCAGCGGCCTCGATTCCCTAATGCTCGGTGAACCGCAAATTCTGGGGCAGGTCAAATCGGCCTTATCTTTGGCCAAAGATGCCCACACGGTTTCGCAAGATTTAAACCATATTTTTGAATACGCCTTTTATGCGGCCAAACGGGTGCGTTCTGAAACAGCAGTCGGCAGTCATGCGGTGTCCATGGGCTATGCAGTAGCACAGTTGGCGCTACAGGTGTTTAGCCATCCGGACAAGCTGACCGTGCTGGTGGTGGCGGCAGGTGAAATGAACAGCCTGGTGGCCAAACATCTGGCGGAAATGGGCGTGGCCAAGGTCATGATCTGTAACCGTACCCGCGCCCGTGCTGAAAATCTGGCCCAGGAAATTGCCCATCGGGTAGAAGTTGAAATTATTGAATTTGAACAGCTGGCAGAACATTTGCATCGCGCCGATGTGATCTCCAGCTGTACCGGCAGCCTGCATCAGGTGATTGGCTATAAAGAAGTCAAAGCCGCGCTGAAAAAGCGTCGTTACCAGCAGATGTTGCTGGTCGATCTGGCTGTTCCGCGTGATATCGACCCGAAAGTCGAATCACTAGATGGTGTGTATTTATACGGTGTCGATGACCTGCAAAGCGTGATTGATGAGAATCTGGCACAGCGTCGTCAGGCCGCGGTAGAAGCCGAGGTGATGGTGAATCAGTTGGCGACCGAACTGGTAACCCAGCAAAAGGTCAAAAGTGCCGGCAGTACCATTCAGGCTTATCGTGAGCAGGGTGAAACGTTACGTCAGGAAGAACTGCAACTGGCGATGGCGCGAATTGCCAAAGGTGAAAATGCGGCACAGGTGTTACAGGAATTTTCTTACCGTTTGACCCAGAAATTGCTGCATCCCACCTCGATTGTGCTGCGTCAGGCGGCCAAAGCCGAAGATCCGGAATACTTTGAAATGCTGCAAAGCGAACTGCAGCAGGTCAGTGCCAAACGGCGTAAATCTAAACGCTAAGCCATTGTGATGGTTCAGCATTGTTTTAATGCCGCTTATTCTTCCAGTAAGGTCAGAGAACGTTTTTTATCAATCTGATAAATCTGATGTTTCAGATTACGCATTTCTTCAATACTGCTAAATTTCTTCGAGCGGATTTTTTGCTGCAAGAAGTGGTATTGCAGTTTAATGGAAAAATCTTCGGCCAGCTTGTCAGCTTTCTCTGGCGAAGTGGTGTAATCGCCGACATTGGCTTGCTGTAAAATGCGCTGTAATTCGTAGTGATAAGCCGCACAGGCGCCTAGCACATAGTATTTGGCCAGTTCTGGATCATCCGGTAATTCATCAAAAATTCCGTTAAAGATTTGCAGGATTTTGGCCAGTAACTGATCGGCCGGAATCAGTGCGCGTAACGGTTCAAAATGAATATATAAATACGGATGGTTGATCAGAATCGCCACCACATATTCTTCGGCATCAACCTTGGTGCTAAAGCTGAGTGAGGCATCATTATTGGTATGTGGCTGCCATTTGCGGTTAAAGCCGAGTTTTTCCCGGAAAAACTGTTGCAGCAGATAACGGTAAGAGCCGGTTTTCGGTAACAGTTCAGTCAGCTGTTTTAACTCGCCCATCACCTGACTTTTGCCTTCGGGCTTGCTGATATCATGGTTTTGACTTAAATGCGCAAACACAAAATCAGACAGTAGCGGCGCCTGATCGAGCAGGCGGCGGAAATTTTCAATACCTTCACGGCGGATCAGCGAGTCTGGGTCATGATCATCCGGCAGCACAAAAAACTTCAGTTCACGGCCATCATTCAGCAGGGGCAGGGCAATTTCCAGCGTACGTCGTGCTGCTTTCTGACCTGCGGCATCACCATCAAAGGCAATGGTAATGCGTGAGTTCTGCTTAAACAGAATATTCAGGTGTTCGGTATTACTGGCAGTCCCCAGCGTTGCCACGGCGCCATAAATGCCATATTGCTGCAGCGCAATCACATCCATATAGCCTTCCACCATCAGCCAGTCCTGGGCTTTCTGCTTGCGGCCTTCGTATAGGCCATACAGCAGCTGGTTTTTGTGGAAGACTTCCGAATCGGGCGAGTTGATATATTTCGGCTTGATTTCATCATTGAGCGCACGGCCACCAAAACCGACCACACGCCCTTTGTGATCGCGGATCGGGAAAATCACCCGGTCACGTAGCAGGTCAAAATCACGGCCGGAATCGCTGGTACGAATTAGCCCCAGCAGTTTTAAACCTTCAATATCTTGTGGAAAGGCTTTTTCCAGATGCTGCCAGTCTTCCGGTGCATAGCCCAAACGCCAGAACTGGATGGTCTGTGCGCTTAAACCGCGCTGGCGAAAATATTGCTGTGCCGACTGGCTGTGCGGTAACTGCTGTTCATAAAACTGCGCCACATTTTCCAGCAGATCAAACAGGTTGCCTTCCTGGATCGGCTCCTGATCAAAATCCGGATATTGTTCAAAACCGGCAAAGGGATCATCTGCTGGCTGGAACTGCTCAAAAGGATCAAAATGTGCAGCAGGGACTTGATCAGTTTCGGTCGGTGTGGGTGTTGCTGGCGCGGGTGCAGTTTTGGCCGGTGGCGCCGGTTTTTTGGCCTCGCGTTTATAGACCAGTTTTTTGCTGTCCTGATTGTCTTTTGGCAGCTCGATACCGGTCTGACTGGCCAGATCTTTCATGACATCGACAAAGTTACGGCTGTCGATATCCATTAAAAAGCGAATTGCATTGCCGTTGGCCTGACAGCCAAAGCAGTGATAATACTGTTTGTCGCGATAAACGTGGAAAGACGGGGTTTTTTCCTGATGAAATGGACAACAGCCCGAATAGGTCCGCCCGGTTTTTTTCAGTTTCACGCGCTGACCAATCAGATCGACAATGTCGGTCCGATCCAGAATCTGATCAATCGTGTGTTGAGGAATAGCCATACTGTTTTTATCGGGTCGGTTAAGCGGTAGGTCGAACAGATCGACAGGGTATAGAGATTACAGTGTATTGTTTCCTTTCTATCCGGTTTTGCGTGTTCAGGCAAGTGGCCAAGATAAAAGGGCAAGTATAGTAACGTATGCTTTATATTTTGCAAAATTGAAAAACAGGTTAAAAGCTCTATCCTTACTCGCTATTTTTCAAAGCTGTACTTATGTTAGGACAATAAAAGGAAGAAAAAAATTTTATTTTAAGTGTGTTGGGCCTCTATTTTCATTCGGCCTGTTAAGGGCTTTGTATGGAGAATTTCCTACTTTGGAAAGACCCAAAGTAGGCAAAAGTCTTTGTTCCCCATACACAACATCCTTGTTGTGATGGGGAACGTGTGGCATCCCTGCCACATCCGCGTATCCAATGGAATGTTTAAATCAAATTTAAGACAGTCATGGATGTTAATTATGTTTACTCGGCCGCTTCACTGTTTTCCTGTTTTTCAGGACGGTCCAGCAAACCAAAACTTAAACGGTTGGTCCAGCTACGTGGTTCTTCCTGCTGGTTGGCCAGTTTTTGCTGCTGTTCGGTGGTGGCCTGTGCTTCACGACCAAAAATACCCAAAGTCGCACGGTTTAGCCAGCTACCTTCATTCCGTGCAGCACGCAGGTTTACAGAGCCATCGGCTTTAACCAGATTTGGATAGTTCAGTTTTAACAGGTCAATATACTGTTGTGCAGTGGCACGGTCACCCAGTTGGGTATAACCATAGGCTGCGGTGGCAATTGCTTCCGGAATCTGTGGGGTTTGCGGATAATGTTCGATTACCCAGAGTGAACGTTCCACCGCGGCGACCCAGGCCTTACGTTTAATATTAAAACGTGCCGCATTCATTTCCGCTTCTGCCAGCTCTTGCCCGATAAACTGCATACGTTGTGCAGCATCCACAGCATAGGTGCTTGATGGATAACGGCGAATGAAATCGACAAAGTTCTGATAAGCCACTTTTAAATAGCTGACATCACGATGCGCCTGTTTTAACGAGGTATAACGGATTAAACCATCATAGTTCTGTTCCATATTGGCCACGCCGCGCACATAGTAGGCATAGTCAGCATTTGGATGCTGCGGGTTCATCCGGATAAAACGGTCGGCCAGTGCGACTGCACCTTCATAATCTTTTTGCTGGAATTTTGCATACAGCAGCTCAAGTTGTGCCTGCTGGGCATATTCACCGGTAGGATAATAGGTTTCTAATGCTTCAAGATGCTGGATAGCATCGGTATATTGCCCGCGTTCCAGTGCTCGTTCTGCTTTTTGAATATAAACTTGTTCGCTAGATTGCGGACCTGTATCGACCACTTCTTTTTTTGGATTACTGCTACAGCCCACGATTGCAGATGCAACGCCAAGTGAAAGAGCTAGCATGGTAATTTTATAACGTGGTAGCGACATAAAAATTCCTCTGTTATTACGGGCAATGAGCTACAATTGCGCTATTAAACCACTTTTGTCTGAATGATCAAATGTCTCAAGCACAATCTTCCAATTCCAACATCCCTGAAACTGACTTCAATTTACTTGATGATTCTGAGGATGCAGATAATCATACTTCAGACCCAACTGCAACACGTTTATCGTTGCAATTTCAACTGGATGAAAGCTATCTGGGGCAACGTATCGATCAGGTTGCAGCCCTCATCTGGAGTGATTTTTCACGTGAAAAACTGAAGCAGTGGCTAAAAGATGGTCATTTGTTGGTGAATGGTAACACTGTCAAACCAAAGTACAAGTGCGAAGGCAATGAACTGTTAAGTTTAAATGTTGAACTTGAAGCACAGACCAACAGTCAGCCTGAAAACATCCCTTTAGATATTGCCTATGAAGATGATGATATTTTAGTGATTAATAAACCGGTTGGCATGGTGGTGCATCCTGGTGCGGGCAATATTACCGGCACACTGGTCAATGCCTTGCTGTTCCATTATCCAAAATCGGCAGAATTGTCACGTGCCGGGCTGGTACATCGTATTGATAAAGACACCAGCGGTTTGCTGGTGGTGGCGAAAAATCTTGAGGCACAGTTTGACCTGAGCAAGCAGCTGGCCAACAAGTCGGTGTACCGGATTTATGACGTGGTGGTATATGGCAATATCATTGCCGGCGGCACCATTGATGAACCGATCAAGCGCCATCCGGTCGACCGTGTCAAAATGACAGTGCTTCCGGGCGGCAAAGACGCCGTGACCCACTATAACGTGAAAGAGCGTTTCCAGCATTTCACCCGGGTTCAGGCGCGTCTGGAAACCGGCCGTACCCATCAGATTCGGGTTCATTTTAGCTATATCGGTCATGGTCTGATTGGCGATCCGGTGTATATGCCACGTGTGCGTGTGCCGGCTGGAGCCTCCGAGCTGCTCAATGAAACCTTGCGCGGTTTTAAACGTCAGGCACTGCACGCGGCCAAACTGGGGCTGGTGCATCCACGTACCAAACAGGACATGATGTTTGAAGCGCCGTGGCCGGAAGATTTCAGCCAGCTGGTGGATGTGTTGCGTAGCGAAAACGCTGCCTATTAAACCGTTCTGCAGCGTTGAGAAAGTATGATCTCAACGCCGCTTTTAAGTGAACACAGGAGCTGAGATGCAATTTATTCAGGGATTACCGGCACAGGTTTATGTGGCGCAAACGCGGATTCAGCATCAGCAGGCCTTGCCAGCGCAAGTACCGGAACTGGCCGGTTTTAACCTAGCCTTGCATGTACAGGATGCAGCGGAACGGGTGCAGCAGCATCGTATGCTGTTACTGGAACAGCTGGCCGAATACGGTGTTAATACAATCAGCTGGATGAACCAGACCCACAGCACCTTGTGTCATGTGATAAATGATGAGCTGCATTTTAATGCACCGGAAGGCGATGGACTGGTCACGCAGCGCAAAGGCCATGCCTTAATGATGATGACCGCCGACTGCCTGCCCATTGTGCTGGGCAATCAGGATGGCACTGAAGTGGCCAATTTACATGCCGGCTGGAAAGGTCTGGCACAGGGTATTGTTGAAAATACCATTGCCGCCATGCAGCACCCACCGACCTGGGCCTGGTTAGGCGCGGCCATTAGCCAGCCGTGTTTTGAGGTAGGGGCCGAAGTAAAGCAGGTATTTTGTGAGAAATATCCCGCATTAAGCAGCGCCTTTCAGGCAGGGAAACAGGCCGGAAAATTCTATGCCGATTTATATGCGATTGCCCGCTATATCCTGACCGAGCAGGGGGTAACCACCATTTTAGGTGGTGATCAGTGTACCTATCGGCAGGCCGAGGAGTATTATTCTTATCGTCGTCAGGCCAAAACCGGACGCATGGCAACATTCGTTTTTATCGCTGATCAATGCTAAACTTGACTGAATTATTGGGTTTTTAAAGTTTCCATGTCTGTTACTGATCAAACATCTGTGTCGCAAGTAAAAGTCTGTGTTGTGTATCATAGTCCCTATGGCCATACCGCTAAGGTGGCACAGCATATTGTGCAGGGCGCCGAAAAAGCCGGAGCTGAAGTACATTTAATGGCAGTGAGCGAGGTCGATTGGGATGTGCTGGATCAGAGCGATATTCTGGTCATGGGCTGTCCAACCTATATGGGCAGTCTGACTTCGGCACTGAAACAGTTTATGGAACAATCTTCAAAACGCTGGCTGGCGCGAAGCTGGCAGGGCAAAATTGCTGCTGGCTTTACCAATGGCGGCGGTTTAAGCGGTGACAAGCTGGCGGTGTTACAGCAGATCAATTTATTTGCCATGCAGCATGGCATGTTATGGTCGGGCTTGCCGTTTATGCCAACAGGCCGTAGTCCGCATGATATTAACCGGATGTCGAGCTTTCTGGGCTTAATGACCCAGTCTGACAATGCCAGCGTTGACGTTACCCCGCCAGAAGGTGACCTGGAAACAGCGGTGAAGTTTGGCGCTTATCTGGTGGGCTTAAAACAGAAATAAGTTTGCTTTCCAATGATGCAATAAAAAATGCCTCCCATGTTGGAGGCATTTTTACATCAAGTACTTGTGTTCAAACGTGCTTATTTATGCATTAAACGGGCTTTATCACGCTGCCAGTCACGGTCTTTTTCAGTGGCACGTTTATCATGCAGCTGTTTCCCTTTCACCAGGGCAATTTCCAGTTTGGCCAGCGGACCTTTCCAGTAACAGACCAGCGGCACACAGGAATAACCTTTCTGGTTCACCGCACCGAGCAGTTTGGCAATTTCTTTGCGGTTCAGTAACAGCTTGCGGGTACGGGTCGCTTCAGGCACCACATGGGTCGAAGCCGACAGTAAAGGTTGAATTTGGGCGCCAAATAAGAAGGCTTCACCATTTTTAAAGGTGATATAGCTTTCGGTCAGGCTCATACGACCGGCACGCAAAGACTTGACTTCCCAGCCTTGCAGGGACAGTCCGGCTTCAAATTTTTCTTCAATAAAATAATCGTGGCGTGCACGTTTGTTCTGTGCAATCGTGCCACTGGTATTTTTTTTAACTACAGTTGCTTTCGCCATAATGAGTCACTTCCAACGTTAGGCCTATTGTGCCCCAAACACAGGCATGCTGACAATTCCAAAATCAGCGCTGAATTACAGCACTATCGCAGGATTTTTGTGAAATTGGCCGAGTTTATTCACCAATAAATCAAGTTTTTGCTAAAATATGGCTCTACAAAACCAACTAGAGTAAAAATGGATGTCTAAAACTCGCGTGATTTATCCGGGGACCTTTGATCCAATCACCAATGGTCATATCGATTTAGTAACACGGGCGGCCAGAATGTTTGATGAAGTGGTGGTCGCAATTGCCATTGGTCATCATAAAAATCCGGTGTTTACTCTAGATGAGCGGGTAGAACTGGCCAAAACCTCACTCAGCCATTTACCCAATGTGGAATTTGTCGGCTTTGATGGCCTGCTGGTGAATTTCTTCCGCGAACAGCAGGCCACGGCGGTACTGCGTGGTTTACGTGCAGTGTCTGACTTTGAATACGAGTTTCAGCTGGCCAATATGAACCGTCAGCTGGATACCAATTTTGAAGCGGTATTTTTAACGCCGTCAGAGCAATATTCGTTTATTTCATCTACGCTGGTGCGTGAAATTGCGCGTTTAAAAGGAGATGTGACCAAGTTTGTACCGCAAACCGTGGTCGAAGCCTTTGAACGCAAACATCAACAAGGTTGGTAGCGTGTCTTTATATATTACCGATGAATGCATTAACTGCGATGTCTGTGAACCTGTGTGCCCGAATGAGGCTATTTTCATGGGCGAGCTGATTTATGAAATCAACCCGGCGCTGTGTACCGAATGTGTCGGGCATCATGATAAACCGCAGTGTCAGTTATTCTGTCCGGTGGACTGTATTCCGCATGATCCCCATCATGTCGAAACCCAGGAACAATTGCTGGAAAAGTATCAAAAACTGATTGATCAAAAAAGCACGAGCAATTAGTGCATTTATTTGTTAAGATGCGCCCTCGAAGTGAACCAGACGATCGCTGCTGTGGAGGTCTCCGTGACTAAAGCAGGGGAGGAAAGTCCGGGCTTCATAGGGCAGGGTGCCAGGTAACGCCTGGGCGGCGTGAGCCGACGGAAAGTGCAGCAGAGAGTAGACCGCCTTCATTCAGGTTTCTTTTTCGGAAGAAATCGAAGGTAAGGGTGAAAGGGTGCGGTAAGAGCGCACCGCATGACTGGTAACAGTTCATGGCATGGTAAACCCCACCAGAAGCAAGACCAAATAGGAATCCTGAGGTACGGCCCGTACTGGATTCGGGTAGGTCGCTTGAGCGTATGAGTGATTGTACGCCTAGAGGAATGATCGTTCTCGACAGAACCCGGCTTATCGGTTCACTTCACCAAATTTTGTACAATTAGCCTGTAGAAGGGCTTGACGTTATAAACATTACAGCAGATAATGCGCGCACAGTTTACGGCTATGTAGCTCAGTTGGTTAGAGCACCGCACTCATAATGCGGGGGTCACAAGTTCAAGTCTCGTCATAGCCACCATTTTTAAAGATCACATCCTTATGTGATCTTTTTTTTGTCTTTAAAATCTGTGCTCGCAGTTGAGCTGCTGCACATCCAGCTTCAGCGTCTGCTGTAGCTGTTGAATCTGTTGCCAGCGTTGCTGCTGGTCGGCATAGACAAAAATTTTCTCATCGACCTGATCCAGTTTGGACACGGTAATTTTTTGTGCAGCACAATAACGGCCTTCATAGCGTTCCTGTGCAAGCGCCTGTTGTGCTTCAGGACTTAGGCGATCTGCGGTTAAAATCTTCTGCTGGCCTTTGGCATACTCGACCAGAATGCGTTTTTGCGGAATGGTGAACCAGAGATGACCATTAATAAATTCTGCGACATCGCGGCGTACCCCGTTATAGTCCACCATGAGTGGGGCAACCAGCTGACAGCCCGATAATGTCGCAACTAGCAGACTACTGATCCATATTTTTAACTGCATTGTGTTCAAATGATTGATCCTGGAAAGTTTCATCATAGTCAGCGAAAGGGTTTGACCCAAGTAAAAAATTGCAAATCCGGTTAAAAATTAATAAAAACGTCATGTTTTGCTTAAACAGTGTTCATTTGAGTAGATAAATATCTTGACGATAAAGTCCGAACTTTAGATAATGCGCACACAGTTTACGGCTATGTAGCTCAGTTGGTTAGAGCACCGCACTCATAATGCGGGGGTCACAGGTTCAAGTCCCGTCATAGCCACCATTTTAAAAGACCAAGCTCTCAGCTTGGTCTCTTTTTTTGTCTGTTCAAAAAGTCCAAAAAAATGTTGTGCAAACTCTCCGCGCAATTTAGATACCAGCGATGAATAAAATGCTGGCTTAGGAATTCAGCTGTTGCTGTACCCAGCTTAAGAATTCCTGTTTATGCGCAAGGGCCGGCGCTTTAGAACCATCAATCACTTTAGGCTTGCCATTAAATATACCTTTAAACAGATAAGACTGCCCAGCTTCAAACTCGATACTGCCTGTATCATGGATTTCGGCGAAAAACGCGTTCAGGTGCTCATACTGGCTATAGCGATGAAAATGCGGACGTTCAGTTAAATAATGATAAATCTGTTCTAAAGTCTGCAGGGTATTTCTTAGTGTCATATGAAATCCATTGCATCCAATTTTAGCTCATGCATATCTTGAACATAGGGTTAAACATAGACCGTTGTCTATCTGTTTTTAGTCAACCTAGACGATTCATTGATATTGGTTTTTTTGAATGACGTAGAACTCAAAAATATAGGATCGGTTTAGATGGCAGGGGAAGATGCGTATTCTAAGTAGCCTCATTCCAGCAGACAATAAAAAACCCCAAGACTGGCTTGAGGTTTTTAGGATGGATCAGATCAGGGGCTTATAGGCCCGGTTTCCAGCCATTGACTAATGGATAACGGCGTTCACGGCTAAAAGAACGTGATGTAATGCGTGGACCAATTGCGCCCTGACGGCGTTTGTATTCATTGCGGTCAACCAGACGCACCACTTTTTCAACCACAGCCTGATCAAAGCCTTTGGCAATAATATCGTCCTGGCTCAGGTCTTCTTCAATATAGGCATACAGGATCGCATCTAGCACATCATACGGTGGCAAAGAGTCCTGATCTTTCTGGTCCGGGCTCAGTTCAGCTGATGGCGGACGGCTAATTACACGCTCCGGAATCACCGGCTGTTCGCTTATACTGTTCCGGTATTTGGCCAGTTCAAACACGATGGTTTTGTAGACATCTTTGAGAACTGCATAACCACCAACCATATCGCCATACAGGGTGCAGTAACCGACTGACAGTTCAGATTTGTTACCAGTCGACAGGACCAGGTTGCCAAATCTATTGGATAAGCCCATTAGCAACGTACCGCGGGCACGGGCCTGCAGGTTTTCTTCGGTGGTATCAACCGGGCTATTGCCAAAGAATGGATACAGGGTTTGCATAAAGCTGTTCACAATCGAGTGAATTTCGGCAATGCCAAAGGTCACACCCATGGTTTTGGCTTGCTGTGCAGCATCTTCTACACTAATTTGCGCGGTATAGGTATACGGCATCATCACCGCTTGTACTTTGTCTGCACCCAGGGCATCAACCGCAATGGCCAAGGTTAGTGCAGAGTCAATCCCGCCAGATAAACCCAGAATCACGCCTGGGAAACCTGAACGTTGTACATAGTCACGTGTTGCCAGCACCAGACCCTGATAAATTTCAGCCATGGTGTCGAGGGCTGCCGCCTGTTCGCCCGTTTTATAGCGCTGCTGTTCGGCTTCATACTCCACCACAAACAGGCGTTCCTGATAGGTTGGCGCACGTAAAGCAAGTTCACCGTCTTTGCTGATCAGGAAGCTGGTGCCATCAAAGATCAGATCATCCTGACCACCAACCTGATTGACATAGGCCAGGTTCAGATTCAGCTGTTTGGCCAGCGCAGTCATGGTATCAATACGGTGCTGTGGTTTACCAACTTCGTATGGCGATGAATTCAGCACCAGCACGGTTTCTACATTCAGCTGGGCCAGTTGCTGTACAGTGGCTAAAGACCAGACATCTTCACAAATCAGTACGCCAAATTTATGCCCCAAGTATTCAAAGACCAGATGTTGATGACCTTCGTTAAAATAACGTTTTTCATCAAACACGCCGTAGTTCGGTAAATTCTGCTTGTTATAAATACCCAGAATCTGGCCATCTTTCATTACCGCAGCCGAGTTATAACGCTGGCCATCTTCAGTTTCATTGACAAAACCAAATACCACAACGATGTCTTTAATCTGGCTGAGCTGTTCAAACGCTTTTTGCGTGCGTTTTTTGAGGCTTGGGCGTAACAGCAAATCTTCTGCTGGATAACCAATCAGAGAAAGCTCTGGGAAAATGATCAGGTCAGCCTGTTGTTTTTTCGCTTCATTTGCTTGTTCAAGCATTTTTTGCGCATTTGCTTCGAGATTGCCAATGTATGGAGAGAACTGTGCAAGGGCAATTTTAAAAGATTTCATTAATTTACGTCCTATTCCTATAGGGTTTTGAATACACGGGCTGCCGCTTGTAATTATGGTGATCGGGCAGCGGTGCATTCTGATACTAAAAAGTACTGCCGACTGGCTCAAGTATAAAAAGTAATACGCATACGACTTGATAAAATCTTATTTTGCAATGCAAAAAATCAGACGGGTTTATTTTATCTTAAATTAATTCAGATGCTAGAGCATATTCAGGATAATTGCATAGTAGCGGCAATTCGCGCCGTGAGAGAAGGCGCATAATGCTTTATTTAGTAAGCTTGAGTAACAAAAGCATGGGTTCGGTGAATCGGGCCTGATGGCACAAAAAACCGGCATTTTTCAATATGCAAACGCTATTGCAGCGCAGTTTAAGCCGGTGGATGCAGAATAATATTGTCAATCTTGTTTAAAAAAATATCGCGGGCAATATCGCCTTGCTGTTCAATGTTGTAGGCAAAAAACGGTTTACCGGGAATCAGCTGGTAACGGTAGGGATTATACCGCCCGGCAGACAGATAAAAAGCGGTTTGCAGCAGCGCACCTTTCAGCAGCACATTAATCTGCTGCTGATGCTGGTAAATATGTGTCATTTCATGAATCAGCACCGCCTGAAAGGCAAGCGGTGCCTGGCTATAATCTTCCCGGTACAGCGGATCACGCACATGAATATAACCTTGCGGCGCCATCAGAATATGCGCCGGTTGCCAGGGCAAATAAGGATGATTCATGATGCTGACCCGGCTGTAATCAATCAGCTGCCCGAACACGCGCTGGCATAACGCAATTTCGCCCGGGGTTAAAGCCCGGCAGCGAAACTGCTCCAGTTTAAGCAGGCGTAGCAGTAGCGGTAACAGTTTCAGTAACAGCATGGTGAAAGATCAGGTCGGGCCATTCAATTTTCCCAGTTATAACAAAACTGGCAGGTAAATTTGTAGCAAAAATTTCATCTGCGGTGGCTTGCCGGTTTTTCTTCATTTCCGCAAACCGTTACAATGCAGTTTTTCGCGCACGTTCAGGTATTCGATGAAAGCACGTATTCATACACTTATTTCGCAAATGTCCCAGCAGATGTATGAACGTGAACAGGTGATCGCACAAACCTTGCTGGCCGCTGTGGCCGGCAGTCATACCTTTTTATACGGCTTGCCGGGCACGGCCAAAAGCCTGATTTCCAGACGGGTTGCAGCCGCTTTTGAGGTCGATGCCTATTTTGAATATTTGATGAACCGCTTTAGTACCCCGGAAGAAATTTTTGGCCCGGTGTCAATTAAAGCTCTAAAAGAAGATCACTATATCCGTAAAACCGAGCATTATCTGCCCTGTGCCGATTTTGCTTTTCTGGATGAAATCTGGAAGGCCAGCCCGGCCATTTTAAATACCTTGCTGACTTTGGTGAATGAAAAAGTCTTTAAAAATGGCGAGCAGCTGCAGCAGGTGCCCTTAAGTGTGCTGATTGGTGCATCCAATGAAATTCCTGAACCGAATCAGGGACTGGATGCGCTGTATGACCGTTTTATTTTGCGTCTGGTGGTCGAACCCATTCAGCAGGCCGGCAATTTTCATCAGCTGCTACAAGCCAAACCGGGCAGTGCTCATTTACAGCTTGATGAATCACTTAAAATTACCCAGGCCGAGCTGGCCGAATGGCGCGAACAGATTCATGAAATTGAGCTGCCGGCTTTGGTATTACAGGTGATTGATCTGATTCGCCAGTATTTACAGCAGCATGTCGATGGCTTGTCGGTCTATATTTCGGACCGGCGCTGGCAACGTGTAGCCTATCTGCTCAAAGCTGCGGCATTTTTAAATGGCCGGCCGCAGGTCTTGGTCAGTGATCTGTATCTTCTGAAATCCTGCCTGTGGAATCAGCTGGAAGATATTCGGGAGATGCACAAGCTGATTGATCAGGCCATTCTGGAGATTGGCTTGCATGCCGATTTGCAATTGGAGTCACTAATTCAGCGCAAAGACGAGCTGGAACAGCAGATGCTGAACGCTTTTTACTATACCGATGATGTCTATGAAAGCTATCTGATTCAGGACAAGGAGTACTTAAGAGCAGTGACTCACCTGGATCATCATTATCAGGATAAAGTGCTGTATCTGTTATTAAATAAAATGGACAGCAAACAGGATTTCTTTGCTGTGGATGCTTCCGGTGAGGAAATTCGCGGCATCGTGTGTAACTTTAATGGCGGCCGGCTCTGTACCTTAAAAGGCGGCTATTATGGGCTGGAAGAAGTGGTCACACCGTATATTAAATACCCGAAAGGCAGCGCACGCCGTGTCATTGATGAAAAGTTGGTGCAGCAGTTGCGGGGAGAGCTTGCCCAGCTACAAAATGCACTGAGCGAAGACTTAGCCCTGTTACAGCAGCGTTTTGATGCCCAGTCAGCACATTTTGCTTCAGTCTTTGTTGCCGCCGCCGACAGTGCCCAGTTACAACAGCATGTGCAGCAGCAGTTACAGCGCTATCAGCTGCAACTGCAAGACTGCGCGCGGCTGGAACAGCTATGTCAAGGCTAGACCTGCAGCAGCATCAGCGTCAGCATACAGCGTTAGAGCAGTTGACCGGACAGCTGTATCAGGAACTAGCCGACTCCTCCTTAAAACACTGGCTGGATGATCAGAAAGTCAGTCAGCATCTGGATGATAAAGTCCGGGCCTGGGCCTATCAGGCCAAATCCAGTCTCGATCAGCAGCATCCTTATAGGGAAGTGCAGCAGCAACTGGAACACTGGCTGGCGCAGCCCTCCATCAATAGCGCCGAGTTTCAGCAGATGCAGGTGCAATATCAGGATTTTCAGGCTCAGCTGGGGCTGCCTGATTTAAGCCCGTTTTGGACTCAAAGCGCTACTTTCTCTGCCGGACAGCGCGAGCTACAGGCACAGTTATTAACAGAAAAATGGCAACGTAAACTGACCGAAGCCATTGCTCATTGGGAATTTGAGCAGCTGGCCTTGCAGCGGGATGCTTTTCTGGATGAGATTCGCGATTTTCTCAGCCAGATGCAGCGACTGGCCAAATACAAAGATGCCACCGGCATCGAAACCGGTATTTTTATTGACTATTCCAGAGGCCAGTTACAACCACAGGATATCCAGCAGTTTGAGCAATGGGCCAGCTATTTGCAGGAGGATCGTGAGCTGCAAGCCTTGTGTCAGAAAATCGGTTCTGCCCAGCCTGCACATTATCCGCGCCAGGCCGTGCAGCAGCATCGGCCAGAGCAGGAGCTGGAATTGCTGGAGCAGCATTGGCACGAAGAAATTACCGGCATTCAGCTGGCGCAGGATTTGAATCTGGCGCTGCCGAGCGAGCTGGCCTTACTGGCCGATCCCGATCTGGCGCTTTTATTTGACCTGAAATATCTGGAATCCAACCTGATGAGCTTTAACCTGCAAGGTCAGCACAGCAGTCGGGTAATTCAGGATCAAACAGCACGGCACAAGCGTCTGGGGCAAAAAGGCCCGATGATTTTGTGTCTGGACACCAGCGGTTCCATGCACGGCCAGCCGGAGCTGATTGCCAAAGCCATGAGTCTGTATCTGGCAATTCAGGCCATGAAAGCCAAACGCCCGATGTATCTGATTAACTTCTCGACCCAGCTGACCAGCCTGAATTTACTCGAAGGCTATTCGCTGGATGATCTGATTCACTTTCTTAGCCAGTCTTTTCATGGCGGCACCGATGTTATTCCCGCCATCGAACATGCCCTGTCGATGCTGGCCCAGCCAAATTTTCACAATGCCGATGTGCTGGTGGTGTCCGATTTCATCATGGGGCAGTTACCGACAGAACTGATGGCCCAAGTCGAGCAGCAGAAACAGCAGGGCACCGGTTTTTATGCGGTAGCGATTGGTAACTTCCGTTTTGAACATCTGAATCAGGGCCTGTTCGATCATCAGTGGATTTATCAGTCCAAAGAACGCAAAGTGCGTTATCTGCCCAGTAACCGCAGTGACAGAGTGTCCAAATAGGCGCTGACCCCAATTGACAAGGAAATGAGCTCTGCGGAAAAAAGTGTGAGCAAATTGTCAGACAATATTTTTTAAAGTCACGATTTGCCAATTTTATGACGATTTTGGCAACTGGTTTCAATGCAGGGCTGGCTTAGTTTTGGTCTCATTCAGGTCGATGACCACGGTGTCTTGACCTGGCTCAAATGGACAAAACAAAGAGAATAGCCATGCAGATTGCTCAGTTTTTACCTCAGCCTGTTCGCCATTTTTTCAGCGCGACACCTTTTGATGCCGAGAAACAGTCGGCTGCCCTCCCAATCCGGCATATGAAATTCGACTTTAAGGCCGAAGAAATAGACCCCAAATTTTACTTGAATGCCGAACTGGCCAGTGCCTATTTTGCCTCGCTGTCGATTTTCCTGACCTATGGCGAAGATCTGGTGATTGACACCGCGCGTTATCATCGTGAGCTGTTAAATGATCCCGTGCTAAAAAAGCGGGTCACCTCCCTAATTGGCCAGGAGGCGCTACATTCCAGATTGCATGAAGAGCTGAATGATGCCTTTCGGGATGCCGATCTGCCGGTTGAGCTGTTCCGTTCCTGGGCCAGATTTGTCTTTGATCACGGCTTTAACCGTTTGCCACAGCCGATGAAACTGTCGCTGATGGCTGGCATTGAACATTTCACCGCGGTGCTGGCCGAGTACATGATGAATCATGAGGAAATTTTCTTCCAGTCGCATGATGAAAAGCAGCGTGCCATCTGGATGTGGCACATGCTGGAAGAATCGGAACACAAAGACATTGCCTATGATGTGTTCCAGTCTTTATCCAACAGTTATGGCTTGCGCATTGCCGGTTTCTTCCCGGCGCTCATCACCATCCTGGTGCTGATTTCCATTGCCTCGCTGCTGGTGCCGTTTTATCGCAAACCGTCTAATTTGTTTAGCCTGAGTTACTGGAAAGACCTGCCGCGTAGCATCAAGCTGATTTTTGGTCTGCAAGATGGCGTGTATGGCAGTAGCTGGGCGCATATTCTGGATTATCTGCGTCCCGGTTTTCATCCGAATGACCATGATACTTCGGCCTTTTTAGCCTATTACAAGGAACGTTTGCTGCATCCGGAAAGCGGGGTGTTAACGCCGTATTTCGTCAAGGAATTTACCCCGGCGCTCAAAGTGTAAGGATGAAGAAGGATGATGGGATTATTTGCAAAAAAAGTGCGACTGAGCCAGCAGGCCTATGCGGTGGTGACCGGTGCAGGCAGTGGGATTGGACGCAGTTTTGCGCTGGAACTGGCCAAGCGTGGTGGCAGCGTGATCTGTGCCGATATCAATCTGGCGGCGGCTCAAGCAACCGCCAAGCAGATTGAACACCAGTTTGCTACTGCGGCCTTTGCGTTGCAATGTGATGTGGGTGTGGCCGAGCAGGTGCAGCAACTGGCTGAACAGTCTGAACAGCTGTTGGGCCATCCGGTGACTTTGCTGATCAATAATGCCGGTGTGGGGCTGGGTGGCAAGTTTGATGAAGTCAGCCTGGCCGACTGGCAATGGTGTATGCAGGTCAACTTATGGGGCGTGATCCACGGTTGTCATTATTTCGTACCGAAACTGAAACAGCAGGGTGGTGGTGCGATTATTAATGTCGCTTCGGCTGCTGGTTATACCGCAGTGCCGGAAATGACCGCCTATAACGTCAGCAAGTCCAGCGTACTGGCCTTGTCTGAAACCCTGTCTGCCGAGTTACGTGGCGCCAATATTCGCATCAATGTGTTATGCCCAACGCTGGTGCCGACCAATATCATGAAAAATGGCCGTTTGCCTGCGCATTATTCGGGACTGGCAGATCATTTGCTGACCCATCATGCCTTTGTCAGCTGTGAGCAGGTGGTAGCGCAGACCTTAAACAATTTAGACCGGGGCGAGCTGTATACCATTCCACAGCCAGATGCCAAACTGTTCTGGTGGTTCAAGCGTGCCGCGCCGCGTTTATATACCAAGCTGCTGGGTGTGGGTTATCCATTATTCAATAAATATGTACAAAAATCCTGAGTAGAAAAAAATGAAACAAGATGATCAAGTCACGTTGCAAACGGTCGCTGAGCCGGCCGATCTTGTGCTCAAAAAGCCTAGTCGAAAAGCCAAAAGTGCCAGTGCAGCATCAGCAAGGGCAGGGGCCAATCAGCCAAATTCTCAAACAACTGAGCAGCGCGGTAGATCAACTACTATGCCAAGCCGGGTCTATGACACCATTATTATTGGGGCGGGTATTTCCGGTCTGGCAGCGGCCTATAAACTGAATCAGGCTGGCTATCAGGATTATCTGGTGCTGGAAAAAGCCGGCCGGGTAGGAGGCACCTGGCGGGACAATACCTATCCGGGTTGTGGTTGTGATGTGCCCTCGGCCTTATATTCTTTTTCCTTTGCGCCAAGTCATGGCTGGAGTCATTTATTTGCCAAGCAGCCGGAAATCCTGCGTTATCTGGAAGATGTGGCGACCCGTTTTCAGCTATATGCCAAGATTGAATTTCATAATGAACTGCAAGATGCACGCTGGAATGAGACTGAACAGATGTGGGAGCTCAACACCAGCAAAGGGCGATATCGGGCCAGAACCGTGATTTTCTCTACCGGCCCGATTACCGAGCCGCAACTGCCGAAAATTAAAGGTATCGACAGTTTTAAGGGCGAAATGTTCCATTCGGCACGCTGGAACCATGCCTATGACCTGCGTGGTAAACGCATTGCGGTCATTGGCACCGGCGCCTCGGCCATTCAGTTTATTCCGAAAATTCAGCCTCTGGCCAAAGAGTTATATATTTTCCAGCGTACAGCGCCGTGGGTCCTGCCAAAGCCTGATCTGCCTCTGAATCAGGTGATGAAAAGTACACTGGCCAAGTTTCCGGCCATCCAGCAGCGTTGGCGCGGTGCGGTATCGCAATCTTTGAATCTGATTAATTTTGGCCTGCGTCATCCACCTTTGTTGGAGCCCGTGAATGTACTCAGCCGGCAGCTGTTAAAATTACAGGTCAAAGATCCGGCTTTACGTCAGGCGGTTACCCCCAATTTTTCGGTCGGCTGTAAGCGTTTACTGTTTGCCAATGATTATTATCCGGCCTTGCAGGCCCCGAATAGCACTTTAATTCCGCATGGCTTGGTGGAAATTGAAGGCAATACGGTGATTTCCGCCAATGGTGACCGGCATGAGGTCGATGTGATTATCTGGGGAACGGGCTTTGAGGTGTCACATCCACCGATTGGTCGCCGTGTGCAGAATGCCCAAGGCCAACGACTTTCCGAGCTGTGGCAGAGCAGTTCACCCGAAGCCTTTTTGGGCACCAGTATCCAGCATTTACCCAATGCCTTTTTGGTGCTCGGGCCGAATATTCTGGTCTATGATTCCTTTATTGGCATTGCTGAAGCGCAACTGGACTATATTGTCAGTGGTTTATTGCAAATGAAAGCCAAGGGCTTAAAGCGCATTGAAATCAAGCCGGATGTGCTGAAATACCACAATGCCAAAGTACAGACTCATGTGCAGAAAACTGTGTTTAACCGTGGCGGCTGTCAAAGTTATTATCTGGACCAGAATGGTCGCAACTTTGCCGCCTGGCCGTGGTCACTGGCCGAGTTAAAGCGACGTTTACAGCGCCTAGATCTGGAGCATTATCAGGTAGCTTAACGTACTTTTGCGCTGAATATTGGCGTTGCCTCGGTCTGGTCGAAACGCGCATTTAGTTTGAATGTCCATAAAAAAACCACCCAAACGGGTGGTTTTTTCGTCGTTGAACGCGAACCGGATTAACGGTTGATGTCGCGTTGAACTTCGCCAGTGTAAAGCTGACGAGGACGACCGATCTTGTAAGGACCGCTGTGCATTTCTAACCAGTGGCTGATCCAACCAACTGTACGTGCAAGCGCGAAGATCACAGTAAACATTTCTGTCGGAATACCAATCGCTTTCAGGATGATACCAGAGTAGAAGTCTACGTTTGGATACAGGTTACGCTTGATGAAGTATTCGTCAGAAAGCGCGATACGCTCAAGTTCCATTGCTAACGCTAATTGTGGATCGTTGATACCTAATGCACCAAGAACTTCGTCGCAAGTCTCTTTCATTACTTTCGCGCGTGGGTCGAAGTTTTTGTAAACACGGTGACCGAAGCCCATCAGTTTAACTTCTTTAGTCTTCACTTTTTCCATGAAGCCAGCAACGTTTTCTACAGTGCCGATTTCATCCAGCATCTTAAGAACTGCTTCGTTCGCACCACCGTGCGCAGGACCCCAAAGTGCAGAGATACCCGCAGCGATACAAGCATAAGGGTTAGCACCGGTAGAACCCGCTAAACGTACTGTAGATGTAGACGCGTTTTGCTCGTGGTCAGCGTGAAGAGTGAAGATACGGTCCATTGCTTTGGCAAGAATCGGGTTCACTTTGTAGTCACGGTCTGCAGGCGTAGCAAACATCATGTACAGGAAGTTTTCAGCGTAGCTTAAGTCGTTACGTGGGTAAACGAATGGTTGACCCACAGTGTACTTGTAGCTCCAAGCCGCTAAAGTAGGAATCTTCGCGATTAAACGGATCGCAGTGATTTCACGGTGGTTAACATCTTCGATGTCCAGGTTGTTGTGATAGAACGCAGATAATGCACCCACAACACCAACCATGATCGCCATAGGATGCGCATCACGACGGAAACCGTTATAGAAGCGGCTAACTTGGTCGTGAACCATGGTGTGGTTACGAACTTTCGCGTCAAATTCTTCTTTTTGCTCAGCTGTTGGAAGCTCGCCGTTTAATAACAGGTAGCAAGTTTCCAGGTAATCAGCTTTAGTCGCCAATTGATCAATCGGGTAACCGCGGTGTAACAGAACACCTTTGTTACCGTCAATGAATGTGATCTTAGATTCACAAGAAGCTGTCGCCATAAAACCAGGATCAAAAGTAAAGTGACCTGCAGCCAACACATCCTTAACGTCAATTACATCTGGGCCCAATGTGCCGCTGTAAATTGGTAATTCAATTTCTTTGCCATCAAGCTGTAAAACGGCTTTCTTGCCAGTTGCTTCAGACATTCAATAGATCTCCTGTCCTGGTGAATGTTGATCTGACTCGTAGTATCAATCTTTTAATGCGCGAATCAGACGGATCGAAAATTTGCTATAAGATTAGTGTGTACTGAAATTTTGTCAATTATACTTATGGATAAAAAGTGACGCTGACACAGCAGCTTAGTCAAAAAATATTCGTATGAAAAACTGAGTAAAATCACAGCACCGACGCGCTATAATAAGTCAAATTCCCGGACAGGTGCAGAAAAAAATAATAGGAATGCTTTAATTGTAAGCAATTTTTTAGCGTTAAAAGCTCTTGAAAAGCCAGGCTGCTGGAATTTTAAGCTTTCCGAAATGTATCTGTTTTTCATAACTTAGCTGGGCTTTGCCGGTTCTGCTGCTGCTTTGTTATTCATAAATAAAAGCGCTAAGTCTGTCATTTTTTTAGGTTTAACTGGTTAAAAAATAGCTGATTAAATCAGCCATTCAGCCAGTTAACTTGTTCTGATGCGCTGAAATTGCAAGTAAAGTCAGAGCAATCTGTCAGCTTTTGCAAGACTCAAAATCCAAATGCCGGCCTGAAGCGGGAAGCACGGGCAGGGCGCTGAAAATATTTCATGTTGTTTGCCTGATAGCAAATATTCAAGGAAAAAATATTCAGGCACCCAAAGATAAAGTGAAAAGATTCAATAATATAGTGTCTAGACATTTACTGTGCTGCTTTAGTCTAAATATTTCAGTCCGGTGAAAATTGCAATTATAGCTAAAACCAATAGCAGAAATATAAAATAAATTAATAAAAAACAGTGAGATGATGCCTTAAAGATGTATCCGGTTGATGTGTTTCATAAATTACCTATTTGTTAATGATTCTTATTTAAGGATTTTTTGTTCAAAAAGCCCAGTGCGGTTGTTTGTATTTTAATAGTTGACGTTTTATAATTCAGTGTCGTTTTGAATATAGGCATTCGAATGCCTAGCAATGCCAGCTTTCCTTCGAATTAATTCCAACAAACTCCGGATGGAGTTTTTACTTACAGGATGCCCGCTGTGAAAAGCAACAGACCTGTCAATTTGTCCATGGGTCAAGTTTTATCAGTAAACTTAAAATCACCTGTGGCTATTGCATCAATTTTACACCGTCTTTCAGGTGTCATCGTATTTTTACTCGTACCGGTACTTCTTTGGTTATTAGACAAGTCTTTGTCTTCGCCAGAAGGTTTTGCAGAAGTACAGGAAATCTTTAACGGTTTCTTTGTCCGCTTTATCGTATGGGTATTTGTAGCCGGATTAATCTATCACTTCATCGCTGGTGTCAAGCATTTACTTGCTGACCTTGGTGTTGCAGAGGAACTGCAAAGTGGTCGTGTTGCAGCTACTATCGCATTAGTCTTGTCTGCGATTGGTATTCTCGCAGCCTTTGTATGGATTGTTCTCTAATGAAAAGTGCTACAGGTTTAACGGGTTCAGGTTCTCGCGACTGGTTTATCCAACGCGTAAGTGCTGTTGTTCTTGCTGTTTATACCGTTGTGGTATTTGGTTGGATTCTGCTGAATGGCGGATTTAACTTTGAACAGTGGTACGGCTTTATGATGACATTACCAATGAAGATTTTATCTTTATTGGCAGTCTTATCTCTTGTTGCACACGCATGGATTGGTATGTGGCAGGTATTCACAGATTACGTGACTACTCGTCAGATGGGTCCTTCAGCTTCAGGTTTACGCCTAGTGCTGACTTCAGCAGTGATTATTGCTGTTTTTGCATACGCAATCTGGGCAATCCAGATTTTCTGGGCGAATTGATAGGAAGATATCATGGGCGCGATTAACCCTAAAGAAGATTATTCAAATATTCCACACCAATTTTTTGACGCAGTCATCGTTGGTGGTGGTGGTTCAGGTATGCGTGCATCTTACCAACTTGCTCAAGCGGGTTTGAAAGTTGCAGTACTGACCAAAGTATTCCCAACACGTTCGCACACAGTTGCAGCGCAAGGTGGTATTGGTGCATCTCTTGGTAACATGCAAGAAGATAACTGGCACTACCACTTCTATGACACGGTTAAAGGTTCTGACTGGTTAGGCGACCAAGACGCGATCGAATTCATGACGCGTGAAGCGCCACAAGTGGTTTATGAATTAGAACACTTGGGTATGCCATTTGACCGTAACGCAGACGGTACAATTTACCAGCGTCCATTCGGTGGTCACTCTGCAAACTACGGTGAAAAAGCTGTGCCACGTGCATGTGCTGCTGCTGACCGTACAGGCCACGCGCTGCTTCACACGCTTTATCAAAGCAACGTGAAAATGGGTACTCAATTCTTCGTTGAATGGATTGCACTTGACTTAATCCGTAACGAAGCAGGCGACGTACTGGGTGTAACTGCAATTGACCAGGAAACAGGTAAAATTGCGGTATTCCAAGCTAAAGCGACGCTATTCGCTACTGGTGGTGCAGGTCGTGTTTACCGTGCCTCTACTAACGCGTATATCAACACGGGTGACGGTCTTGGTATGGCTGCTCGTGCAGGTATTCCATTACAGGATATGGAATTCTGGCAATTCCACCCAACAGGTGTTGCGGGCGCAGGCGTATTGTTAACGGAAGGCTGTCGTGGTGAGGGTGGTATCCTTCGTAACGATTCTGGCGAACCGTTCATGGAACGTTATGCTCCTACTTTAAAAGACTTGGCGCCACGTGACTTCGTATCACGTTCTATGGACCAGGAAATTAAAGAAGGCCGTGGTTGTGGTCCAAACAAAGACTACATCTTGCTGGATATGACGCACCTGGGTGCTGACACGATCATGAAACGTCTGCCATCTGTATTCGAGATTGGCAAGAAATTCGCGAACGTTGACTGTACCAAAGAGCCAATTCCGGTTGTACCAACAATCCATTACCAAATGGGTGGTATTCCGACCAACATTCATGGTCAGGTTGTTGTTCCAGAATCTCGTGAAACGACTCCACTGGTTGCTAACTACGACAAAGACACTGACACATATTCTACAAATGCAGAAGGCCGTGACTTTGCGAAACCTGTAAAAGGTTTCTATGCAATTGGTGAATGTTCATGTGTATCTGTACACGGTGCAAACCGTTTAGGTACTAACTCACTGCTTGACCTGGTGGTATTTGGTAAAGCGGCTGGTCAACATATCATTGAGTATGTAACTAAACAGCACGATGGCGAGTACGAACCACTACCTACAACTGTACTTGAAAACACGCTGAACCGTATTCGTAAACTTGACGAATCAACTTCAGGTGAAAACGCTCAAGAAGTTGCGGATGCAATTCGTAACATCGTTCAGGATCACGCAGGTGTATTCCGTACTTCAGCATTGCTTGAAGAAGGTGTGAAACAGATTCTTGCGCTTGAACCACGTGTTCGCAATATCCACCTGAAAGACAAATCTAAAGTCTTCAACACTGCACGTGTAGAAGCATTAGAAGTTGAAAACCTATACGAAGTCGCAAAAGCAACCTTGATTTCTGCTGCTGCGCGTAAAGAATGTCGTGGTGCGCACACTGTTGTAGACTTTGAATTACCACCAGATCACCCGACTTATTCTTATGGTCGTCGTGATGATGAGTGGATGAAGCACACTCTGTGGTTCTCTGCAGACAACCGTCTTGAGTACAAACCAGTACGTTACAAGCCGCTTTCTGTTGCAGCTATTCCACCTAAACCACGTACATTCTAATCAGGAGAAACAAGATGAGTAGAGGTACTCGTACATTTCATATCTACCGCTATGATCCTGATAAGGATAAAGCACCGTACATGCAAACATTCAAGCTGGAATTGACTGATAAGCATCGTATGTTGCTTGACGCACTTTTGGCGTTGAAAGTACAAGACGAAACTTTAACGTTCCGTCGTTCTTGCCGCGAAGGTATTTGTGGTTCTGATGGTGTAAACATCAATGGTAAAAACGGTTTGGCGTGTCTTTGGAACCTGAACGATTTACCAAATGAAATCACCATTCGTCCATTACCAGGTCTGCCAGTGATCAAAGACCTAGTTGTTGATATGAATCAGTTCTACGACCAGTACAACAAGATTCAGCCATTCTTGATCAACAACCAGCCTGCGCCACCAAAAGAGCGTTTACAGTCTCAGGAAGACCGTGAGCACCTAGATGGCTTGTATGAATGTATTTTATGTGCATGCTGTTCAACTTCATGCCCATCATTCTGGTGGAACCCGGACAAATTCCTGGGTCCTTCAGCGCTGTTGAATGCTTACCGCTTCATCATCGATTCACGTGATACTGCAACTCAAGAGCGTCTGGCGCGTCTTGATGACCCGTTCTCGCTGTTCCGTTGTAAAGGCATCATGAACTGTGTGTCAGTTTGTCCGAAAGGTCTGAACCCAACCAAAGCAATCGGTCACATCCGTAACATGCTTCTGGATACTGCGGGTTAATCTGAACGCCAGTTTGGTGAATTCAAAAAGCACATCTCTGGATGTGCTTTTTTTATGCTGTTTTATTGAACACTTGAATGGGGTTGGTCTGATGAGATGCATTGCTGCATACAAACTGGGTATGAAAAGTGCAGGTGAATAGTTTTAAATCAATCTTCTAAAAAAGTGTAATAGAGTGATGGTATTTTGTTTTAATACGCCCAGAAATGGGGCATGAGACTGCAAAAAGTGGTGCAAGATGTTATTATATAACGCAAGTTGAAGAGGGCAGATTGAAAGATGTGCTCTCTTTTGTTTTATGGAATAAAGAAGCCGTTGGACTTTGGTCTTAATTGCTTCTAATTATTAAATAAAGCACCATATGTTAGAGCAAAATATGTTTCTTGTATTTCGCCAATTTATAGGGGGTATACGTCAAAAAAATCAATTGAGAGTTGGAGATCATGTTACGATTAATAAACTTCTATATTTAAAAATTGAGGTTGAATTTATGTACATTTTTTCAACATTTAAAGAGATGTAGAAAGCCAGAAATTAGAGTAAACCTATTTAGAAAAGCTAATTTGCCGAATTAATTTTTCTAAGTCGATTTGCAAAAAAATTGCTCGGTTTTGGCCGAGTATAAAATGAGTGATGATGCCAATCAGGGCGTTATGATTCATTATTCACATTGGGTAGTCCTAATGTAGTGATAACGCCTCATGACAGTTGTCGAATGGGGACGAATGTCATGTTACCAATTTGACATTATCAATCATGGGTTTTGCTTAAAAAGCATCCTGAAAAATGTTTTTGCAATAGGAAATGGGTCCACAAATGCAAGAAGTTGCTGACGCTCTGCGTCTTGACACTGAACTTTCCGCTGATAGTGCAGCGTATATTGAAGAACTTTATGAGCAGTATTTAACGTCTCCAGAGTCAGTTGGTGAAGACTGGAGAGTGTACTTCGATAAATTCCCAAAAGGTGATCAACCTCATAGCAATGTACGTGAGCAATTCCTTTTATTGGGTCGCAACTCAAATCGTATTCAGTCTGTGGCTCAAAGCGCGGTAAGCTCTGAGCATGAACGTCGTCAAATAGGCGTCCTGCAACTGATCGCAGCGTATCGTAATCGTGGTCACCAAAAAGCAAAATTAGATCCGCTAGGTTTGGCAAAACGCGAAGAAGTGCCAGATCTTGATCTTGCTGCGCACGGTTTAACCAAATCTGATTTAGATACCGTATTCAACACAGGCAACCTGGCGATTGGTAAAACAGATACCACGCTGGGCGAAATGGTTGAAGCGATGGAAGCAACTTACTGCGGTTCAATTGGTGCAGAGTACATGCACATTGTTGACACCAAAGAGAAACGCTGGATTCAACAGCGTCTTGAAAGTGCCCGTGGTCAGTATGGCTTCAATGCAGAACAGAAAAAACACTTCCTTGAGCGTTTAACTGCCGCTGAAGGTCTGGAAAAATATTTAGGTAATAAATACGTTGGTGCAAAACGCTTTGGTGTGGAAGGTGGTGAATCTTTCATTCCAATGGTTAACGAACTAATTCAACGTGCCGGTGCGGTTGGTTGTAAAGAAGTCGTGATTGGTATGCCACACCGTGGCCGTCTGAACTTGCTGGTTAACATCATGGGTAAAAACCCGGCTGACCTGTTTGGCGAGTTCGAAGGTAAATCTTTACACAAGAAAGGTTCGGGTGACGTTAAGTACCACCAAGGTTTCTCATCTAACGTAATGACCCCAGGTGGCGAAGTTCACTTGGCATTGGCGTTTAACCCGTCGCACCTTGAAATTGTTGGACCTGTGGTTGAAGGTTCGGTACGTGCCCGTCAAGTACGTCGTAAAGACATTGGTGGCGATGACGTATTGCCATTAATCGTACATGGTGATGCTGCATTTGCAGGTCAGGGCGTGAACCAGGAAACTTTCCAGATGTCACAAACACGCGGTTATACCGTGGGTGGTACTGTGCACATCGTAATTAACAACCAGGTTGGTTTCACTACCTCTGATCCACGTGATGCGCGTTCTACAGAATACTGTACCGACATCGCGAAAATGGTTCAGGCGCCAGTATTCCACGTGAATGGTGATGATCCTGAAGCAGTAATCTTCGTAACGCAATTGGCACACGACTTCCGTCATACTTTCCGTAAAGACGTAGTGATTGACCTGTTCTGTTACCGTCGTCGTGGTCACAACGAAGCGGATGAGCCATCTGCAACCCAGCCACTGATGTATCAGGTGATCAACAAGAAAGCCACTACACGTACTTTGTATGCAGACCAACTAGTACAACAGGGCGTATTAGATCGCGCTGCTGCAGACCAAATGGTTGAAGACTACCGTGCCGATCTTGAAGCAGGTAATCACGTTGCCAATGCGCTGGTTCTTGAACCGAACAAGAAAATGTTTGTGGACTGGACGCCGTACCTGGGCCATGAATACACTGACGAATGGGATACCACTTTCCCGGCTGAGCGCTTAAAAGAGCTTGGTGAAGGCATGCGTAAACTTCCAGAAGGTTTCGTGATGCAGCGTCAGGTGTCTAAAGTGATTGACGAACGTCTGAAAATGCAGACCGGCGAAATGCCGCTGAACTGGGGTGCTGCTGAAACTCTAGCCTATGCAACACTGCTAGATCAGGGTTACCTGGTACGTATTACTGGTGAAGACGTAGGTCGTGGTACCTTCTCGCACCGTCATGCCAAACTGCATAACCAGGTTGATGGCGAAACTTATATTCCATTGTGCCATGTGAAAGAAAACCAGCCGCGTTTTGCTTTATATGACTCGCTATTGTCTGAAATGGCGGTACTGGCATTTGAATATGGTTATGCGACCACGATTCCACACGGTCTGATCATTTGGGAAGCACAATTTGGTGACTTCGCTAACTGTGCGCAAGTGGTGATTGACCAGTTCATCGCCTCTGGTGAAACCAAGTGGGAACGTGTATGTGGTTTAACCATGTTGCTGCCACACGGCTTTGAAGGTCAAGGTCCGGAACACTCATCTGCACGTTTAGAACGTTTCTTACAGCTGTGTGCTGAAGACAACATGCAAGTGATTACCCCGACTACACCAGCACAGATTTTCCACGCTTTACGTCGTCAGGCAATTCGTCCAATCCGTAAGCCAATGATTGTGATGTCACCGAAATCATTGCTGCGTCACAAGCTGGCAACTTCATCTCTTGATGAGCTGGCAACTGGTACCTTCCAGACCGTGATTGACGAAATCGACAGCAACATCAACAAGGCCGACGTGACCCGTCTGGTACTTTGTGGTGGTAAAGTGTATTACGACCTGCTTGAAAAACGTCGTGAAAAAGAATTGAACAACACGGCAATTGTTCGTATTGAACAGTTGTATCCATACCCAGAACAACGCATTGCGGAAATTCTTGAAGCTTATCCAAACGTGAAAGAACTGGTTTGGACTCAGGAAGAACCGAAGAACCAAGGTGCTTGGTTGTTCATCGCGCCGCGTCTATATGATGACGTGATGAAAGCTGGTAAACAGGTTCGTATCAGCTTTGCTGGTCGTGAGGCTTCTGCCGCTCCAGCGTGTGGTTCACCATATTTGCATGCAAAACAACAAGCTCAGCTCATCAATGACGCGCTTGCGATCGTAGTTGAATAACAGGAGATTCGAAGTAATGGCAACCGAAATTAAAGCACCGGTATTTCCAGAGTCAGTTGCAGATGGAACAATCGCGACTTGGCACAAACAACCAGGTGAAGCAGTATCACGTGATGAAGTGATCTGTGACATTGAAACTGACAAAGTTGTTCTGGAAGTTGTAGCTCCTGCAGACGGTACGATTGCTCAAATCATTAAAAATGAAGGCGATACTGTACTTTCAAATGAAGTGATTGCACAGTTTGAAGAAGGTGCTGTATCTGGCGCTGCGCAAACTCAAGCAGTTCAGTCTGAAGAGAAAGTTGAACAGGCCGCTGCGAAAACTGAAGCAGGTGCAGCACCTGTAGTTGAGCGTGCTCAACCAGTTGCGGACCAGGCACCAGCAGTGCGTAAAGCATTGACTGAAACAGGTATCAACGCTGCTGACGTACAAGGTACAGGCCGTGGCGGTCGCATCACCAAAGAAGATGTGGCAAACCATCAGGCGAAACCAGCGGCTGCGCCTTTAACTGCAGCAGTAGGCGAGCGTATCGAGAAACGTGTTCCTATGACGCGTTTACGTAAGCGTGTAGCTGAACGTTTACTTGCAGCGACTCAAGAAACTGCAATGTTGACGACGTTCAACGAAGTGAACATGAAACCAATCATGGAAATGCGTAAGCAATATAAAGACGCATTTGAAAAACGCCACGGTGCGCGTCTTGGCTTCATGTCATTCTTCGTAAAAGCTGCGACTGAAGCGCTAAAACGTTACCCAGCAGTCAACGCATCAATTGATGGCGACGATATCGTTTATCACGGTTACTATGACATCGGTGTAGCTGTATCTTCTGACCGTGGTCTGGTGGTTCCTGTATTACGTGATACAGACCGTATGAACTACGCTGAAGTTGAATCTGGCATTGGTGCTTATGCTGCGAAAGCACGTGAAGGTAAACTTGCGATTGAAGACATGACTGGCGGTACATTCACCATTACTAACGGTGGTACTTTCGGTTCACTGCTGTCTACGCCAATTCTGAATACACCACAAACTGCTATTCTGGGTATGCACAAAATCCAGGAACGTCCTATGGCAGTCAATGGTCAGGTTGAAATCTTGCCAATGATGTATTTAGCGCTGTCTTATGACCACCGTTTAATCGATGGTAAAGAAGCGGTAGGTTTCCTTGTAACAATCAAAGAATTGTTAGAAGAGCCAGCTAAACTTATCCTTGACTTATAATTTATTAATTAAAAATCTCTCCTAACCCCTCTAAAAAAGAGGGGAAAGGTTCCCCCTTGAGCAAAAGGGGGGATTTAGAGAGATTGATTGGAGATAAAAATGTCTCAACAATTTGATTTAGTTGTTATTGGCGGTGGTCCAGGCGGTTATGAAGCAGCCATTCGTGCGGCTCAGCTTGGTTTTAAAGTGGCATGTATCGAAAAACGCATCCACAAAGGTAAACCATCTTTAGGTGGTACCTGCTTAAACGTGGGCTGTATCCCGTCTAAAGCACTGCTTGATTCTTCACACCGTTATGAAGATACCGTTCATCACCTGGCTGATCATGGTATTACGACAGGTGAAGTAAACTTTGACCTGTCTAAATTACTGGCACGTAAAGACAAGATTGTTGACCAGTTGACTGGCGGTATTGACCAGTTGCTGAAAGGCAATGGTATCGAATGGTTAAAAGGTACTGGTAAATTACTGGCGGGTAAGAAAGTTGAGTTTGTTCCTCACGAAGGTGAAACTCAGGTTCTAGAACCAAAATACGTAATTCTTGCGTCTGGTTCTGTACCAGTGAACATTCCGGTAGCTCCTGTTGATCAAGACATTATTGTTGACTCTACTGGCGCGCTTGAGTTCCCTGAAGTACCGAAGCGTTTAGGTGTGATTGGTGCCGGCGTGATCGGTCTGGAGCTTGGTTCAGTATGGCGTCGTCTAGGTGCTGAAGTTGTTGTATTTGAAGCAATGGATGCCTTCTTGCCAATGGCGGATAAAGCGCTGGCAAAAGACTACCAGAAACTGCTGACCAAACAGGGTCTGGATATCCGTGTAGGCGCGAAAGTGTCTGGCACTGAAGTCAACGGTCGTGAAGTAACTGTAAAATACACCCAAGGCGGCGAAGAGAAAGAACAGACTTTCGACAAGCTGATCGTGTGTGTGGGTCGTCGTGCGTATGCTGAAGGCTTACTGGCTGATGACTGTGGTATCAAACTGACTGAACGTGGTCTGGTTGAAGTGAACGACTGGTGTGCGACTTCTGTTGAAGGCGTATACGCAATTGGTGACTTGGTACGCGGTCCAATGCTGGCACACAAAGCCATGGAAGAAGGCGTAATGGCAGTTGAACGTATTCACGGTCATGCTGCTCAAGTGAACTATGACACCATCATCTCTGTCATCTATACACACCCTGAAGCGGCGTGGGTAGGTTTAACAGAAGAGCAGGCCAAAGAAAAAGGTCATGAAGTGAAAACCGGTCAATTCGGTTTCGCAGTCAACGGCCGGGCTTTAGCTGCCGGTGAAGGTGCTGGTTTCGTGAAGTTCGTTGCCGATGCTAAAACAGATCGTTTACTGGGTATGCACGTGATTGGACCTGCGGCGTCTGACATTGTTCACCAAGGTATGATCGCGCTTGAATTTGTATCTTCAGTTGAAGATTTACAATTAATGACATTCGGTCACCCAACCTTCTCTGAGGTGGTGCACGAAGCGGCACTGGCCGTCGATGGACGTGCCATCCACGCGATTCAGCGTAAGCGTAAATAAATAAAAAAAGAGCGGTTTCGACCGCTCTTTTTCATTTGGTGGTTGTTTTTGTTTGAATAATCATCTAAAACTAAAACGATAAAACTGTATAAATGTTAATACTCACGACGATGGATGTTGGAGTTTTAGCGAGTCATAAAAAAACGTGAAAAGTAGTAAAAGGTAAATAAATGAATCTACATGAGTACCAAGCCAAAGCGCTATTAAAAAAATATGGTATGCCGGTGCAGGAAGGTCTGCTTGCAACCAATGCAGATGAAGCAGTACAGGCATTTGAACAGCTCGGTGGCAAATTCGCTGTCATGAAAGCCCAGGTGCATGCGGGTGGCCGTGGTAAGGCGGGTGGTGTGAAAGTGGTGAAATCGGCTGAAGAAGCGGCAGAGTATGCCAATCAGCTGATCGGTACTCGACTGGTCACTTATCAGACCGATGCCAATGGCCAGCCGGTGAACAGTATTCTGGTGGCCCAGGATGTCTATCCGGTAGAGCGTGAATTATATTTAGGTGCCGTGGTGGATCGTTCTAGCCGTCGCGTGACCTTTATGGCCTCAACCGAAGGTGGGGTCGAAATTGAAAAAGTCGCAGAAGAAACCCCAGAAAAAATTATTAAAGTTGAAGTTGATCCTCTAGTCGGTTTATTACCATTTCAGGCACGTGAAGTTGCGTTTGCCCTGAACTTAAAAGATGGACAAATCAACCAGTTTGTCAAAATCATGACCGCGGCGTATCAGGCCTTTATTGAAAACGATTTTGCCCTGTTTGAAATTAACCCGCTGTCTGTACGTGAAAACGGTGAAATTTTATGTGTCGATGCCAAAGTTGGCATTGATTCCAATGCGCTGTACCGTTTGCCGGAAGTGGCGGCGCTGCGTGACAAGAGTCAGGAAAATGAGCGCGAACTGAAAGCCTCTGAGTTCGATCTGAACTATGTAGCGCTAGAAGGTAATATTGGCTGTATGGTCAATGGTGCCGGTCTTGCCATGGCAACCATGGACATCATCAAATTGTATGGTGGTCAACCGGCCAACTTCCTTGATGTCGGTGGCGGTGCAACCAAAGAGCGCGTGATTGAAGCATTTAAAATTATTCTGGCCGACAATTCGGTTCAGGGAGTATTAATCAATATTTTTGGTGGGATTGTACGTTGTGACATGATTGCGGAAGCGATTATTGCAGCAGTTCAGGAAGTCAATGTCAGCGTGCCGGTGGTGGTACGTCTGGAAGGAAACAATGCTGAACTGGGGGCCAAATTACTGGATGAATCTGGCCTGACCTTAATTTCTGCAAATGGCCTGGCCGATGCTGCAGAAAAAATTGTTGCTGCGGTAAAAGCTTAAGGAGATGCATCATGAGCGTATTAGTAAATAAAGACACAAAAGTATTGGTTCAGGGTTTCACTGGTAAAAACGGAACCTTTCATTCGGCTCAGGCGCTGGATTATGGCACGCGTGTTGTCGGCGGTGTAACTCCAGGTAAAGGTGGTCAAACCCATTTAGACCTGCCAGTATTTAACACCATGAAGCAGGCAGTTCGTGAAACTCAGGCCGATGCTTCGGTGATTTATGTACCCGCACCTTTTGTACTGGACTCGATTGTTGAAGCAGTCGATGCCGGTATTGAACTGATTGTGGTAATTACTGAAGGTGTACCGACCCTAGATATGCTAAAAGCCAAACGCTATCTGGAAACCAATGGTAATGGTACACGCCTGATTGGCCCGAACTGTCCGGGTATTATCACCCCGGGCGAATGTAAGATCGGGATTATGCCAGGTCATATTCATCAGCCAGGGAAAATCGGGATTATCTCGCGTTCAGGAACGCTGACCTATGAAGCGGTTGCGCAAACCACCAAATTGGGTCTGGGCCAGTCGACCTGTATCGGCATCGGCGGTGATCCGATTCCGGGCATGAACCAGATTGACTGTCTGAAACTGTTTCAGGACGATCCTCAAACTGAAGCCATTATCATGATTGGTGAGATTGGCGGCACAGCCGAAGAAGAAGCAGCCGAATACATTCAGGCGCATGTGACCAAGCCTGTGGTGGGCTATATTGCCGGTGTAACCGCACCAAAAGGCAAACGCATGGGCCATGCTGGCGCGATTATTTCTGGCGGTAAAGGAACCGCAGAGGAGAAATTTGCTGCCTTTGAACGTGCCGGAATGGCTTATACCCGTAGCCCGGCCGAGCTCGGTTCAACCATGCTGAAAGTATTGCAGGCCAAAGGTTTGGTGTAAAACCTACCTGACTAAAAAACCCCAGTTCTTGGGGTTTTTTATGGCAAAGAACATAGATAATGATGACGCTTCTATTGAGGAAAAAGTAAAGCATACAAAACAAATAAAATGATTGCCTTGGTAATTGTGATTTACATCACACTTTAATAGAATATCGAGCAATAATTATCAGAAACTTGAGAATTTATATGATCAAAATAACAACGATCATGCCGATTCAGTGTCTGTCGCTTTGCTCTTTTTTATTTTTTTCTTCTGCTCATGCCAATACGCTTGATCAGCAACGTGAGCACGCGGTGGAGATGGTTCGGTCCGGGCAGGTGGTCTCTGGACTCAATCGCTTGCAGGCGTTATTAGCTCAATTTCCCACAGATCAAAAGTTAATTGCGGATTATCTAGTTTTGGCCTATGGTCAGCCTGTGGTACATCCACAGGATTTATACCGCCTAACGCAGCAGATTCAACCTAAAACCTTTCCTGCCTATGCCCAGGTCAGCGCTATCAAGGTGCTCCGTGATGCCAAGCAGTACGCTCAGGCCAAAGCGTATCTGGCCCGGTTTCAGCCTTTAAATACCCAGGCCAGCGGCAAAGTCTGGCACGCGGTACTGGAAGCCGAGTCGGGTCAGGCAGCAGCCGCTAAAACGTTGCTGAAAAACCTGCAATGGCAACAGCTTAGTGCCGATGACCTGAGTTTACTGTCTTATACCTATCGTATCCTGAATATGCCGGTACAAGCCTTGCAGGCAGCCGAAGCCGGATTAAAAAAGCAAAGCAGCATTGCAGGCCATGAACAATATGTACTGTCGCTGATGCTTAATGGCAAGCATCATGCAGCAGAGAACTATCTGCTGCAACAACAGTTAGCACAGAGCCATCCTCGTTTATTATTGCAAGTCAAACAGCACCAGTTTTCTACCCGGATTCAGAATGCAGTACAGGCCTATAAAACGGCACAACTGCGCAGTGAATATGCAACAGCCTATACCGAGCTGGATGCGGTACTGGCCGATATGGCTGCACATGAACCACAGGTGGCAGCTGACGCCGAACTGCAGCGCGCATTCTATGCCGATTATCTGTATGCCTTGGGACAGCGTAAGCGTCATCAGCAGGTCTTGAAAATTGTGCAACAGCAGCATCAGCCAATTGCAAACTGGCCGGCTTATGTACGCCATGCCATTGCCGATGCCTATCTGGCCACCCGACAACCGGAACTGGCTGAACCGGTGTATTTAAGCCTGTTTCAGGAAAAGAACTATGCAGACTATACGGTGTATGCTGGTTTGTATTATGCCTATATCGAACAGGAAAAATTCAAGCAGGCTGATCAGCTGATTCAGGACATGGACCGTCAGTTACCGCGTTATCGTTATAGCGAGGCCAAAGGCGTGGACCGCAGTACCCATGAAGACCGGGAGCAGTATCTGGCTTTAAAAGGGCTGAACTATGCCTACCGCAACGAACATGCCAAAGCCGAGCAGTATTTTGAAACCCTGGTTTCAATTGCACCGAATAATCTGGCCTATCAGAACAATCTGGCACAAATTCAGCGCTGGCGTGAAAAACCACTGACTTCCCAACAAACGCTGGAGCAGTGGAATGGCCTGGATCAGGTCAGTCAAATCACCCAGATTAACCAGATGCAAAATGCCCAAGCCCTGAATGATATTAGGGGCTGGCGTCAGCTGAATCAGGCCTTGTTACAGACGGCTGCAGATGATACCGGTGTGCAATTAAGCCGCAAAGAATTAAAGGATCGCGATCATTTCAGCATTCAGCATGAAAGTTATTTTTCTGAAAGTCGTTCCGATCAGGAACAGTTGCTGAACCGTTTAAAAGGTTCAGAAGAGCGTACTCATTGGACCCGTCTTAACAGCCCGTGGCTAAATGAGCATTATCAGGTTTTTATTGACCATCAGCATCGGCAGGGGCGTTATGAAGATGGCACCCTGGATGATCCGCGTTTAGGTCTGGGTGTGGCCTGGTCCAAAGATCGCAAGTATGCCAGCCTGTTGCTGTCTCAATCTTTAGATGAAGACCGTGTGGGCGCTGCACTGGACTGGTCACACTGGTTAAATGATCATTGGCAATATCATCTGGCGGTGAATACCCAGGCCGATATTCCGTTGCAGGCAATGGCCAAAGCACATGAAGGACAGTCGTATCGGGCGGGTTTTAACTGGCAGGCCAACGAGTCGCGTAAAGCCGGTGCACAATTTCAATTGACCGATATTGATGATGGCAACACCCGTCAGGAATATCAGGCCTATTTTAGCCAGCAGTTTTATCAGGCCCCGCATCATCTGAGTCGTGCCACGCTCAGCGGCTATTATGGAAAAAATAAGCCCGTCGCCGTGGATTATTTTAATCCTGAATCCAGCCATAGTTTAGAGCTGAAACTGGAACATGACTGGATGACCTGGCGTCGTTATGAGCAACATTTTAATCAGCATTTTGAACTGACGCTGGGCACATTTGGACAGAAAGACTATTCCAATGAGCCGATATATAACCTGTTGTATCGCCATGACTGGCATGTGTCACGAACCTGGAAACTGCACTATGGCATTGGTTGGGGCAGCCATCCATACGATGGCAAAACAGAAGAAAAAACCTATGCAGTATTCGGCTTTGAAGGACGATTCTAATGCAAATGAAACCCGCTTTACTCCTGAGTGCCTGTATCGCTGCATGTGTTTATTCTCCTTTGACCGTGCAGGCCGAGACCAGCACAGCGCCAGCAGCAACTACAGCGCCGCTTGATGCGCAGGCCTATGAATTTGTTACCTTAACTTTTCATGATGTGCGTGATGACGTTGCCAAACAGGGTGACCGTGATTTATACGCCATCAGTACCCATAACTTTGCCCAGTTCCTGCAATGGATTAAAGAACATGGCTGGCAGCCCATTCGGCTAGAAGATGTCTGGCGGGCCCGTCAGCACAAGACAGCCTTACCGGAAAAAGCAGTATTAATTACCATTGATGATGGCGCACTCAGCAGCTATAGCCATATTTTCCCCTTATTAAAGCTGCATCAGGTTCCGGCTGTTTTTGCCATTCCGACCAGCTGGATTAATGGCAATACCAAAGATGCCTATGAAGCCTATGGGGAGGGCAACCTGATGAACTGGCCGCAGATGCGTGAAATGCAGCAATCCGGTCTGGTCGAGTTTGCCTCACACAGTGATGACTTGCATCACGGGATTATTGCCAATCCGCAGCTAAACCAGCAGCCAGCCGCGATTACCCGTGAATATTTCCCGGCCCAGCAGCGTTATGAATCTGATCGCGCCTATGCGAAGCGAGTGGTAAAAGACTTGCGTCAATCAAAGCAGATTCTGGATCGTGAGTTGGGAATCAATACCCGTGCCATTTTCTGGCCGTATGGTGCGGTGACCAAGGAAACTGAAGCGCTGGCCCGTGAAGCCGGTCTACCAATGTCGTTTAGTCTGGGCAGTGTATTGACGTTGGCCGATGCCGATACCACCTATCAGCGTGCCCTGATTACGGAAAACCCATCACCAGAAGAAGTGTTTGGTGAAATTAAAGACTTCTTAATGAATAGCCGGGCGCCGCATAAGCAGCGTAAAAGTTTATTACGCATTAACCTGGCAGATCTGGCAGGGAGCAATATCACCGCATCAGAAGCACATTTGAGCCAGCTGCTCAATCAGGTCAATGCCTTTCAATCCAATACGCTGGTCCTAAATGCGGTGGCCGATCAGAATGCCGATGGTAAAATTGATGTGGCTTATTTTCCGAATCGAAGCTTGCCGGTGGCTCAGGATTTGCTGAACCGGGTGGTATGGCAGGCCCGGACCCGGATTGCTAATCGGGTATATGCAGAAATGCCGCTGAGTCTGGAAACCCGGCAAGGTTATGATCTGGCAGAATTGACCGCAGATCTGGTGAAAAACAACAGCTCGATTGAAGGGCTGATGATTGAAACCGGCGATGCGTTACATTGCGCCGTATTTCAGGCTGAATGGAGTGCAAGCTGTCAGGCACAGCTGCAACAGGTGTTGAGCATCAAGAACCGGACCAAAAGCCAGGGTAAATACTATGCCAATATCAGTAACAACTATCAGACTGCATTAAAGCTGGAGATTCAGAATCAGCCACTTGACGGACTGAAAAAACTGCTGCAGCAACTGCCGGATCATGCCGATTTCCTGTATCTGGCTGTCGATCCGTTGGCATCCCCCCAAGCCATCAAAAATCTGCATCAGGCTTTAAACCAGTTAAATGAGCGGGAAAAGCAGCATTTGATGATTAACTTGCAGATCAATTCGGATAGCACTGCAACAGAGTGGCGACATTATCAGCAGATATATCAGCAGCTGAGACGTCAGGGCATTCAAAAAATTGGTATTGATAATTATCAGCCGACCCATGGGCAGGCCGTGCATCAGCACCTGTACCGGGCGTTGAGCCTGAATGCAAGTCCGCTGAGTTATCGTGATCCCTATGTCCTGGAACAGGGAGAGCCGCAATGATGGAAGTGTTCTCGAAATTGAGTTTTAATGATTTTTATTTTGGTTTTGCATTTTTATATCCCTTGCTGATGGCCTGGCTGTGGATTGCAGGCGGGATCTGGTTTTATTTTAAACGGGAATACCGTCAGGATCATTTCCCTGAACCGAGCGATGAAGGCTGCAGTATTATCATTCCTTGCTTCAATGAAGAAGAGCAGGTCAGACGTACCATCAAGTTTGCCATGCAAAGCCAGTATCCGGAATTTGAAGTAATTGCAGTCAATGATGGCAGTCAGGACCGGACTGCAGCAATTCTGGATGAACTGGCCACGCAATATCCAAAGCTGCGGGTGGTCCATCTGGCCGAAAACCAGGGCAAAGCCTATGCCTTAAGAGCCGGGGCAATGGTCAGTCGCTATGAATTTCTGGTCTGTATTGATGGTGATGCGCTGCTGCATCCACACGCGGTATTCTGGATGATGCATCAGCTGACCAGCTTCCCGCGTGTCGGGGCGGTTACCGGTAATCCACGGATTATTAACCGCTCCAGTGTGCTGGGTAAAATTCAGGTTGGTGAGTTTTCCTCGATTATTGGATTGATTAAACGCGCGCAGCGCACCTATGGCCGGATTTTTACCGTATCAGGTGCGATTGCCGGTTTTCGTAAAACCGCGCTGGACCGGATTGGCTACTGGCGTGATGACATGATTACGGAAGATATTGATGTTTCGTGGCGTTTGCAGTTCGACCACTGGGATTTGCAATATGTGCCCAAAGCCCTGTGTTATATCTATATGCCGGAAACGTTTAAAGGTCTCTGGAAACAGCGCTTGCGCTGGGCACAAGGCGGGATTGAAGTGCTGATTGCCTATGTGCCAAAACTGTTTAAATGGCGCCTTAGACGGATGTGGCCGATTGTGATTGAATCGATCATCAGCGTGCTATGGGCCTATGTGATTATGGGCATCTTTGTGCTGTATTTTTATGGGCTGTTTTTCCCCTTGCCGGGTGAGTGGGCGATTCAATCGATTCTGCCGCAGTGGTACGGGGTGATTTTGGGCCTGACCTGTTTGCTGCAGTTTCTGGTCAGCTTAATGATCGATCATCAATATGATAAAAACCGTACCTTGAGAACCTATTTCTGGGTAATCTGGTATCCGCTATTTTTCTGGCTGATTACCGCGCTGACCACGGTGGTGTCTGTGCCAAAAACTTTGCTGAAAAAGCAGAAACGTGCACGCTGGGTCAGCCCGGACCGTGGTTTTACCAAGGAGCACGAGCATGGCTAAATTTAAAATGATTGAGGATGAAGCTCAGCTGGAGCTACCAGAATATATTGATGAGCCGCGCTATGTACGTAACAAGGCCGCAGGCTATGGACTATTCTTTCTGGGCTGGCTGGCCTGGATCTGGTTATTCCTGCCTCTGATCACTATGTTGCTGTGGCTGTTTCAGGGCTATACCGTATATGAGCAGCTGTTTGTGATGTCGGCGCCGCAAAGCTCGTTCAGCCTGTTTTATCTGGGGCTGGCGATTATGGTGTTTATTCTGATTCTGCTGATCTGGGCTGTGTATAACTGGCTGCGTTTTCGTGATAATGAGCGCCGGGCTTTTCCGGAGCATATTCAGACTGAGCAGCTGGCGGAAAGTTTTCAGGTCGACACAACTGAAATGGCGTATTTGCAGCAGGCCAAAAATCTGACCTTACATTATGATCAAGATGGACAGCTGGAAAAATTTGAAGTTCATCAGCCACTGTCTTCATCATAGAACATTGAAAAACAGCCATAAAAAACGCAGCCTTAGCTGCGTTTTTTTATTCACCTCATTTAAGTTGATGAAGTTTCCTGATTGATTTTCGGCTGAGATTTCAGGCTTTGGGTCAGACCGTTAATATCACCGCCATGAATACCCAGTTCACTCATCAGGCTGTCAATTAACGGCGCTTGCGAACGATAGCGCAGGGCACTGTTCACCACCTGATCAGACAGGGCCACTTGACCATGACCGTGTTCGCTGCCATCGACATGTGCGCTGCCCATCCCATTTAAACCATTGACGTGCAGAATCTTGATGTCATCAATATTTTCCATTGGCTTGACGCTTTCACGGATAATTTCTGGCAGGTATTTCAGCATGGCCAGACGTACCTGCATTTCGACCTGTTCCGTCGACAGGATGTTATTGGCTTCGTTGACTGCACGGGTACCTTCAGCATCAACCTGATACTGTTTTTCCATCGCTTGTGCCAGCAGGACTTTGGCATCGGCTTCACCACGCGCTTTTAAACGCAGCTGTTCTGCATTGGCTTCTGCGGTAATCCGCACCGCTTCCGCTTCATCGACCGCCGCCTGTTTGCCCGCTTCAGCAGCAACAGTAATGGCAATCGCATCTTTTTCAGCGGCCTGCTTGGCAGCCACCAGCTCGACTGCCTTGGCACGTTCTGCGCGCTGGGTTTCACGTACGGTAATCACTTCTTCTTCTGCTTTTACCGCTTGAGCACGGGCTAAATCGGCCTGCGCTTTGGCTTCAGATTCGGCACGGGATTTTTCCGCAATGGCAATGGCGCGGTCCTGTTCGGCCAGCTCAATGGTTTTCTTCTGTTCCACTTGGGCTTTTTGGACTAGCTGTTCTTTTAAAATATTTTCATTGGCGACATCACGTGCTGAGCCAATCCGTTTCAGTTCAATTTCACGTTCAGCAGCAATGCGGGCTTCTTCCGCTTCACGTTTTTTGGCTGCTTCCTGGGCTGCAATTTCCGCCAGCTGTTCAGCACGGCGTACCGAAATTTCACGTTCTTGCTGTAACTTGGCATATTCTTCTTCACGAAGAATCTGCAGGCGCGCCTGTTCGGCTTCCAGGTTTTTGGCTTTAATGGCTAAGTCGGCATCCTGTTCAATGTCGTTACGTTTACGACGACGGTCTTCAATGGTTTCGGTTAATTTGGTCAGACCTTCGGCATCGAAAGCATTTTGCGGGTTAAAGTAGCGGAAACTGGTCTGATCCAGTCCGGTTAAAGATACAGTTTCCAGTTCCAGACCGTTTTTAAACAGATCTTCCGACACCACCTGCTGTACTTTCTGTACGAAGTCGACGCGTTTTTCATGCAGTTCTTCCATCGCCATTTCTGCGGCTACGGCACGTAAAGAATCGACAAATTTACCTTCGACCAGATTTTTTAATTCATTCGGGGACATGGTTTTTTGCCCCAGCGTTTGTGCTGCGGTGGCAATAGATTCAGCGGTCGGTTTAACCCGCACATAAAATTCGGCCATGACATCGACACGCATACGGTCGCGGGTAATCAGGGCCTGATCTTCAGCACGGCGCACTTCCAGACGCAGGGTATTCATATTGACCGGAATAATTTCATGCAGCACCGGTAACACAATCGCCCCCCCGCCGAGAATGACATGCTCACCGCCAAAACCGGTACGCACAAAGGAAATTTCCTTGCTAGAGCGGCGATACAGGCGGGCCAGGATTAAACCAATCACAAATAAGGCCAGGAAAATAATTCCGGCAATAATCAAGACGTTATACATATTTGAACTTAACATTGTTATCTCTTGTGTTTTTCAGTTGTTAATTTAAATGCATGGCATAAAAGCCAATTTTGGTTCTCCCCGTTAAAATTACGGATTGACCCTGTTGAAAACTTTCGTCCTGTTCCGGTTCTACCAGAATATAGTGGGTCAGACCATGCTGATCCTGCACTTTGGCTTCTGCCGGAGAATTGGGAGTAGCCACACCTAAAATAATGGTGGCTGTGCGGCCAATCAGCTCGTCACTATAAATGGCGGTGGTTTCATCTTGCGGTAAAATGCGGGCAATCAGCATGGCGCTATAACGCACCAGGGGCATGCTCAGAAACAGACAGGCCGGTGCCATTATCCAGGCTGTAATATATTGACCGATCCATTGAAACAGCACTGATTGTAAAATCAGGCCAGACAAACCATATAAGGTCAGGAAAATAATCAGCCAGATCAGCAGCGGTACCCGGCCAATGTACAGCCAGTCCAGAAACTGGACCAACAGGCCACTAGAACCATCAATATTCACTTCTACATCTTTATGCGGAATTAAGTCATCTGGCAGGAACTGGTCCAGAATGCCCTGACTGCCGCCACCGGCCAGTAACAGAAACACTTCCAGCAGGGCAAAGAAAAACAGCAGGCAGATACAGACACTAAAAATCAGATTGGAAGGGTGAGTGAGCAAATCCCACATAACTGAATACTCTATTGTTCTGTTGTGTTTAAATTATTGATATTCAAAATATATATTATTATTGAATGCGCCTAGCATAGCATTAGGCCGCGTTTTTGTCTAAAAAACCTGCATATTTTAGGCAAAAAAATACGCAATGATTGGGGTGATCATTGCGTAGAACAACGAATCTGCTTGCACAGTTTCGGTAAAGGAGAAATGTTATGAATTAGGATTGCTCCTAGAACATATGACTAGAATACGCCGGCATGAGGCAGGGTTCAGCAGCGTTCAGGTAAATTCATGTTAAAGATTGTTGCTTCTATAAAAATTGTGTGACATTTCTCTCCATATTTTCTCCATCATTGTAAACGTAGCATAAAAAAGCCTTTCGCGAGGAAAGGCTTTTCAAGATCAGCATGGGGCTTAGAAGCGGAACACCCCTAAACCGGCTTTAACTTCATCTAAAGTGGCTTGAGTAATGTCACGGCACTTATCGGTACCGGTCTTTAAGATATCCATGATGTAATCCGGATCTTTGGCCAGTTCTAAACGGCGTTCACGGATTGGACCAATCAGCTCTTTTAAAATGCCTTCCAGACGTTTTTTCACGGTACCATCACCCAGACCACCACGGCGATAATGGGCTTTTAATTCTTCCAGTTCTTCTTTGTTCGGATCGAAAGCATCTAGGTAGGTAAATACCACGTTGCCTTCAACCTGGCCCGGATCTTCAATGCGGAGGTGGTTCGGGTCGGTGTACATGGCATTTACTGCTTTTTTAATGTCTTTGTCAGTAGCATCGAGCACAATGGTGTTGCCCAATGATTTTGACATTTTGGCTTTACCATCAAAACCAGGTAAACGGCCAACATTCGACAGCAGTGCTTTACATTCAGGCAGCAGGTCCTGACCTACCTGACGGTTAATGCGGCGTACAATTTCGTTGGTCTGTTCGATCATAGGAATCTGATCTTCACCCACGGGCACTACAGTCGCTTTAAACGCGGTAATATCGGCCGCTTGGGCAACTGGATAGCACAGGAAACCAGCTGGAATATCACGTTCAAAACCACGCATCTGAATTTCAGATTTAATGGTCGGGTTGCGCTCTAAACGTGCCACAGTGACAAAGTTTAAATACAGCATGGTCAGTTCATTCAAGGCCGGCAGGCAAGACTGAACACAAATGGTGGTTTTGGTCGGGTCAATGCCCACGGCCAGGTAATCGGTCGCCACTTCAATAATATTACGACGTACTTTTTCAAAGTTGTCGGCGTTATCAGTCAGGGCTTGAGCATCGGCAAGTAAAAGATGTTGATGGTGAGAATCCTGTAAACCTACACGTGAACGTAAAGAACCTACAAAATGACCGAGGTGAAGTTGTCCGGTTGGACGGTCGCCAGTCAAAATAACAGGACGATTATCTTGATTACTCATTATCTCTTCCAAGTCGTTGTTACGACATTTCTATACCGATGATTGGGCTACATTGTACGGCATAATATTTTTGAATGTCACGGGATAAGCCGAACAGAATCAACAATTGTCTGGAAATTTTAAAGATTTATTAATGAAGTAAATACAAAGTTTTGGAAGATTTCTCCTTAGAATAAGCCTAGAACACGATAAGGATAAAAATTATGGCGAGTAGCTTATTACTATTATTAGATGATATTGCCACTGTTTTAGATGATGTGGCGGTCATGAGTAAAATGGCCGCAAAGAAAACGGCCGGTGTACTCGGTGATGATCTGGCCCTGAATGCCCAGCAGGTCAGCGGTGTACGTTCGGAGCGGGAACTGCCGGTGGTCTGGCGCGTGGCCAAAGGTTCTTTTGTCAATAAACTGATTCTGGTGCCTTTAGCTCTACTGATTAGCGTGGTGGCGCCGTGGCTGATTAACCCGTTACTGGTCGTGGGCGGTTTATTCTTATGTTATGAAGGGGTTGAAAAAGTCCTGCATTCCTTGCACAAGAAAAAAGCCAAAACTGCCGAAGAAGCGCAGCAGGAATTAATTAAAACCGAAACCGATCTGGCCACGTTTGAAAATGAAAAAATCAAAGGGGCAGTCCGGACCGACTTTATTCTCTCGGCAGAGATTATTGTCATTTCCTTGGGTACTGTAGCTACCGCGGCCTTTGGTGTAAAAGTCACAGTGCTGAGTATTATTGCCATCGCCATGACCATTGGGGTCTATGGGTTAGTGGCATTTATTGTCAAGATTGATGATATTGGGCTGCATCTCTCGGAACAGGCTTCTAATTTTAAACAGTCGGTCGGGCGCGGCTTGTTGGCCTTTGCGCCAATCTTGATGAAAATCCTGTCGATTGTCGGGACTCTGGCCATGTTCCTGGTGGGCGGCGGGATTATCAACCACGCTATTCCATTGGTACATCACTTTACCGAAGACAGTGTGGAATACGTGCAGGAAATTCCCAATATCGGCAGTATTTTTGGTGCGCTTACTCCAACCTTGATCAATTTTGCTGTGGGCTTTATTGCCGGTTTGATTGTGGTGGCGCTAATTGGTCTGGTGAAAAAGGTCTGGCCACGTTCCAAAGCCTCTTAAACTATGTAAAATTCTAGCCAAGAGATAAAGATAATAAGGAGATTGCTATGCGTTGGAAAGGTCGTCGCGTCAGTAGCAATGTAGAAGATCGTCGCGGTGGTGGCGGTGCCAAAGCCGGCGGGATCAGTATTCTGGGTCTGGTGGTGGCTTTTGTGGCCTGGAAGTTTTTTGGGGTCGATCCGCAAACAGCCTATCAGGCCACCAAACAGGTGACCAATCAGGGGCAGAGCGCGGAAACGCGTGGTCTGGAAAATCCGACGCCGGAGCAGCAGGAATCGATGGAGTTTATTGGTACCATTCTGGCCGATACCGAAGATACCTGGACGCAGGTGTTTGCCCAGCAGCTGAACCAGCAATATGTGCCACCCAAACTGGTGATGTTTAATGGTGCGGTCAGTTCCGCCTGTGGCAATGCCAGCGCTGCCATGGGGCCGTTTTATTGCCCGGCCGATCAGAAAGTCTATTTAGATACTGGTTTCTTTAAAGATATGCGCACCCAGATGGGAATTTCCGGCGAGCAGAACCAGACCGAATTATCGCGTCAGGATCAGGCTGGAGATTTTGCCCAGGCTTATGTGATTGCACATGAAGTCGGCCATCATATTCAGACCATTCTGGGGATTTCCGGACAGGTACAGCAGATGCGTCAGCGTGCCAGTCAGGTCGAAGGCAACCAGTTATCGGTTCGTCAGGAACTTCAGGCCGATTGTCTGGCCGGTGTCTGGGCGCATCATAACCATCAGCGTACTCAATTCCTGGAACAGGGCGATGTACAGGAAGCGATGGATGCCGCACATAAAATTGGCGATGACTATTTGCAAAAACGTTCGAGCGGACAAGTAGTGCCGGATAGCTTTACCCATGGTACCAGTGCCCAGCGCGTGCAATGGTTTAATACTGGTCTGAAGTCGGGCAATATGAATGATTGCGATACCTTTGGACAAGCCATCTAAAGTGTTGCATCCGCTTTTTAACTCAAGGTGAATACAGGAGGATGTGCAACTGCATGTCCTCTAGTTTTTTAAGCCTAGCTTTTCTAACCAGCACAGCTTTTCATCCCAATAGATTTCAACACTCTAAGATTCTTTTTATGTCTATTCCAGCACGTCCCAGTCAGGAGTTGGCCGCTTATATCACCGCGGTGATTGCCCAGATTCCACCTGGTAAAGTTGCCACCTATGGTCAGATTGCAAAACTGGCCGGTTTGCCGAAACATGCGCGTCTGGTGGGTTATGTACTGAAACATCTGGCACCGGGGCATGTGTTGCCATGGCATCGGGTGCTAAATGCGCAAGGGAAAATTAGCCTAAGCAAAATCAATGCGCAGGGTGAAAATATACAGGCGTTAAAACTGATACAGGAGGGTGTAGTGGTCCTGAATAACAAGGTGAGCTTAAAGCAGTATCAATGGCAGCCCTAAAAATAAAAAATTCCCCATACCCGCAGGTACAGGGAATTTTCTGGAGGAAAGATTAACGTACGATGAGTACAGGAACATTACCTTCGCCCAGTACGCTTTGCGCGACGCTACCGAGGAATAACTTTTTCAAACCGGTACGGCCATGAGAACCCATCACAATCAGGTCTGCATTCATTTCAGTTGCAGCACGTGCAATTTCACGATGAATCACTTGACCTTCAAGCAGACGAGACTCAACTGCTACACCTTGTTCCTGGAATTTTGCTTTGGCTTCATCCAGTGTTTTGAGAATAGACACACGCGCACGTTCAATCAGGTCATTGGTCTGGCCTGCTGAAATGTATTCTGATGCAATATATGGATCGAGTGTTAACACCTGTGCAACGGTTACTTTACTGCCGAAAGCTTTGGCAAGCTCGACTGCTTTGGCAACTGCTGCGTAAGAAGTTTCAGAACCGTCCACTGGAACTAAAATGTGTTGAAATGCCATCGTTATTTCTCCTTATTGTGTCATTCAACAATAAAAAATTGAGGGAACACTTTCTATTGCCTTAATGTTATCTTAGCGCTTATTTTTAAATAATAAAACCCAGTAATTTCATAGGGATAATTATTTTTTTAAGAAAGTTTAAGCCTTTCTAATTTAACATGTTTTTGAGTAATTAATCAGCAGTTTACACTAAAGTTGAAGGCTTATTTCATTAAGTCTAGCTTTAGAATGTGTTTAGCTCAGGTTTTTTGAGTTTTAATATCGATTAGATGAAAGTTTTGACCTGATGCTTGGCCTAAGCAAAAGTCCAAGGGAATAATCAGCAGTCTTTGAAATAATCAACCAAAGCAGCAACATCCTCTGTCTGCAACTGTTCCCGCATCTTTAAAAACTGCTTTTCATCCATCTCGTAAATTTTAAGGGAAAGCAGTTTTTCTATATCTTCTTGTGGAAAGCGATATTTAATAATTTTGGCAGGAACTCCTCCCACCACGGCATAAGGTGGAACGTCTTTTGTTACGACCGCACCAGTTGCCACAATTGCACCTTCACCCAGCGTCACGCCTTGCATAATCATGGCACGTGAGCCAATCCAGCAACCATCACCAATAACAGTATCGCCAGCAGGTACAAAACTGCGCGTATCAAACGGAAAGGCAGAAATCCAGTCAGTTCGGTGTAACTGATTACCGCCCATCATAATCACGCATTCCGCCCCAAAACACACGAAATTGCCAATATAAAGCTGATCAATTGGCTTCTCAGGCGTAGAAGGCTTGTCATGCAAATAACGCACAACACAACGCTCAAAACCCTGATCCCAATAAGCAGAATAATAAGAATAGTTTCCCTTAATGTGAATATTAGGGTTTTTCATAGTTTTAGAAATAAATTCGAATTCACACCAATGCTTAACAGGGGAATTAATTAAGGGTTCAGCCATAAGAGCAATCAAAGAACAAGCGTAACGCCATTATAGCCGAAGTTAACTCAAATGCTTAAAGGCCTCAATTGCACGAACACGACTGCTTTTTAAATCTACAATCGGCTTTGGATAATCCAATTTTAGTTGTGGATTTTTCGCATAAGGTTCGTGAATTTGTTTCGCATTTAAATGTGAAATTTCAGGTACCCATTGACGAATATAATCGCCATTTGCATCAAACTTTTGCGACTGACTTACAGGGTTGAAAATACGGAAATACGGTGCAGCATCTGTTCCTGTAGATGCACACCACTGCCATCCACCGTTATTGGCAGCCAAATCACTATCAATTAAATGCTGCATAAACCATGATTCGCCTAAACGCCAATCTATCAGTAAATTTTTGCTTAAAAACATCGCGCAAATCATACGAACACGGTTATGCATCCAACCCGTTGCAAGTAACTGTCGCATGCCAGCATCTACAATTGGGATACCTGTTTGCCCATGCTGCCAAGCCTGTAAATCTTCAGGAGCATTGCGCCATACAATGCGTTGAGTGTCTAATTTAAATGGTAAGTTTTTCGATACGCGAGGGTAGTCGAATAAAATATGCTGATAAAACTCACGCCAAAGGAGTTCATTTAACCAAATTTGTTGCCCATTGTTTTCAAATTCCATACAGCCGTGACTGTGGCGAAACAAAGCTTGTAAACATTGGCGAATAGAAAGAATGCCAATATTTAAATAAGCTGCAAGTTTACTCGTGCTATTCAAATTCGGGAAATCACGTTCAATATGATAATACTCAACTTGATTTTCAATAAACTCATCTAAAAGTTCCCAAGCATGATGCTCACCAATTTGCCAAAGATTTTGTAGGTTTTCGCTGATTACTTTTTCTTCTGAATTTGAGTAAATATCACTTAATTGTGGAACTTCTCTTGTAAAGTCATTGTGCTGTGGAATTGGTTTTTGAACCTCAATAGTTGGGTAGCATTGTGGCAAGCTTATGCTGAGTTTCTCATAGCATTGCTTTTTAAATGCACCAAATACTTGATATGGATGACCAGTTTTATTACGAATGCTTCCAACAGGGAAAATAGTTCGGTCATGATACAACTCAAAACGAATATTATTCTTTTCTAATAGCTGTTGAGTTTGAGCATCGCGTTTTAATTCATTTACACCCAATTCTATATCGGCATGAACAGCTTGAATATTATGATTTTGGCATAAGCTTAATAATTGATTTGGCAGGTCTTTCCATAATGGAATAGTTAAAATAACAAGTGGAATATTTAACGTGGCAAGTTCATTTTTTAGATAATTCAGTTGTCTTAAATAGAAGTCAATTTTAATTAGCGCATCATTGTGCACTTGCCATTGTTTTGGCGATAGCACGACTAAGGCAATGCAAGGGCCAGCTTCGCGAGTATGCCAAAGAGCTGCATGATCATGAATTCTTAAATCTTGACGGAACCAAATAAGCTGCATTTTAAAATTTATAGAAAAATATTGACTATTAAAGCATATACATTTGCTGTAATTTTTTCGTGAACTTTTGTTTGAAAGATAATAAAAAACCCCTCAGAAGAGGGGCTTTGGGATGTCAAACCATCTAAGGATTAGATGTATTCAACGCTGACGATTTCGTACTCAACTTCACCTTGCGGGGTGACAATTTTTACGTCATCGCCTTCATTTTTGCCCAACAGGCCACGCGCGATTGGAGAGTTCACAGAGATTTTATTAATTTTAAAATCTGCTTCATCATCACCTACAATTTTGTAAGTTTTACGTTCTTCTGTGTCAAGGTTTTCAATGGTTACTGTTACCCCAAATACAACACGACCATTTTGCTCAAGTTCTTTTACATCAATGACTTGGCAAGCACCGAGTTTACCTTCGATGTCTTGAATACGCCCCTCACAGAAACCTTGCTGCTCACGTGCTGCATGATACTCTGCATTTTCTTTTAGGTCGCCGTGTTCACGTGCTTCTGCAATCGCAGCAGTAATACGTGGGCGTTCAACAGTTTTTAACTGGTGTAATTCTTTCTCTAAGGCGACTTTGCCTTCAGGAGTCATAGGATAACGTTGCATTGTTGTCCCTCAAGTTGAATATTAGAAAAATACAGCTCTATAAATGAAAAAAAGCCCGCCACCGAGAGGTGACGGGACTTCTCGGTAGACAATTAACCTTTGCTTAAATCTTGCAAACGATAAACATCCATCGGCAATTTAATGGCTAACGCTTGGCATACCGCATCGGCACCATTCAGGGTAGTCGTATGATAGACCTTACCTTGCAGGGCAGAACGGCGGATTGAGAATGAATCCTGCTGCGCTTGTTTGCCTTCAGTGGTATTGATAATGAGGTGAATTTCGCCATTTTTCAAGCGGTCCACAATATTCGGACGACCTTCAGTTACTTTATTCACACGTTCACATTCAATTCCTGCGGCTTTGATCACATCATAAGTACCGCCGGTAGCGATAATTTTGAAGCCAAAGTCTGCAAGCTGTTTGGCAATACCTGCTGCACGTGGTTTATCAGAATCACGTACCGAAATGAATGCATGCTTGATTTCGCCTTCGGTTGGCAAACCTGGTAAGCGTTCATTCGAGCCTAACACAGCTTTGTAGAATGCTTCACCAAAAGTTTTACCCACACCCATTACTTCGCCTGTAGATTTCATTTCAGGGCCAAGGATTGGGTCAACACCCGGGAACTTGTTGAATGGGAACACCGCTTCTTTAACAGAGAAGTGCTCAGGAATAATCTCGGTTGTGAAGCCTTGTGACTCCAGAGATTGACCCGCCATACAACGTGCAGCAATTTTCGCTAATGATTCACCGATACACTTAGATACGAACGGCACGGTACGAGAAGCACGTGGGTTCACTTCCAGAATGTAAACGTCATCGCCTTTTACCGCGAACTGTACGTTCATTAAACCGATAACGCCCAGCTCTTTGGCCATCGCTACGGTTTGACGACGCATTTCGTCCTGTACTTCGTTTGATAACGAGTAAGGTGGAATCGAACATGCAGAGTCACCTGAGTGAATACCCGCCTGTTCAATGTGCTGCATGATCCCGCCGATCACCACATCTTTACCGTCAGATACGCAGTCTACGTCAACTTCAATCGCATCATCCAGGAAGCGGTCAAGAAGAACAGGGGCATCATTCGACGCCTGAACGGCATCACGTAAGTAACGCTTCAATTCTTCTTCGTTGTACACGATTTCCATCGCACGGCCACCTAGTACGTATGATGGACGTACCACCAGTGGATAGCCCACTTTCGCCGCTTCAGCAATACCTTCTTCAGCAGATTTTACGATGCTGTTGTTTGGTTGACGCAGTTGCAGACGTTGAATCATTTGCTGGAAACGTTCACGGTCTTCGGCACGGTCAATCGCATCTGGAGATGTACCAATGATTGGTGCACCAGCCTCTTCTAACGCACGCGCCAGTTTCAGCGGTGTTTGACCACCGTACTGTACGATAATGCCTTTAGGCTTCTCGGTACGCACGATTTCAAGCACATCTTCCAAAGTAATTGGTTCGAAGTACAGACGATCTGAGGTGTCATAGTCAGTAGAAACCGTTTCAGGGTTACAGTTCACCATGATGGTTTCATAACCGTCTTCACGCATCGCAAGCGCCGCGTGTACACAGCAGTAATCGAATTCGATACCCTGACCAATACGGTTAGGACCACCACCGATGACCATGATCTTGTCTTTCGCAGATGGATTCGATTCACATTCTTCATCGTAAGTTGAATACATATAAGCGGTATCAGATTCGAATTCTGCCGCACATGTATCCACACGTTTGTAAACCGGAGTCACGCCCAGGTTCCAGCGGTGTTTACGGAATTGTTTTTGTGAAATACCCATCAGGTTGGCGATACGCAGATCCGATAAACCTTTGCGTTTGAACGCACGGATGTTGTCTGCGTTTAAATCACCGAAACCTAAAGTTTTGATCTGGTTTTCAGTATTGATGATGTCTTCAATCTGAATCAGGAACCAGCGGTCAATTTTGGTCGCTTCAAATACTTCATCTAAAGTGAAGCCATGACGGAAGGCATCCGCTACGTACCAGATACGCTCTGGGCCTGGAACTTTAAGTTCTTGCAGGATTTTCTCGCGCGCACCTTCAGTACCCACTTCGATTTTTTCATCAAAACCAGAAGCACCGACTTCTAGACCACGAAGGGCTTTGTTGACAGATTCCTGGAAGTTACGGCCAATTGCCATTACTTCACCCACAGATTTCATCTGAGTCGTCAGTGTTGCATCTGCTTGCGGGAATTTTTCGAAGTTGAAACGTGGAACCTTGGTTACAACGTAGTCAATTGATGGCTCGAACGATGCAGGAGTTGTACCGCCAGTGATGTCGTTTTTCAGCTCATCCAGGGTATAACCCACTGCCAGTTTCGCTGCGATTTTCGCAATCGGGAAACCTGTTGCTTTAGACGCAAGGGCAGATGAACGCGATACACGCGGGTTCATTTCAATGATAACCATACGGCCATCTTTCGGGTTAATACCGAACTGAACGTTAGAACCACCGGTTTCTACACCAATTTCACGCAGTACCGCTAAAGACGCGTTACGCATGAGTTGATATTCTTTGTCGGTCAATGTTTGTGCCGGAGCAACTGTGATGGAGTCACCAGTATGCACGCCCATTGGGTCAAAGTTTTCGATTGAACAGACGATAATACAGTTGTCGTTTTTGTCACGAACAACTTCCATCTCGTATTCTTTCCAGCCAATGAGTGATTCATCAATCAATAACTGGTGAGTCGGAGACAGGTCGAAACCACGTTCACAGATTTCAAGGAATTCTTCGCGGTTGTACGCGATACCGCCACCAGAACCACCCATGGTGAATGATGGACGAATAATCACAGGGAAACCGAAGCGCGCCTGAATGTCCAGCGCTTCTTCCATAGATTCCGCAATCGCAGCTTTTGGACATTCCAGACCAATTTTACGCATTGCTTCGTCAAACAGTTTACGGTCTTCTGCTTTTTCAATCGCTTCTTTAGTCGCGCCAATCAGCTCAACATTGTATTTTTCTAAAATACCGTTGGCATCCAGAGCAAGGGCACAGTTCAGTGCAGTCTGGCCGCCCATGGTTGGTAAAACTGCATCTGGACGTTCTTTTTCAATGATCGCTGCAACGGTTTGCCAGGTGATTGGCTCGATATAGGTTGCATCCGCCATTGCCGGGTCAGTCATAATCGTCGCCGGGTTCGAGTTCACCAGAATGACGCGGTAACCTTCTTCACGCAGCGCTTTACAGGCTTGAGCACCCGAGTAGTCAAACTCACAGGCCTGACCGATAACAATAGGACCAGCACCAATAATTAAGATGCTTTTAATATCCGTACGCTTTGGCATTATTTGCTCCTTAATTACTTCTTAGCTGCTTCAAGAAGTTCGATGAAATGATCGAACAGTGGGGCACAGTCGTGTGGACCTGGGCTGGCTTCAGGGTGACCCTGGAAGCTGAATGCCGGCTTGTCTGTACGGTGGATACCCTGGTTAGTACCATCGAACAGTGAACGGTGGGTAACACGCAAGACTGCTGGCAGGTTGCTTTCATCCACTGCGAAGCCGTGGTTTTGCGAGGTAATCATCACTGTACCATCTTCGATGTTTTGTACAGGATGGTTGGCACCGTGGTGACCGTGCGCCATTTTCATGGTTTTTGCGCCAGAAGCCAGAGCAAGAATCTGGTGACCTAAACAGATACCAAACACAGGGAGATTGGTGGTTTCAACAATAGTTTTTACAGCTTCAATTGCATAATCACAAGCAGCTGGGTCGCCAGGGCCGTTCGACAGGAACACGCCATCTGGATTTAACGCAAGTACGTCAGCAGCAGGGGTTTGTGCAGGCACAACGGTCAGTTTACAGCCGCGGTCTGCCAGCATACGCAGGATGTTGGTTTTGACACCGTAGTCGTATGCAACCACATGGAATTTAAGTTCAGGTTGAGTAAAGCCTTTGCCAAGTTCCCATGAGCCTTCGGTCCATTCAAAACCGTTCGGGTCACAGCATTCTTTTGCAAGGTCTAAACCGTTTAAGCCGCCAAATGCACGTGCTTTTGCAATTGCTTCTTCTTCAGTGATATTTTCACCAGCCAGAATACAACCGTTTTGCGCACCTTTTGCACGTAAAATACGAGTCAGTTTACGCGTGTCGATATCGGCAATGGCAACCACATTGTGTTGCTTCAGGTAATCCGCTAAAGACTGTGTAGAACGGAAGTTGCTATGCAATAAAGGCAAATCACGAATGATTAATCCGTTGGCCCATACTTTATGAATACGACCAGATTCTGCGTCTTCTTCATTACAACCTGTGTTACCAATATGCGGGTAAGTTAAAGTCACAAGTTGCTGTGCATAACTCGGGTCAGTCAAAATTTCTTGATAGCCAGTCATGGCAGTGTTAAAAACGACTTCACCAGTCGTACTACCCGATGCACCGATTGACGTTCCTTTGAAGATCGTACCGTCGGCAAGGGCTAAAATGGCGGGGGTGCTCAAACCAAAGCTCCTGAAATTTAGGCTGTAAAAAAGCGAGTAGACGAAAAAAAAGGAAGGCTACTATACAACCTACCCTCCTCACATCTGCTCGCTTGAACTTAACAGCGCATTATACGCACCAACTCTGAAAAAGTCCACGTTCTTGAAGCGGAATATCCAATAAAAAAGTATTCTTTTGGTGCAAAAGCATGTTTGTCACGCAATGTCACAGAAATGTAAGCATTTAATAATTGTCTAACAAATCAAAACTTAAATTTTATCTGTTTCTACTATGCTGTGGTCTTTCATAATAACAGGCGGGTGAACGGCAATGACAGCAGAACAAAAACAGCCAGCGGCTAAAAACTCCTTAAAAGACGTGGTGGCAGAAGGCACTGAAAAGCTTGAACAGGCAGCGCAAGAGGCCAAGCAGCAGGTTACTGAAGCAGTCGGGGAGACCCAGGAAAAACTGCAGACCGAAGCGAAAAAATTTAATGGCAGCGTGCAGGAGCAGCTCAGTCAGCTCAAGAAGGAGCTACTGCAGAAAATTGAATCGCTCAAGGGGCATTTTGGCAGCTCACAAAAAGATCTTGGTGAACTAAAAGAGTTCGTGAAAACCGAGTTTAATGCGGTGATTGAAGATTTGAATAAAATTGGCAAAGAGCTTAAAGCCGATGTCAGCCAGATTTCAGTCAAGCATAAAGACCAGTTAACTGAAACCTTCAAGCGCTCCAAAGAACATACCTTGGAAACCTGGAAAAAAGTTGTACCAGCAAAAGAGGCGGCACCTGCTTCTGAAACCGACACCACCCTTAAAAGCTAAGGCGTGTTGTAGCGGGTGCGTGCGATGCAGGCAATAAAAAAGTGAGGTCATGTGCCTCACTTTTTTATACTGCGTTTTAGTTCAGACATAATGCCTAGAACTGATGCAGCCAATCGCGCTTGTTATGAAAATCGGCCTGTGGACTGCTGTGCTGCATGGCGTAATAGTGTTCACCTTCAGAAGTGTTTAACACGGCAGTTAAACCAATGAACAGATCCGACCACTTTAATTTATGCTTGGCCATGAATTCGCCCAAGTCCAGACTGACATTCAGTCCATAATGGGTGCGTTTCAGCTGGTTGAGCTCAATATCATAGGCGGCTTGCGGCGGCATATCTTCCGGATAGCGATATTCCTCAAACTGATAGGCCTGCCAGGCTTGAGATGGAGAAAGATTAATTTCACGATAAAAATCTTCCCCATGAACCCCAATAAACACTTCAAAACAGGTGTTCTGCCAGAGAAAATCCTGACGCGGATGCGCAGACACCAGATCGGGCCACTGCACATACTGGTTCGGATCACGCAGCCAGTAACCAATATTCAGGTTAAACGGGCTTTGCTGCTCAATCGCCCCGACCAGGGAGATGGCCTGAAAACGGCGATCAAAAGCACTCAGTTCATAACTTGCCATAAGGAAAAATTATTTTGCCAGATGCGCGTGACGAACCAGGTTCGATAATTTTGGATTTTGCGGTTTGGCTTTTTTATACAGCAGGGCAATTTTACCAATGGTCTGTACCACTTCTGCACCAGTCGCTTCTGCAATTGCCTCAATTACAGCTGCACGTGCTTCACGGTCTTCACCGCCAATTTTCACTTTAATCAGTTCGTGGTCGTTTAACGCACGCGTGGTTTCTTCAATGACATTTTCAGTAAGCCCTTGTCCGCCAATCATCACAACCGGATTGAGTGCATGACCGATTTGACGTAAACGCTTGCGTTCCTGAATAGATAAAGCCGCCATAAAAATAACCTGATTTTAAAAACGGCTTAGTATAGCAAATCCCAATTTGAAACGCTGTAAAATCTGCGCAAATAATCGATGCAAATAATAGAAAAAATCACACCCTCTACGTCCATTTAACTACACATCTGTACTGCAAGCGCGGCAATTTTCACGTACAATTATAAATTAGAAGGTTTTTAATATTTAGAGAGTTATGGCAACACGCATTACCAACCAGAAATTATCCAAAAGTAGTCGTGCGTGGATGAGAGAGCACCTGGATGACCCTTTCGTGAAAAAAGCCCAGAAGGAAGGTTATCGTGCGCGTGCTGCGTATAAACTGCTAGAGATTCAGGAAAAATATAAAATTATCAAACCCGGCATGACGGTGGTCGATCTGGGGGCTGCGCCCGGCAGCTGGTCGCAAATTGCCGGCAAACTGGTCGGTGACAAAGGGCTGGTGATTGCATCGGATATTTTGCCTATGGATGCCTTACCAGATGTGACCTTCCTGCAAGGTGACTTCCGTGAGGAAGAAGTTTTTGAAAAATTGTTAAATATTTTAAATGGCCGGACTGTAGACGTTGTAATTTCCGATATGGCCCCCAATACATCAGGTAATAGAGCAGTAGATCAGCCACGACAAATCTATTTATGTGAACTGGCTTTGGACTTTGCGCAAAAAGTGCTGGGGCCAAACGGACAGTTTGTTGTGAAGGTGTTCCAGGGTTCTGGCTTCGATGAATTTCGCAAACAGGTCGTCGACAGCTTCGATGTATTAAAGACTGCAAAACCGGCAGCTTCTCGTGCACGTTCGAAAGAAGTGTTTTTGATCGGACAGGGCCGGAAGAAGGCATTCAAATAAAGTTTACTTGCCAAGCCGTTAAAAATTGTGCATTTTGTACGTTTTTAAGAGTTTTGTAGGCTGATCTTCAGCTTTAACATTAAGGTCACCCTGTAAAGGGCATGATCAAATTAGATTGATATGGGAATAAAGCTTTGAGCGATCTCTTCAAGAATGCCGTATTGTGGCTAATTATACTTGGTGTACTGATTCTGATTTTCAGTAACATCAATGGCAGTGATAAGCCAACGTCAATGAACTATTCCGAGTTCGTTGCGGCGGTGGATGCTGGTCAAATTAAAAAAGTTACAATTGATGGCGAAAGAATTAGTGGTGAAAAAGCCAATGGCTCACCATTTGAAAGTATTCGTCCGGCGGTTCAAGATCCTGAACTCATGCCGAGCCTCATTGAAAACAACGTTGTTGTTGAAGGTACTGCACCTCAACGTCAAGGTTTGTTGATGCAGTTGCTGATTGCAAGTTTCCCTGTGCTCTTAATCATTTTGTTATTCATGTTCTTTATGCGCAACATGGGTGGCGGTGCAGGCGGTAAGAACGGTCCGATGAGCTTCGGTAAGTCAAAGGCAAAAATGCTGTCTGAAGACCAGATTAAAGTCACCTTTACTGATGTTGCGGGTTGTGATGAAGCAAAACAGGAAGTCGTGGAAATCGTTGACTTCCTGAAAGATCCGGCCAAATTCAAACGTCTGGGGGCAACTATTCCTAAGGGCGTCCTGATGGTGGGTCCTCCGGGTACGGGTAAAACCCTGCTTGCAAAAGCGATTGCAGGTGAAGCGAAAGTTCCATTCTTCAGTATTTCAGGTTCTGACTTCGTAGAAATGTTCGTGGGTGTCGGTGCATCTCGTGTCCGTGACATGTTCGAGCAGGCGAAACGCCACGCGCCATGTATTATCTTTATTGATGAGATTGATGCGGTCGGTCGTCACCGTGGTTCAGGTACTGGTGGTGGTCACGATGAGCGTGAGCAGACCTTAAACCAGATGCTGGTCGAAATGGACGGTTTTGAAGGCAACGAAGGTATTATCGTCATTGCCGCAACCAACCGTGCCGATGTACTGGATAAAGCTTTATTACGTCCAGGTCGTTTTGACCGTCAGGTGATGGTGGGCTTACCCGATATTAAAGGTCGTGAGCAAATCTTGAATGTTCACCTGAAAAAATTGCCTTCAACCACAGGTGTGGATGTAAAAGTCCTTGCACGTGGTACACCGGGCTTCTCGGGTGCACAGTTGGCCAACTTGGTGAACGAAGCAGCGCTATTTGCTGCACGTCGTAACAAGAACACGGTCGACATGCATGACTTTGAAGACGCCAAAGACAAGCTGTACATGGGTCCTGAACGTAAATCGATGGTGATTCGTGAAGAAGAACGTCGTGCGACGGCTTATCATGAAGCAGGCCATGCCATTGTGGCGGAAATGCTGCCGGGTACGGATCCTGTGCATAAAGTTACGATTATGCCGCGTGGTTGGGCGCTGGGTGTAACCTGGCAGTTGCCTGAGTTTGATCAGACCAGCCATTACAAAGACAAGATGCTGAAAGAAATTTCAATCCTGTTTGGTGGTCGTATTGCTGAAGAAATTTTCATTAATCAGCAATCTACCGGTGCATCGAACGACTTTGAGCGTGCAACCAAAATGGCACGTGCCATGGTGACCAAATACGGTATGTCGGACAAACTAGGCGTGATGGTTTATGAAGATGATTCACAGCAATCCTTCATGGGCAGCCTGGGTAGCCGGACCATTTCTGAAGCGACACAGCTGGAAGTGGACCGTGAAGTGCGCCGCATTCTGGATGAGCAATATAAAGTGGCCTGGGATATCTTGGAAAACAACAAAGAGATTGCCCATGCCATGGTAAAAGCGCTGATGGATTGGGAAACCATTGATCGTGAGCAGATTCGTGACATTATGGAAGGCCGTGAACCACAGCCACCAAAAGTATATGTTGCAGAAAATCCGGTGATTGATGTAACCCCAAGCAATGGTCCAAGCACACCACCACCATTGCCAGCCAACTAAGAATATTTTAAGAAAACCACCTTCGGGTGGTTTTTTTATGCATGAAATTTGCATGTATTTATGGGTACCTGACCCAATTGGTTAGATGAAAGGTCTATGCAAGCCATAAACCCGGACAGGAGAAAAGACAACAATTAAAGATTGTAGAAATTTTTATCCTTTGTCATATTAAAAACGCAATAAAAATACCACGTGCCACAAGCACACACATGCTATTCACCACAGACCACAAGTACAGGGTGAACAGGGGATTCTCAACATGAATAACCAATCTAATCCAAGCGCGTTAAAAGCTGCGCCTCTACCATCGATGCATCCGCTTAAACATAGTTATATGGATGACAGCCTAGCACTGTTCTCAGGAACGCTGTTTGTCGGAATTACCCTGATTCTGTATGAACAGGCAGGTCTGCTGACCGGGAGTACCGCAGGGATTGCTTTTGTGCTGCACTATGCAACTGGCTGGTCGTTTAGTTTGCTGTATTTTCTGATTAATCTGCCGTTTTACTGGTTTGCGTGGCGCAGACTGGGCAAAAGCTTCACGCTGAAAACCTTTATTTGTGTGGCCTTACTTTCTTTATTGACCTATATTGTGCCGCAATATCTGGACATTCATTATTTGCATCCACTTTTTGCCGCCATTGCTGGCGGCTTAATGCTGGGAACCGGTATTCTGTTTTTGGCCCGGCATCAATCGAGTTTGGGTGGCGCCACCATCTTGTCGCTGTATTTGCAAGACAAAGCTGGCATCAGTGCCGGTAAGGTACAAATGGCCATTGATTGTGTGGTCGTTGCATTGGCTTTTGGGGTGATGCCATATCAGCAGGTGTTGTGGTCTATCTTGGCAGCGGTGATTATGGGTATCTTTTTGGCCCTCAATCATCGGCCGGGGCGTTATCAGGGTCAGTCATAATCTCCTGTCTTTAATAGGGGATCTATCAGCTGTTTTGTCGGACGAAAAAAATGATCCCTTTTGTGAAATTAAGCCGACTGTCCAAGCTGTTGCAATATGCAAATAAGCCGCAGTTTGACATCTAAGGCTTTACTTTACTGAATTATCCATAAGACAATATTTGCCTTATTGTGAATGAGGAGAAAAACATGCAGCTGATGCCATTACCGCAGCGTCAATGGAGCTTTGGAGCTTTAACTTTGGATCTGTCTCAGCCGCATGTGATGGGAATCTTGAATGTAACCCCGGACTCGTTTAGTGACGGGGGGCAGCACAATGAAAAAGAGCAGGCGATTGCCCGTGCCAAACAGATGATTGCTGAAGGTGCCACCGTCATTGATGTGGGGGGTGAATCGACCCGTCCCGGCGCAGCGGTGGTGGAAATTGATGAAGAAATCCGCCGGGTGGTGCCTGTGGTCGAGGAGCTGGCCAAACTGGATGTGGTGATTTCAATTGATACTTCACAGCCGGAAGTGATTCGTGCGGCAGTAGCGGCCGGTGCACATATCTGGAATGATGTGCGGGCTTTAACCCGTCCTCAGGCGCTGGAAACCGCAGCTGAATTAAATATTCCGGTGATCATCATGCATATGCGCGGTGAGCCAACCACCATGAATAATCTGGATCAATATGAAGATGTCACTACAGATGTTATTCGTGAACTCTCGCAACGGGTTCAGGATGCACTGGATGCCGGGGTCAAGGCTGAAAACATTATGATTGATCCGGGCTTTGGTTTTGCCAAAAATGTCCAGCAAAATCTGCAATTGCTAAATGAGTTCCATAAACTGACTGACATGGGTTATCCAATTTTATCTGCCTTGTCGCGTAAACGTTTTATTGGCAGTGTGCTGGATGCCGCAGAGCCACAGCAACGTGCAGTTGGTTCAGCCACTGCGCATTTGCTGAGTATTCAGCAGGGTGCCTGTATGGTGCGCGCGCATGATGTGAAAGCTACCGCCGATGCCATTAAAATCTGGCAGGCGATGCAATTGGCTTAAGGGCTGCTCTATACCAGCCTGCTTTATATCATATAGGTATTCAAATCTCGCTCAGTTTGGCTTTTCAGGGGCTTTGTGCTATATAGCCTGTCTTGAATTTGACCTTTTGTAGTTTTGAGTGCCTGTATGTTTACAGATTTACTTCTCCCCATGTTTGACGATGACTATTATCCCGATATTCTGGTCGCTGAAATCAAACAGTCCATTGAACAGTTTGCGAAAAAAGTCGCCAAGCCGAATTTGTCCGAGGCGGATATTTATCACTTCGCCCATGAAACGGTAAGTGTCATCAACAAGATGAAACCACAATTTGAAGATCTGGACTCATCACTGGATGATACTGCGGCGGACTATATTGCCGAAGCGATGATGATGGTGCTGCAAGATGCCGGCTATTTCGAGCTGGAAATGGAAGAGCTGGTATCGAATCGAGAGTGGTAAGCCGCTCTCTTTTTTTATAATGGGGTGATCTGGGTTTGAGATGATTCTATCGCTCAATCTTACAGAGTGTACAGTAAATAGCAGCTCTGTTTCGGATATGCTTTAGTCCTCTCATCTACCTGCAAGACCTACTCAGCAGGTTGCTTTGCTGTACGGGCGTTTCTTGATCATATTAAATGCTTGATTCATCGGCGGCATAAATGCTTGAAAAACAGCTTGGCAAGGTGAGTAGGGTGACCTGATATTTCATCCTTCTTTTTATATTTCTTCTCTTTCTATTCAATCTGTTTTATTAAATTTCGGGCATAAAAAAACCAGCTTGACGCTGGGTAATTTATTGCACCATTTTAAGATCTATTAAAATGGTGCCCGAGGCCAGACTCGAACTGGCACGCTTTGAGGGCGGGGGATTTTAAATCCCCTGTGTCTACCGATTTCACCACTCGGGCATGTGCGCAATAATAGAGGAGGATGGAAAACTTGGCAAGTAAATTTGCTTACAATTGCTTTCTTTTCAAGCAAATCATTGTATTAGCCTAAACTCTCGGCAGGGAAGGAAACGACTGTCATCATTTTTTCATCAAAATGAGATCAAAGCTAAACCTCGGTTTTCTAAGGTAGATCAAATAAAAACAACAGGAAAACCGTATGACAACGCACATGAACCGTCGTGAACTGATTCAAAAAACCATTGCTGGTTTTGGGGCACTGTCTTTGCCACTCAGCTTAACTGCCTGTGGCGATGATGATCCAGAGCATCCATCTCCTGATGCGCCACAAATACAATTTTTACATGGTGTGGCCAGTGGTGACCCATTGGCAGACCGGGTGATTCTATGGACCCGTCTTAGCCCCGAAGATACGGCTATGCGTCTGGAAGTACAGTGGGAAATCGCGACCGATCAGGCGTTTCAGCACATTGTAAATACGGGCAAAGTGCTGACCACACAGGCGCAGGACTTTACCGTCAAAGTTGATGCAGACGGTTTAGAAGCCAATCAGACCTATTTCTACCGTTTCCGCTATGGCGCGCAAAGCTCACCGGTAGGCCAAACCAAAACCTTGCCGCTTGATACTGCTGCTGTAAAGTTTGCGGTCTGTTCCTGCTCCAACTATCCGGCCGGTTATTTCCATGTCTATAAGGAAATGGCCAAGGAAAATCTGGATGTGGTCATCCATCTGGGTGATTATATTTATGAATATGGCGCCGATGGTTATGCCACTGAAGATGCGGAAAAACTGGGACGTACCTTGGCCGCAGATAACAATCAGGAAATTATCCGTTTAGATGATTATCGCAAGCGTTATGCCTTATATCGTGGGGATACCGACTTACAGGCGGTGCATCAGCGCCATCCGTTTATTGTAATCTGGGATGACCACGAGCTGACCAATGATACCTGGATGGAAGGGGCGGAGAATCATCAGGACAACGAAGGTGATTTCTTTGCACGCAAGTTGGCTGCATTGCAGGCCTATTTTGAGTGGATGCCAATTCGTCCGGTCTCTGAAAATGACCATCTGAATATTTATCGCCAGTTTAATTTCGGTCAGCTGGTGCAGTTAAATATGCTGGATACGCGGGTATTGGCGCGTCACAAGCAGCTGGATTATGCCCATTATTTAACCGCGATCGGTCTGGATGCCGCCCGATTTAGCGCAGATTTAACTGACACTAACCGTACCTTGCTTGGCCGTACTCAGTTTACCTGGTTGGCGCAGCAGCTGACCCAATCTCAGGCCATCTGGAATGTGCTGGGGCAACAGGTGCTGATGGCGAAAATGCTGATTCCGGCGGAAATCTTGCAGGTGCTCGGGCAAATCACCAGTGGTCAGGCAACCGTAGAGACCTTGGCCAATGTCGAGCGGATGCTGGTAGAACTGGTGACGCTAAAAAGCCGTTATTTACAGGGCGATCCCACTTTAACCGCACAGGAAAAAGCCCGTATTCTGACCGTGGTGCCGTATAACCTGGATGCTTGGGATGGCTATGCTTACGAGCGTGAAGCACTGTATAGCATATTGGGTCAACTGGGTAAAAAAGTGGTGGTGCTGGCGGGCGATACTCATAATGCCTGGTCTGCACAGCTGTATGATGCCCAGCAGAACTTTGTCGGGGTGGAGCTGGCCACCAGTTCGGTGTCCTCTCCGGGGATGGAAAAATATCTGCAGATTCCGGCGGCCAAGCTATACGAATTTGAATTTGCCTTTAATACCCTGATTGATGAGCTGAGTTATTGCAACCTGAATCAGCGAGGTTATCTGACCGTCAGCTTTACGGCAGATGAGATGCTGGCCGAGTGGAAATTCGTGAACACGGTCAAAGCAGCAGATTATCAACTGGATGATGCGCGTTATCACCGTCTGCAATACACGCCGGCTCTGGTGGAAATTAAAGACCTGCCGGCCAGTGCTTAAACCCTGTTTCTATAAAAAAACCGGGATTGTCCCGGTTTTTTTATTGGCTGATTTCGTTGAGATAACTGTCCAGATCAATAAATTTAATCTGCTGCGCAAACTTGTGTTCAACCTGCATGATTTGCTGATGCAGATTGGCATATTTCATCCGCTGTACCGCCAGGTCTGCATAGCGTGCCGAACTTTTGGGATAAAAGTACATTTTTAGGTGGGTATTACGAAGCTGACGATATGACCAGTACGCTGCACGGCGAATCTGCTGCAAACAGTATTGCTGTTCTGGTGTAGCCTCATGACGAAACAGGTTTTCTTTATAAAAACGTACAAAGCCAAAACTCAGGGCAAAAAAGAACAGTATCCCTTGCAATAGCACGCTTTGCCAGTAATAGACATTTAGCGCCTGCACTAAAATCACGATCGCCAGTTTGATTGGGGTATGGCGGAGCATGCGATATAAGGCCGCTGCACTGTGTTTGAGTTGATAAATCACATAGGGTGTCGTGAGCATCAACAGCAACATGAGCGCTAAAATTGCCATACTTTTGCTTTGTGCGGCATCAAACTGTGGCAAGTGCTGCTGAATCACATCTGCAAGGACCATCGACAGCGGAATAAAAATCAGCAGGGCCAGCACCCAGGGGAGGATTTCTTTCCACTCATCCAGCATGCCTTTGATTTTTATTGCGCCATACAGCAGAAAATTGCGTTTAAATGCAGCCGGATGGTGTTGTTGTAGCTGTTGTAGAAAAAGCAGGGGCTGTTGTGGGGTCATGGACAGGGTCAACGCAGAAGCTAAATTGCAGGCATAAAAAAACCAGCTTGACGCTGGATTCTTTACTGCACCATTTTAAGATCTGTTAAAATGGTGCCCGAGGCCAGACTCGAACTGGCACGCTTTGAGGGCGGGGGATTTTAAATCCCCTGTGTCTACCGATTTCACCACTCGGGCATTTTTACCAAGATTGGAGGCGGAGGTCGGAATCGAACCGGCGTCCACGGAGTTGCAGTCCGCTGCATGACCACTCTGCCACCCCGCCACGTCTTGGTGATGCACATATTAGCAAGCTCTGGAAAAAAAACAATACTATAAATCGCGCATATGCACATAAATTCGGCATATGAAAGAAAATTGCCTAAATTATCATGTATTATTTGCAAAATTGATTCCTATCAACATTTGGAGATGTGCCGTGGCATTAGTTTTGGATGGTCGTGCATTAGCAAAGCAAATTGAAGCTGACTTGTTAACACGCGTAGAAGCATTAAAGGCGAAAACAGGTCGTACCCCAATTCTGGCGACTATTTTGGTAGGTGACGACGGTGCATCTGCAACTTATGTACGTATGAAAGGGAATGCCTGCCGCCGTGTCGGTATGGACTCTTTAAAAATCGAGCTTCCACAGGAAACCACCACTGAGCAGTTACTGGCTGAAATTGAAAAACTCAATGCCAATCCTGATGTACACGGTATCCTGTTACAGCATCCGGTACCGGCACAAATTGATGAGCGTGCCTGCTTCGATGCCATTTCACTTGAAAAAGATGTCGATGGTGTGACTTGTTTGGGTTATGGTCGTATGGCGATGGGTGAAGCGGCCTATGGTTCGGCAACACCAGCGGGCATCATGACTATTCTGAAAGAAAACAACATCGAAATCGCGGGTAAACATGCAGTGGTGGTTGGTCGTTCGGCTATTCTGGGTAAACCAATGTCGGCGATGCTGCTAGAAGCCAATGCAACTGTAACCACCTGTCACTCACGCACACAAAACCTGGCTGAATTCGTGAAGCAGGCAGATATTATTGTGGGCGCAGTTGGTAAAGCTGAACTGATTCAGAAAGACTGGATTAAGCCAGGTGCAGTGGTCGTTGATGCGGGCTTCCACCCACGTGAAGGCGGTGGTGTTGGTGATATCCAACTCGTTGGTATCGAAGACATCGCTTCTGCTTACACACCAGTGCCAGGTGGTGTTGGTCCGATGACGATTACAACCTTGATTCGTCAAACCGTAGAAGCGGCTGAGAAGGCTTTGGGTTAATAAATTGACCTCTCCCTGACCCTCTCTTGCGCTTCGATTTAAAAGCAGTGCTTTAAATCTTGCTCAGGAGAGGGAAAATTCATTGTAAAAATAATGGATACTCCTTCTCTTGCGCCGTATACGGCTCAGGGAGAAGGTTGGGATGAGGGTAAAACCTCTAACATCAGATTTTTGCTGAAATACATAAAGAATAAAAAACCAATGAGCTGCACCTTTCAATTTCCTAAAGCCCCTGAACATCTATTAAGTGCTTTGCATGATGTGATTCCACATTGTGAACTGCAGGCACAGCAATTGCCTGAAACACCGATTTCACTTTGGTTGATTCCGCCGGTTTTTCCCACCGATAAACTCGATGATGAAGTCATCCGCCGGATCTGGAATGATACGCCGTACTGGATTTTCTGCTGGGCCTCAGGATTGGCCATGGCGCAGTGGTTGCTGGCTGAACCACATCATGTGAAAAATAAAGTGGTGCTGGATTTTGGCGCAGGTTCAGGTGTGGTGGCGATTGCTGCCAAAATGGCAGGTGCCAAGCGGGTGATCTGCTGTGATATTGATCAGGTCAGTCTGGATGCCTGTCGGGCCAATGCCGAACTTAATGGCGTCGAGCTGGAATATCTGGATGATCTCTACAAAGCCGAGCAGGTTGATGTACTACTCGCAGCGGATGTGCTATACGATCAATGCAACCGTTTTTTCCTGGATGAGTTTTTAAAATTTGCCCCAGAAGTGTGGGTGGCGGACAGCCGGGTGAAAAACTTTAGCCATCCCAAATATGAAAAGCTGGATGAGCGTAGTGCCACCACTTGGCCCGATTTAGATGAGTCGCCCGAATTTCGTAATGTCAGTTTTTATAAGACGCTGTAAACAGCGTCTTTTTTATTGGCTTGCAGAAGCTTAAGAGCAGGTATAGCGCACCACAGTTAAAGTGCTTGGGCGGGCAGTGAGGGCATCACGTGTGGCCGGATTTTCACTGCTGTGCAGGCCAGGGGTATTCGACAGGCTAAAGGTGGCACGGGTATCGCCAATTTGACGTCCTGGAGCAGTAAGATTATTACCGGCCGCCGGGTTGGCAATTTCATTGACGCTGAGAATATTTAATTTAAAGACTTTATTGCTGGCCAGCACTTTCTGGCAGGCACGTTGTAGGCGCTGTTCATCTAATTGCTGATTGTTGCGTGTTGCAAGGGTGTAAGCCAAGGTGGCTGTGCTGTCAGTGCGGCTTTCGATCTGATAACCGACATTGCCATTAAATTCGCGTGGCCCACTCTGGCAGGCAGTGAGCAGGGTAACCGTACAGGCAAGTCCTAAAAGTTTATAAGTATTGTTCATCGCTATTATGGCTCATGATCTCTAATTTATACTTTCAAGTATGCCATAAAAGCCTGACCTGGGGACGACTGCTTTCCTCAATGATGTGTTGAAATTTATTGCCGGTAAAATGTAGCGTGTATAGGCAGGCAATAAAAAAGGCCGCTTTCGCGACCTCTTTCATGTTAATCAGCAATTAAGCAGATTTAACCGCTTCTAAAAGCTCAGCTTGACGTTTTTTCAATGCTTCTGGTAAACGATCACCCAGTTTATTGAATAACTCAGTGTGGCTTTCCAGTTCTTTGATCCATTGATCTTTGTCTTGTGCAGTCACGGTTTCAAATTGCTCTTTAGAGAAATCTAAACCAGTCCAGTTCAGCTGTTCGTAAGTTGGAACGCGGCCAATTGGAGTGTCTACAGCATCTGCACGACCTTCACAACGGTCAATGATCCACTCAAGTACACGCATGTTTTGACCGAAACCAGGCCATACGAAGTTGCCTTCAGCATCACGACGGAACCAGTTCACGTTGTAGATACCAGGCAGTTTGTTACCTGCAGCTTCAGCTTTCGCACCCACTTTCTCACCCATTTCTAACCAGTGAGAGAAGTAGTCCGCCATGTTGTAACCCGCGAATGGCAGCATTGCGAATGGGTCACGACGAACGATACCTTGTTGACCAACCGCAGCAGCAGTGGTTTCAGAACCCATGGTTGCCGCTTTATACACGCCATCAACCCAGTCAAATGCTTCTGAAATTAGAGGCACTGTGTCTGCACGGCGACCACCGAAGATGAATGCAGAGATTGGAACACCTGCTGGATTTTCCCAGTCAGCATCAATTGAAGGACATTGACCTGCAGATACGGTGAAACGCGCGTTTGGATGCGCTGCTTTTTCTTCACCAGTATGTGGTTGACCTTTCCAGTTGGTCAGGTTTGCAGGTGCTTCTTTAGAAAGACCTTCCCACCATACTTCGCCATTGTCAGTCACAGCAACGTTGGTATAGATCACGTCTTTGTGCAGCGTCGCCATACAGTTCGGGTTAGTTTTGGTGTTTGTACCAGGTGCTACACCGAAGAAACCAGCTTCAGGGTTGATTGCGTATAGACGACCATCTTCACCTGGTTTGATCCAGGCAATATCGTCACCTACAGTTTCAATCTTCCAGCCTTCATAACCAGCTGGTGGAATCAGCATCGCGAAGTTGGTTTTACCACATGCAGATGGGAATGCCGCTGCGATGTAGTGTTTTTCGCCTTGAGGATTGGTCACGCCAAGAATCAGCATGTGTTCAGCTAACCAGCCTTGTTGACGACCCATGAACGATGCAATACGTAACGCCAGGCATTTTTTACCTAACAATGCGTTACCGCCGTAACCTGAACCGTAAGACCAGATTTCACGTGTTTCTGGATAGTGCACGATGTATTTTTCTTTGTTGCAAGGCCATGCAACATCTTTTTCACCTTCGGCAAGCGGAGCGCCTACAGTGTGTACACATGGAACGAATTCGCCATCTGTACCTAATACGTCATAAACAGCTTTACCCATACGAGCCATTTTAGACATGCTGACTGCAACATAAGGAGAGTCAGTTAACTCGATCCCGATGTGTGCAATGTGTGAACCGAGTGGACCCATTGAGAATGGAACCACATACAGCGTACGACCTGCCATTGAACCGTCAAATAAACCGTTCAATTTTTCGCGCATTACTGCAGGCGCTTCCCAGTTGTTGGTCGCACCGGCATCTTCCTGGTTTTCAGAGCAGATGTAAGTACGGTCTTCAACACGAGCTACGTCAGAAGGATCAGAGTTTGCAAGATAAGAACCAGGGTGAGTTTCTTGGTTAAGCGCTTGCATTGTGCCGTTAGCGATCATCAAGTCGATATAACGTTGATATTCTTCTGCGCTACCGTCACACCATTCAATTTTTGCTGGTTTTGTTAATTTAGCAATCTCTTCCACCCAAGCAATAAGCTTAGGGTGACGAACGAATTCTGGTGCGTTCACTTGGGTCATGGTGAGGCCTATCTAAAATGTGTACAAACTGTTGTACAAAGTACAATCTGAGAGATGAAATGAACCGCTCAGATGAAATATGAAAAAAAAGTGGCTGTATTAAAGCACAAAATGACGAAAAAAATAAGACTAAAGGACTAAAGGAATTATTTTGGTAGTTAATGCAATCTAAATGATAAGTTTATAAAAAACAAAAAGATAATGTTTAAATAAGGGGGTGTCTTATTTATTTTTTATATTTATGTATATTATTTAATTTATTTATTTCTTTTTAAAACAATAATTTATATCTAAATTTTTTCTGAGAATCATTATTGATTAAATAAATGGTGGTAATTCGATTTTTACATAAAGGTGCTTTAAATTTCCACTTAATTGGCTGAAATTAGAACAAATGCTTTAAAGATGTGGACAAAATGTCTGAACAATTCAAGCCATTGTCTATTGTGTATAACAAAAAATCAGGCTTTCATGCGACCCATAAAACCGAGGTATATGAAGAGCTGATTCAGATTTTTTCCCAATACGGTTTTGAAATCCAGTCCTTTGATATCGAACAGTATTCTAGTTTTGATGAATTAATGGCGCAGGTATTTTTACGTCATCAGGACCCGGACAATTATGGCGTGGTGGTAGCTGCAGGAGGAGATGGCACCTTGAATGCCGTGGCCGCCAAACTGCTTCATACCGATATTCCCATGGGCATTTTACCTTTAGGTACCTTTAACTATGTGGCCCGCGTATTTGATATTCCGGTGGATATTATTCAGGCAGCGCATGTGATTGCAACCGGCCGGCCACGCAAGGCGCATATCGCGCGGATCAATGAACATATCTATTTAAACAATGCCAGCCTGGGGCTATATCCTTTATTTATCCAGAAACGGGAGCTGTATAACCGCTATCTGGGTCGCTTTCCTTTACATGCCTATACCTCCGGTCTGGATGTAATGATTCGCCATCGCAAGGAGCTGAAATTAAAAGTTGAAGTCGATGGCAAGCTGTTTCCGGTGAAAACTCCGCTGGTATTTTTTGGCAATAACCAGCTGCAATTGTCGGAGATGAATTTGCGTATTGCTGCAGCGGTGGCACAGGGCAAGGTGGCCGGCATTGTGGTGGCGAAAAGCGATAAGCTGACCCTGTTTAAAATTTTATGGCAGCTGGTGAAAGGGGAAATTGAACAAGCGCCCGATGTATATACTTTTGCTGCAGATCAGGTGGTGATTCATGCACAACTAAAAACCATGCAGGTGGCCATTGATGGTGAAATTGTCCGGATGCGACCACCGCTAATAGTCACAGTGGAAAAAAATGCCTTAAATATGATGGTGCCTTATGATTCTGCATCTGTCTGACTTGCATTTTGGCACCGAAAAGCCGGTCTGCATGGCAGCCATCCGGCAATTTTGCCTGGAGCATCAGGCTGAAGCGATAGTGGTCAGTGGTGATTTAACCCAGCGTGCGCGTTTTAAACAGTTTTATGACTGTAAGCAGTTTCTCGACAGCCTGGAGCGGCCGTATCTGGTGGTGCCGGGCAATCATGATATTCCGCTATTCGATTTATGGACCCGTTTTGTCAATCCATTTGCGCGTTATCAGCTGTTTTTTGGCAAGATGGAAACTGTGCTGGAAACCGAGCATTTTTTTCTGATTGGTTTAAACAGTATCCGGCGGCGTTACCATACCCGCGGGCATATTTCGCTGGCGCAAATCCAGCTGGTCGATCAGATTCTGGCCGCGGCGCCGGCGCATAAAATCAAGCTGATTGCTGCGCATCAACCGTTTTATACCCCGCCGGATGATCCGCATGGGGTAAAAGACTGTCCAATGCTTGGCAAAATGGCGCTGGAAAGCTGGAGTCAGCATGGCCTGTTCGGGCTGTTGCATGGTCATCTGCATCAGTCCGCAGTCTATGATTTAAACCAGATTTATCATTTGCAGGCCAGTCATCCGGTGCTGGATATTCATGCCGGCACGGCGCTGTCTTATCGTCTGCATCATCGTTTTAATAACAGCTTTAATGTGATTCATGACAGCGGTGAAATTCAGGCCTATTTTTTTAATGAACGCACACAAAAATTTGAACCGTATTAGAAATATGGGGAATAAAGCGACAGTGGTCTGATGGCTGGCGAAAAAAAAGACAAAAAACAGATTTTTTTTCATTTTTCCCCTTGAAGCGTTTTTTTCCATCCCCACAAAAGTGACATCTAAAATTCATTTTGATGATGACCAAAGGAATAAATAAGTCGTCATCAGTTATCTAACGAAGACTTAGTCTGATGGAGTTATTTATGAGCAACATTCGTCCATTACATGACCGTGTAGTAATTCGTCGTGTCGAAGAAGAAACAAAAACTGCTGGCGGCATTTTATTGCCAGGTTCTGCTGCTGAAAAACCTGCTCAGGGTGAAATCATTGCAGTTGGTAATGGTCAAATCACAGACAATGGCGTACGTGCATTAGATGTGAAAGTTGGCGATAAAGTATTGTTTGGTACCTATGCCGGCACCACTGTAAAAGTAGACGGTGAAGAACTGCTTATTATGAAAGAGTCTGACATTTTAGCTGTTTTAGAAGGCTAATTTCTCACTAACTCAATGGTTATCAGATTTAGTTAAGATTTAAAATTGGAGTAAATCATGTCAGCTAAAGACGTAAAATTTGGTGATTCAGCTCGTAGCAAAATGATTGCGGGTGTCAACATTCTTGCAGATGCAGTGAAAGTAACTTTAGGTCCTAAAGGCCGTAACGTGGTGATCGACCGTTCTTTCGGCGCACCGCACATCACTAAAGATGGTGTTTCTGTTGCGAAAGAAATCACGTTAAAAGACAAGTTCGAGAACATGGGTGCGCAACTGGTTCGTGAAGTGTCTTCTAAAACCAATGACATTGCAGGTGACGGTACCACAACTGCAACTGTATTGGCGCAAGCCATCCTGAACGAAGGCATCAAGTCAGTGACTGCGGGTATGAACCCAATGGACTTGAAACGCGGTATCGACATCGCGGTGAAAACTTTAGTGGCTGAAATCAAATCAACTGCACAACCTGCATCTGATTCGAAAGCAATTGAACAAGTCGGTTCGATCTCTGCAAACTCTGACACCACTGTAGGTGCTTTAATTGCACAAGCAATGGAAAAAGTGGGCAAAGAAGGCGTAATCACTGTTGAAGAAGGTTCAGGCTTTGAAGATGCGCTTGACGTTGTAGAGGGTATGCAGTTTGACCGTGGTTATATCTCTCCATACTTCGCCAACAAACAAGATACATTGACTGCTGAACTTGAAAACCCGTTCATCCTGCTGGTAGACAAGAAAGTCAGCAACATCCGTGAACTGATTACGGTTCTTGAAGCAGTTGCAAAAACCGGTAAGCCACTATTAATTATCGCTGAAGATGTTGAAGGTGAAGCGCTTGCAACGCTTGTTGTGAACAACATGCGCGGCATCATCAAAGTATGTGCGGTGAAAGCACCTGGCTTCGGTGACCGTCGTAAAGCAATGCTGCAAGACATCGCGATTTTAACTGGTGGTACTGTGATTTCTGAAGAAATCGGTATGCAGTTAGACCAAACAACGCTTGAACACTTAGGTACTGCACACAAAGTAACTGTATCTAAAGAAAACACCGTGATTGTGGATGGTGCGGGTAACGCAGGCCAAATCGCTGAGCGTGTTCAACAAATCCGTGCGCAAATCGAAGAATCGACTTCTGAATACGATAAAGAAAAATTTCAAGAACGCGTTGCTAAATTGGCAGGCGGTGTAGCAGTGATCAAGATCGGTGCTGCAACTGAAGTTGAAATGAAAGAGAAAAAAGACCGCGTAGACGACGCGCTTCATGCAACTCGCGCTGCAGTTGAAGAAGGTGTGGTTGCTGGTGGTGGTGTTGCACTGGTACGTGCTGCCAAAGCACTTGACGGTGTAACAGGTGCCAACGATGACCAAAACGTAGGGATCAACATCCTGCGCCGTGCAATCGAAGCGCCGCTTCGTCAAATCGTGGCAAACGCAGGTGATGAACCATCTGTTGTGATCAACGCTGTGAAAAATGGTGAAGGTAACTTCGGTTATAACGCTGCAAGTGGTGAATACGGCGACATGCTTGAAATGGGTATTCTTGACCCAGCGAAAGTAACCCGTTCTGCACTTGAGCATGCTGCATCTGTTGCGGGCTTAATGCTCACAACTGAGTGCATGATCACTGAAATCCCAGAAGAAAAACCAGCAATGCCTGACATGGGCGGCATGGGTGGTATGGGCGGCATGATGTAATACATCTGCTGGTCATTCGATCATAAAAATCCCCGCAATTGCGGGGATTTTTTTATATGCAGGTCAATAAAAAACACAATGCAGTAAAACTAAACTTAATGCATAAAAAAGTAAGAAATAGATAAATGGTTCAAAAATAATTAAATGTATGATGAGCTTTTGTATTAAATTGGTAGGGCTTAATGATTAAGCTGGGGGAGAGATGAAAGAACAAGAACACCAGATCATTGGGTTAATTTATGATGCCGCGATGGATACGCGTTTATGGCCGCAAGTAATTGAAGCCATTGTGCACTACACCAACAGTAAAACCGCGATTTTTACCGCTCTGGACCAGTTAAGTCCAAGTTATGACTTTGTGCATACCTATAACATTCCGCAAGCCTGTATTGATGCCTATCAGGACGAACGGATTAAAGTCATTGATATGAAACTGCATGCGCCGTTATGGCAGCAAATCGGGGTGGGGGATACTATTGAACAAAACTTGCAGTCCTATGGCCAGATGCCAGGCACAGATGAATATATCTTTTATGAGCGCTGTCTGGAACCAACCGGGATTTGTCATATCGCAGCTGTTTTACTCGATCAGGGGCAACATCGTTGGGCGGTCTTGGGTATTCACCGGGTGCCCGATGCTCAGCCTTATAGTCCGGAAGAGCATGAATTTCTTAAGCGGATCGGTAAGCATTTACGCCGGGCACTACAAATTCATCGGCAGCTTTGTCAGGCCAAGCAGCAGAAACTGGCTTTAGGCCATATTTTAGATCACTTAAAAACGGGCGTGCTGCTACTCGATCAGCAGTCCTGTTTAATCTATTCTAATAAAAAGGCTCAAGCAATTCTTAATCGCTCCAGCCTGATTGAGCTGGACTGTTATAATCATTTAAAAGTGGGCCGCGGCTTTCAGGCCAAACTCGATCAGCTCATTGAGGGGGCAGGTTCGAATTTAAGTCAATGGAACAAAGAGCCGGGTGGGGTTATGGCCTTGTCTGCTCCAGATCAGACGACATTAATGCTCACCATTATTCCTTTTAATTTAAGCCAGCTAAAGAATACTGAAGGACTACCAGAACAGGCCTATGTCGCGGTTTTTGTGACTGAAACCGAGCAAAAATATTATTTAGCTGCAGATTTTTTAAAACAGCAATATCACTTGTCAAACCGGGAAATTGAGTTATGCGAGTTATTTATTAATGAGCATGATTTAGAAAAGATCGCTGAATATTGTCAGCTCAGTTTAAGTACCGTTCGAACCTATTTTAAAAATATTTATGCAAAAACCCAGTGTAATTCACAGGCCGAGTTAATTCATTTACTGATGGGCATTACCGTAAATTTTGAGCATATCGTATAGGCTGTTTTGTTTGAGAGTAGAAAAAAGACGCATGCCGCGTCTTTTTTAATATATGAGAATTTTTACTGTTTTAAAAACAGGTCTGCAGCCTGACGTCCTAGTCCAGGATCATCTGTAAAGACACCATCAACACCGGCTTTAAAGAAGATTTCAAACTCGGCCAACGCCCCTGTTTCACACTTCTCAGCAGGATTTGGACTACAATCGAGGCGATCAGGTAAAAAATCATTTTCTGGGCGCAAGGTATAAGGATGTACTTTCAGGCCCTGTGCATGTGCCAGACTCACAAAATTGGTGATTACTCCCTGATTACTGACGATATAGGTTTTACTTGGTCCCACACCATCAGCATATTGCGCAACCGTTTTAAGTCCTTCTGCACTGGCCAATTGACCATAAGTAGTCCCCAGACCTGCTTTTAGTGCATCAGCAGGCTGAGAACTCTGTCCGCTGTAGAGCTGAATGATTTTTGCATGTTGCAAGGTGTTTAAACGATCTAGCTGACTGCGTAGATATTGCAGATTTTTAACTTCAAAAGATTGTAGATAGACTGGGGCAATACTTCGCGAATATTCATATTTCGCCAAGCTACTCAATAAACGGTCTTCCATGGCCATATTTAAATCCTGGAAATAGGTTGGGTGTTTAGTCTCAATATACAGCCCAATAATTTTTCCTGTTTTTTGATAGTGCTGATCAGCCAGTTCAATAATTTCTTCTATCGTCGGCACTAAAAACTGATCATTATATTGAGTGTTTTGTGGCCGAATATCTGGAATACGTTCGCGGGCTTTCAGCTGCTTCAGTTCACTTAAGGTGAAGTCTTCGGTAAACCAGCCTGTTAAGCTGACTCCATCAATGATTTTGGTGGTTTTACGATCTGCAAATTGTGGCAGTTCACTGACATTGGTCGTACCGCCAATTTCATTTTCATGACGAGCAACCAAATAACCATCTTTGGTTGGAACCAGATCAGGCTCAATAAAATCTGCACCATCCTCAATGGCTTTTTGATAAGCCTCCAAGGTATGTTCAGGACGCAAGGCGCTAGCGCCTCGATGTCCGACAATAATAATTTCAGGTTCAACATAGGCCGGTGGTGTCGGCGTTGGAGTGGGATTATGCGTTTGATTATCACGATCATCACTATTACAAGCAGTTAAAGTGAGAATGCTGGTCAGTATCAGTGTTTTTCTTAGCATGCGGTCCTCTGATGATGCTGCTATTTTATTTGACGCATGCGTAGTGTTGAAGGAAAAACTTGCATTCTCATGACAGGTTGCAAAATAGCGACAATGTAAATGATGCTAGAGCGAGATAAATCTTTTATCTCCACATTTTCTCCTTATTTTTCGTTCAACACATCTTTATGTAATATTTTCTTGTATTTTTGGCTTTAGTCACTGAATATCAATATAAATTTGCTAGGGTAAAGCGCCTTCAGAAGTGCTCAACCAAATCTTGGCTCAACCCCATCATGTGACCAAATCTATGCTGTCAAAATTTTTTATTGAACGTCCTATTTTTGCTGGAGTCCTGGCCATTATTGTCATGGCGTTTGGTATTTTTTCCACTTTAGGTTTACCGGTCGAGCGTTATCCGGATATTGCCCCGCCTCGCATTACCGTGAGTGCCACTTATACTGGAGCTTCGGCAGAAACAGTGGAGGAGAGCGTGACCCAGGTGCTGGAGCAGCAGATTCGAGGGCTGGATCATCTGCTGTATTTTAGCTCGAGCAGTGATTCTTCGGGGCGCAGCCGTATCAGTATCAGTTTTGAAAATGGCACAGACCCAGATACCGCACAGGTGCAGGTGCAAAATGCGATTAACAGCGCCATTAACCGTTTGCCTGAAGATGTACAGCGCCAAGGCGTGAATGTGTTCAAATCTCTGGGTGATACCCATATGGTCATCGGTTTGTATGACAGCGCTGGTCACAGTTCCAATATTGAACTGTCCGATTATATGATGACCCATCTGGAACAGGATCTGGCGCGTATTGAAGGCGTGGGTGAGGTGGATGTCTTCGGTTCGCAATATGCCATGCGAATCTGGTTGAATCCTTTAAAACTGAAACAGTATGCCTTGATGCCAAGCGATATTCGGGCCGCTGTTGAAGCCCAGAATACCCAGGTGGCAGCCGGCAGTATTGGCGATTTACCCACCGCAACCGATCAGTATTTAAATGCCAAAGTCACCTCCGGTTCACGTTTAAAAACTGTCGAAGAATTTGAAAATGTAATTTTAAAGTCGGCCCAGGACGGCAGTTTTGTTTATTTAAAAGATGTGGCGCGGGTCGAGCTGGGGGCAGAAAATTATCAGTCCTTTAATACGATTAACGGCTATCCTTCAGCTGCGCTGGGCATCTCCCTGGCCTCTGGCGCCAATGCACTGGCGACCTCGGCTTTAATCCAGCAGGAAATTGATCATCTCTCCAAACAGTTGCCCGAAGGCTACAAGATAGTCTATCCACGCGATAATACGCCGTTTGTGAAGGAGTCGATGAAAGAGGTGGTAAAAACCCTCATTGAAGCGATTATTCTGGTGGTGATTGTGATGTTCCTGTTTTTACAGAACTGGCGCGCCACCTTAATTCCGACCATCACCGTACCGGTGGTGATTTTAGGTACCCTGACGGTGCTGTATGTGCTGGGCATGACCATTAATACCTTAACCCTGTTTGCGCTGGTACTGGCGATTGGCCTGCTGGTCGATGATGCAATTGTGGTCGTAGAAAACGTTGAACGTTTGATGCATGAGCAGCAGCTTTCGGCCAAACAAGCGGCAATCCAGTCGATGCAGGAAATTAGCGGGGCACTGGTCGGGATTACCTTGGTGCTGACCGCGGTGTTTATTCCGATGGCATTTTTTGGTGGCTCGACCGGGGTCATCTACCGTCAGTTCTCCATCACCCTGGTGGCCGCGATGTCCTTATCTTTGCTGGTGGCACTGATTTTAACCCCGGCCTTATGTGCCTTAATTTTAAAGCCAAAGCAGAAAACCGCCCGATGGGCCGCCTGGTTTAATCAGAAACTGGAAAATCTGAAACAGCATTATCTGCGTTCTTCAAGCTGGACCCTGCAACATCGCACCATCTGTCTGGTGATTTTTGTGGCTTTAATCGGGGTATTTGCCTTGTTCTATCGAGCCTTGCCGACCAGCTTTATTCCAAGTGAAGATCAGGGCATGCTCACGGTGCAATTTAAGTTGCAAGAAGGCGCGCCCCTGTCAAAAAGCCGTGAAGTTGGTGAAACGATTCGTGCCTATTTTATTGAACAGGAACAGGCCAATGTTGATCTAGTGATGATTCGCTATGGCCGTAACTTCTCCGGCACTGGCCAGAACTTGGGGCAGGGCTTTATTGCGCTGAAACACTGGGATGATCGTCCGGGCAGTGACAATGCTGCGCAGGCAATTCGTGAGCGGGCCATGCAGCATTTCCAGCGTCATCCAGATGCGCAGATTATGATTGGGATGCCGGCCTCGGTGCGCGGTTTAGGCCAGACCGATGGCCTGCAGTTTTGGCTGCGAGATTTAAATGGGCAGGGCCGTGATTATCTGGAGCAGCAATTCCAGAGCCTGCGCAGTCAGGCCGACCGTTATTCCAGCTTTGCCAATCTGGATAAAAAATCCAATCCGGAAAAAGCCGAGCTGAATGTCAATATTCATCAGAAACAGGCCATGGCCAATGGCCTGAGCCAAGGCGCGATTAACAGCACCTTGTCGGCGGCATGGGGCGGCAGTTATATCAATGACTTTATTGATCGTGGCCGGATTAAACGGGTGATTATGCAGGGTGATGCCGAGTTCCGTGCCACCCCGGAAGATTTGCAGGCCTGGTCGGTCCGTAATGCCAACGGGCAGATGGTGCCGTTTGGTAATTTCTCTACCCTGAGCTGGGGCGGCGGACCAGAAGTGGTGAACCGGTTTATGGGCTATACCGCACTGGAAATGGAAGCCGATACCGCAGCCGGTGCCAGCTCTGGTCAGGCCATGCAGGATATTCAGCAGCTGGTTGACCAGCAGGACGGTGTCGATCTGGCCTGGAGCGGCTTGTCCTTTGAAGAAAAGCAGTCCAGCAATCAGGCTTTATTGCTGTATCTGGTATCAATTGGTTTTATCTTCCTGTGTCTGGCAGCGCTGTATGAAAGCTGGACCATTCCAACTGCGGTGATGAGCGCGATTCCACTGGGTATTGGTGGTAATATCCTGTTCAGCTACCTGGCCGGGTTCCCGAATGATATCTATTTCCAGATTGCACTGCTGACCACCATCGGCCTGTCCTGTAAAAATGCGATTCTGATTGTCGAGTTTGCTTCGATGGCGCAGCAGCAGGGGCGCAGCGCCGTGGAAGCCGCACTGGAAGGAGCGAGTCTGCGTTTACGTCCTATTCTGATGACCTCGCTGGCCTTTGGGGCCGGGGTCATTCCGCTGGTATTTGCCTTTGGTGCCGGTGCGGTCAGCCGTCAGGAAATTGGCGTGAGTGTGCTGGGTGGGGTGATTTTCGGTACGGTTCTGGTGCTGATCTTTATTCCCTTTATGTATGTACTGGTGCGTTCGATCTTTAAACTGAAACAGGCCTGATCCGCCGGGTTTATACAGAGAAAAATGCTGCTGCTTCAGGGACACTGCGGCAGCACGCAGATGCAGTGCAAATCACTTTACATTTTAAAAAATAACCAAGAATAATGATGAGAGGTTTATGCTGAATCCTTTTGAACTTCAGGCACTGGAACAGGCCATTTTGCAGCAGCATCCAGAGCGGGTACAGACCCTGATTGCGCATATGAATCCGGCCGATTTGGCGGTCTGGATTGAACAGCTGTCGCTGCAAGCGCAGGTTCGATTGATTCCCACCCTGGAGCAGGCCGCGCTGATCTTTGAGTTTTTGCCAAAAACTGTGCAGGCGCAAATTGCCGAACAGCTGGACCCAGCCGATTTGTTGCAGCTGATGAGTGCCATGCATTCAGATGACCGGACCGACCTGTTTAAAGGTTTGAGTCCGACGCTACAGCCGTGGATTCTGGCCGAGCTGGCCCCGGAAAAACGTCAGCAAATTCAGCAGCTGGCGGCTTACCCGGAAGAATCTGCCGGGGCGATCATGAGTTCGGATTTTGTGACTTTATCCCCAGAGCTGACGATCCAGCAGGCGATTGAACAGTTGCGTCAGGTGGCGGCAGACCGGGAAACCCTGTACCTGATTTATATTGTAGATGCGCTACAGCATCTGCTCGGTGTGGTGTCCTTGCGGCAGATTATTCAGGCCGCGCCAGAGGTACAGCTGCAGCATCTCATGACCACGGATCTGGTGATGGGCCAGGTCGATGAAGATCAGGAACAGATTGCCTGGAAGCTGGCGCATTATGATTTTCTGGCCTTGCCGATTGTTGATCAGGCGCAGCGTCTGGTCGGGATTGTCACCTATGATGATGCCATGGACATTGTCGAGGCCGAAACTACTGAAGATATTTTAAAATCCGGTGCGATTGAATCCTTGCCCAACCTGAGCCTGAAAAATGCACCAATTTTATCTTTATATCGCCAGCGCGTGTTCTGGCTGGTATTTCTGGTGTTTGGCAGTTTGCTGTCCGGTTTTGGGATTGCCCATTTTGAAGAGATTATTGCCGCGCATATTGTGCTGGTGTTCTTCTTGCCCTTGCTGGTCGGTAGTGGCGGGAATGCCGGGGCGCAATCGGCGACCTTAATGGTCCGTGCTTTAGCCACCGGCGATGTGCATTTTCGTGACTGGTTCTATCTGCTCGGGCGGGAAAGTCTGGTGGCGCTTTGTTTAGGTGGCACCATGGCACTGGCCGTGTCGGTACTGGGTTATGTGCGTGGCGATTTGATGGTGGCGGTGGTGTTGGCCTTAAGTATGCTGGGCATTGTACTGATGGGCTGTCTGGTTGGCATGAGCCTGCCATTTATTCTCAATAAGCTGAAACTGGACCCGGCCAGTGCGTCGGCACCTCTGGTGACCTCAATTTGCGATGCCAGCGGGGTGGTGGTTTATCTGTTTATTGCTTCCCAGCTGCTGTTTTAGCCCGTATTTACAAAGCAGTAAAACGTTTGAGCAGCGCGCTCGAGTATAGTAAAAACATGACATAAATAGATAAAAATCAGGTTGATTCATGACAGAGCTGCACAGCACCAAACCCAAACTTTCCCGGCAAGAGGTGATTCGCCTGGAGCGTGATCTGGCCAAGTTTGCCAATATGATGGATTCGGTGGTGCGGATTCCGTTTACCAAACAGGGCGTGGGCGCTGATGCGGCTTTAAGTACCATTCCGGTGGCCGGCGATCTGGCCGGTTTTGTGCTGACCTGTTATGCAATTTATAAAGCCAAACAGGTCGGCGTGCCACAAGCCAAACTGAATCCGGTCATGAAGCTGGCGGTTATGGATGCGGTGGTGGGCTTTATTCCGATTGCCGGGACGATTTTTGATATTTTTATTCGCCCTAGCCGTAAGGCGCTGGATATTGTGCATGATCATATCCGGCAGGAATATGATATCCAGAGTGACCATCATGTGGTGCATCCTTTCTTGCATGAAAAACTGGAGCAGAAGCAGCAATATTCGGCATTCTGGCGTAATCCTGTGGTGGCCTGGCTGTGGATTCATCTTCCTGATTTATTAGGCCTGTTGTTCCTGATCATTCTGGTGGTGGCGACCTTGGCCGGGCTGCAATGGGTCTGGCAGTGGATGCAGGGTTTAAATCTTTAAGTAAGCTGTCATCATTCCAACCAGTATCTATCACACATAAAAACAAAAGCCTCCATATGGAGGCTTTTGTCTATTTAACGGTTGGGCATTATTATTAAGGCAGGTTTAACTGCTGTAATGCCGCCACACGCTGTTCAATGGTCGGGTGGGTCTGGAATAACGCTGCCAGACTAAACCCTTGTTCCTGACCGGCAGAAATCGCGAAGGCTTTCATTTCTTTTGGCATTGCATCTGGCATTTCAGATTCGGCCTGTAAGCGTAACAGGGCAGAAATCATGGCCTGTTTGCCAGCCAGACGGGCACCCGCTTCATCGGCGCGGTATTCACGTTGACGCGAGAACCACATCACAATGGCCGAAGCCAGAATACCAAACACGATATCCAGCACAATGGTAATCACGAAGTAGGCAATGCCTGGCGCTTCGCCATCTTCACGGCCAAATACGTTACGATCAATGAAATCACCGGCAACACGGGCAAAGAACATCACGAAGGCGTTGACCACACCCTGGATTAACGCCAGCGTAACCATGTCACCATTGGCCACGTGACCAATTTCGTGCGCCAGTACGGCACGTAATTCATCTTTGTTCATACGCTCCAGCAGACCGGTTGAAACCGCCACCAAAGCATCATTCTTGTTCCAGCCGGTTGCAAAGGCATTCGACTGATAAGAAGGGAAGATACCCACTTCTGGCATTTTAATGCCAGCACGTTGCGACAATTGTGCAACTTCATTTAATAACCACGCTTCAGCCTGGTTACGTGGGGCATTCGGGTCAATCAGCTCTGTACCGGTGGTTTTTTTCGCCATCCATTTAGACATGAACAGGGAAATTAAAGAACCGACCATACCGAAGACAAAACAGATGACCAACAGGTTGCCTAGATTTAAGCCACCCGCGCCATGGTAACTACCGACACCGAAGAGTGACAAAATAATGCCAGCTACAACCAGTACCGCGAGGTTGGTTAGCAAGAACAAACCAATCCGCATCATTGAGTAAATCCTCTTAAAATGAAAATGTAATCTGATTCATAAATCATGCAAGTAAATATGCGGTGAATGTATTAAAAATTCAAGAAAAAATCGTGAAAATCAACAAAAAATCGTCTTAGTCCGAAATGGTGATTCGGGCTGCGGCAGAGGCATGTGCCGTGGCATAGGAGCGGACCGGTGCATCGGTAAAGCTGCCATCTGCAGCAACAATAATTTCACGCGATGGGCGTGCAGGCTGAGCTGCGGTTAAATGCGAACCAGAAGAAAGCGTATTGGATTGGGCCAGTAACGGTCCCTGATCGCTACTGCTGACGCCACCGGCGTACAGATTGTGATAACGGCTGGTCACGCGGCGCACATAGTCCTGAGTTTCACGGAAGGGCGGAATGCCGCCGTATTTGGCGACATTGCCTTCACCGGCATTATAACCGGCCAATGCTAAGGATGTATTACCGTTAAAACGTTTTAGTAACCAGGCCAGATATTTGGCCCCGGCCATAATATTTTCATAAGGATCGTAGGCATTAGAAACCTGAAAACGTTTGGCAGTGGCCGGCATCAGCTGCATTAAGCCTTGGGCCCCGACCGGAGAGCGAGCATTGACATTAAAGCCGGACTCGGTGTGCATGACGGCTTTAATCAGCCCAGACGAAATACCGTGGCGCTGCGCGGCCTGCTGGATAATATGGTCAAAGGCATTTTTATTGCGGCTATAGCTTGGTAAGACCGATGCTTCAGAGCTGCCCCAGTTGCTATAACGATGAATATTGCTGTCGGGATAATACGTCACTTTGACTTTTTTCAGGGACTGGTCTGAACTTTTACGATTGGTCAGCAGGGTAGAGCCATTATTGTCTTTATAGACATAAATCTGTCCGGCATGACTGTGCGATGCAACCGCAAGCAGCGTCACACATCCCCAAAAAGCCAGTTGTTTAAAATGTAATCTTTTATACATTATCGTATTCATTATGGTAACGAAGTTCATACTGTCCCCAAACAGGTGGTTTGAGTTTAACAAAAAAAACATTGATGAAAAGAGTCTTTACATTTATTTCCCTGTTTACTTTGTAAAAATCAAGCCCTGTTTGCTGACAGAACAATCAAAAAAAAATATTTATTTTTTTTTATTCTGGTCTGCTTGACACACTTAAACCATTGATTTTAATTATAAATAAAATTGATTAAAAAATGATCAATTTAAATAGAAGCCTTCAATTGCAGGCAAGTGACCTTGTCAAGTTGTTTTAAATCCACAAAGTTATCCACAGCTTTTGTGGAAAACTGTGGAAAAGTCCAAAAGATAAGCATCTTGCTTAAAAGATGAACGCAAACGTTCAAATTAGCATAAAAATAAAGACAGCGAGATGACAAAAAATGACAAGCAGGAAATTACATTCTTTTGATGCGTGCCGGGACTGAATCGGCTAAAATTGCGCGGTATTTTTTTTATGGGTAAATCTCGTCTATGTTCTCGCCAGTTGAGTCCGATCAAGGATTTAATTTTAAACCAGAACTGCCAACCAGCTCTGCGTATTACCGTTTGCTGAAAAAGCTGCGTCGCCAGGTGGGTCATGCCATTCGTGATTACAAGATGATCGAAGACGGTGACAAGGTCATGGTGTGTATTTCGGGTGGTAAAGACAGTTATACCTTACTGGATATTCTGTTGCAGTTTAAACGTATTGCCCCGATTCATTTTGATGTGGTGGCGGTGAATCTGGACCAGAAACAGCCGGGCTTCCCTGAAGATGTGCTGCCGCGTTATCTGGAAGAAAATAATATCCCGTATTATATTCTGGAAAAAGATACCTACAGTATTACCAAGCGTCTGACCCCGGAAGGCAAAACCTACTGTGCAGTGTGTTCGCGTCTGCGTCGTGGTTCACTGTACGGCTTTGCCCAGGAAATTGGGGCAACCAAGGTGGCACTGGGGCATCATCGTGATGATATTCTGGCGACCTTCTTCCTGAACCTGTTCCATGGCGGCAGCTTAAAGGCGATGCCACCGAAGCTGTTATCTTCCGACAAGAAGAATATGCTGATTCGTCCACTGGCTTATGTGGAAGAAAAAGACATCATCAAATACGCGCAAATGCGCCAGTTCCCGATTATTCCATGTAACCTGTGTGGTTCGCAGGAAAATCTGCAACGTGCGATTATCAATGACATGCTGCGTGAATGGGACAATGCCCATCCAAAACGTCTGCACAGTATTTTTGGTGCATTGCAAAATGTATCACCATCGCAACTGGCAGACCGCGAGCTGTTTGACTTTGAAGCACTCGATAGCGAGCGCGAGTTTGACTTTAAAGGCAGTTATTCGCACGAGAATGAAGATGGTCAGTCCAACCGCATCAACATGGTCAATTTAGGCTATGCAGCTGACTAAATAGTCAAAAAAAGCATTGAACTTCAGTTCAGTGCTTTTTTTATATATTTGAATTATTTCAATATTGTATTAAAAATATAAAATTTGAACGCATCGTACAAAAAATCTTAGCCATCTTTTATGATTACATGCTATAACAGGTCACAAGCATCATTGCTTCACAAAAATGTTGTCTGGACAGGCGACACAAATGAACAAATAAATTGAGGAATAATCATGCCTGCTTTTTTATCTGATGATTGGTTTGCAACCGTAGAGAACCTGACGGCTCAAGCTGGTGACTTAAATTTACCACCTGCGCTTGCGAATCTTGCAATTAATTTGGTTGTTACGGATGCTTCAGGCAATACAGAATTAGCTTTAGACGGTGGCAAAATCCAGAAAGGATTGTCTGCAAATGCAAAAACAACCCTGAATATGGATGCTGAGACCTTACGTAAAGTGTTCCTGGAGTTTGATATGGCTGCAGCCATGCAAGCCTTCATGACCGGTAAAATCAAAGTACAAGGCGATATGTCTCAATTAATGGCATTGCAAACTGCAAAACCAAGCCAAGAGCAAAAAGACCTGTTCAAAAACGTTTTGGCGCAAACCACCTGATTGTGACCCGACACAAAAAAGCTTACCCGAAGGTAAGCTTTTTTTTGCCTTGAAGATCAACGGTGAAGCATTTAAATATTCACCAGCTGCGGCGTGGTCTTGATGTGTTCCAGATAGGCACGGATACGGGTCACGTATTGTAAGGCCTGACGATAACGTCCGTTCTTGGCTTTATTGCCGTCTAAGTAAGCATACAGGTTGACCCAGTTGTTCGGGTTTTTACCGGTGGCCTGAATACGCTTCTGAATCTGGCTCACGGCACCCGGACCCATGTTATAGGCCACCAGTGCATACCAGTTACGGTCTGGAAACGGAATATGCTTATAACGGTTCAGCATCAGGTTGTAATACTTGGCACCGCCCTGAATGCTCTGGGTTGGATCGGTACGGTTACTGACGCCCATGGCTTTGGCTGTGCTGTTGGTCAGCATCATCAAACCACGAACACCGGTTGGTGAAACAGAGTTCGGCTTTAAGTACGATTCCTGATAACCAATGGCCGCCAGTAAATGCCAGTCCAGATCATACTGCTGCGCAGTGCGCTGGAAGCTGGCCTTATATAAAGGCATGCGATTGCTTAAGTCACGCTGGATAGTATTCCAGGATTCCTGCTTAACCACATTCTGGTTATAGAACGAGGCCAGCTGGTTGATGGCACCGCTTTGTTTGCCACGGCAGACAAAGGCACTGGCGGTCTGGCTCAGCGGATCATCGGCATGTTTAAATACCCAGTTTAAATTGCTGTTTAGGCCATTTTTCTGCAAGGTGTTTAAATCGCCACAGGTGGCCGAAAAACCGGTCAGATGCTTGTTTTCAATGCTCTGAATACTGGCAGTGGTCATGGCAAAGTTGGCTTTACCTGACGCCACCCATTGCAACGCTGTCGCATTGTCCGGTACGGTTTTAAACTCGAGTTTGACATTCAGGCTATGCGCATAGTTGCGCACCAGGTCATAACCAAAGCCATGCAGATGCTGACTGTTCTGAAACACGGTGGTCGGATTCGAAACAGAAACCACGGTCAATTTATTGTGATTGACCACGCGATCAAACTGATACGCTGCTTTACTTGCATTAATACTATGAAACGGAATTAACGCACTGCTTAATACTAAGACTTTTAAAGGGAGAGAGTTGAAAAAAGAGTGAAGGCCAAGCCTCGACCCAGAAGTTGAACTACTGTGCATGTTGTCTCCGCTACAAGTAATTTATGCCCTACAAAGCAGGAGGCAAAAGGCCTCAGACTTTTTCAAGTTTGATAAATTCAATAAGAGGGTGGGCACTCATGACGTCATTCAAAATGACATGGGATGAAAGATAAAAAATGTGGCTACGCCACACAGGTTAAAAAATGATCATAATTAAAAGATGTGCGCATAATAAAGACCAAAATTTGAGTTGTCAAATTTTGTCCATAAAAAAATAAAAAACTGTTTCATAAGTAAATGATTCTATTTAGGAAAAATATTTTTTAAACTTTAAAAGTGGAGTAATTGGGGAGAAGGCAGCAGTTTTTGGTAAGCTACAGGCATATTTTTCTGCTGTTAAAGGCCATGAAATCGAGCTTAATTACCCGTGGTGGACATGACAAACTGGTCGCGGAACTTCAGCATTTGTGGCATGAAGAACGCCCTGAAATTACCAAAAAAGTGAACTGGGCGGCCAGTCTAGGCGATCGTTCGGAGAACGCCGATTACCAATATAACAAGCAGCTGCTGCGCAAGATTGACCGTCGGGTACGTTACCTCGGCAAGCGGCTGGAAGAGCTGCGAATTATTGATTTTTCACCTGAACAGGAGGGCAAGGTCTATTTTGGCGCTTGGGTCGATATTGAAAATGATGATGGCGAGCAGAAAACCCTAAGAATTGTCGGGGTTGATGAAATTTATGATCATCATCCACAACATATTTCAATTGACTCGCCAATGGCGCGCGCCTTGCTGGGCAAAAGTGTGGATGATGAAGCAGTAGTGCAGACGCCATCAGGTGCAAAACACTGGTATATTGTCGACATTCGCTATGAAAAGTTTGAAAATTCAGCAAATTAAACGATTTTGATTTTATTTTGTACAGTCGGTTGCGAAAACCTGGAAAAATATTTGCCAAGTTAAAATTTTCTTTATATGATAGCCGCCATTGGAAGCGTGGCAGAGTGGTTTAATGCACCGGTCTTGAAAACCGACGAGGGTGTGAGTCCTCCGTGAGTTCGAATCTCACCGCTTCCGCCAAATTCAAAAAGCCCTGACATTGTCAGGGCTTTTTTTATTGCGCTCCGTTTTATTTTTATATTCTTTATATGGAACTGATTTATTTTAAAGAGGAGAGCTAAACATATTTTATAGGTATTATATAAATACCTTTAAGATATATTATTTTGCTTCGAATATCTAAAAATAAAAAACCATAAAATATGAAAAACGAATATTTATATAGATTGCTTTTCTATAAAATAATCATCGATAATCTTTCACCTGTCGCAATGTATATGCGACAGATGAAGATTAAAATCAATTATTTAAATTTTATAGGTTGACAGTAATATATTGGTTTCACTGTTATAAATCCCTGAAATACTTCTGATCCGACTTAAAATTAAATCAAAATTCACCAAATTGTCGGACTGGATTTCTACCAGTAAATCCCATTTGCCATTCGTCGTATGTAAGGTCTGAATAGCCGGATCGAGACGTAGCTCCTTGATGACGGCCTGTGCCTTGTTGCCTTCCACCATAATACTCATCCAGGCCTGAATAAGCTGCGGATTCAGGTTCGGTTTAATGCGTACCGTATAGCCGGTAATGATGCTAGTCGCTTCCATGTACTCGATTCGCTTTTGAACCGTGGCCCGGGAATTTCGGGTTTTCTGCGCAATTTCTGTAATTGAGATACGTGCATTTTCTCTTAACAATCCAAGTATTTTATTGTCCGTTTTATTTTTTTAAACGGATGAATAATTGGTTTTTAATTCTTGATTCTTAGTTATTATTGAATAATAAAAAAATAATTGGATTTAAGGATAATATTCTAAGCACTATCTGCCTAAACTATTTCTGAATAAAATTCTTTATCCCAAGCTTATTAAAAATCAAAAGTGTATCTCTATTTTATAAGGCTATTATCTTTAAACGATTTTCACTATAAAAAGAGAGAAGGCTAAACTTGCACTCAATGTTGAAGCAGAGTTTAGCCAGTTCATCTAGTTCAGATTAACGTACAGTTTTCCCCAACCGTGCCAGTAAAATCACTGGAATCAGTCCGACCAGAACAATCAATAAGGCTGCAATTGCGCCTTCTTCATAGGTACCACGTGAGGCTTCGGTATATAACTGCGTGGCCAGGGTTTCCATATTCAGCGGACGTAGCAACAATGTGGCCGGCAGCTCTTTCATACAATCCACAAAAATCAGTAAGGCTGCTGAAATCAGTGCAGGACGTAATAAAGGCAAATGGATACGGGTCAGAATCCCGCCTTTGCTCTGGCCCAGATTATGTGCGGCATCATCAAAAACGCCATGAATCCGGTTATACCCCGATTCAATCCCGCCAATTGAAATGGCTAGAAAGCGTACCGCATAGGCGTAAATTAAGGTGAAACTGGTGCCTAAAAACAGCAGGCCGGTATCCAGACCAAGCTGGAATTCCAGAAAATCCGCCACGGCGTGATCAATCGCGCCCAAAGACAGCATCAGGCCAATGGCCAGTACGGTGCCCGGAATGGCATAGCCCAAACTGGCAACCCGGCTTAGCCAGCTGCTTCGGCTAAACCGTGCGGTACTCACAATCATAAAGCCAATCAGCATGGTCACAAAAGTGGCAATACTGGCTAAGGTAAGCGTATTGATTGAGGCTTGCAGCAGATATTCAGAGAAACCGGCATATTGTAAACGCTGATAAGATTCGACCAGTAAATGACTGATCGGAATCAGAAAACCAATAATCACCGGAATCAGCCCTAGGCCGAATAGCAGCCAGGCTTTGGCGCCGGTCACTGGCTGGGCGGGCATCAGCCGGCTACGCTGGGCCGAGTTCATATAGCGCTGTTTGCGTCGTCCCAGCCGTTCTGCCAGTACCAGCAGGCTAATGATCAGCAACATAAAAATTGCAATCTGGGCGGCACTGGCCAGATCGGACTGGTTGGTCCAGGTCGAATAAATCGACAGGGTCAGGGTTTTAATGCCCAGAAATTCGGTGGCACCAATATCATTGATGGTTTCCATCAGGGCCAGACTGGCACCAACCGCAATGGCCGGGCGAGCCAGCGGAATCGCAACCCGGAAAAATACCTGTTCCGGTTTTAATCCCAGACTGCGCGCTACTTCAATCAGGCTGGCTGACTGCATCAGGAACATGGCACGGGTGCTTAAATAGACATAGGGATACAGCACAAAACTAAGCAGAAAAATCGCGCCCCAGAGCGAGCGGATATTCGGAAACCAGAGCTGCTGCATTTCTAGCTGAAGCCAGTCCCGCAGCAGGGTCTGCACAGGACCAATCGGATGCAAAATATCAATATAGCTATAGGCAATAATATAGGTCGGTACGGCCAAGGGCAGTAACAGTGCCCAGTCCAGAAAACCACGGCCACGGAATTGATAGGCCGTGACCAGCCAGGCACTGCCGGTACCAATCAGAATCGTCAGAATCCCGACACCAAACAGCAACAGGCCGGTTTCAATCAGGGTGGGAGGAATCACATATTGCAGCAGATGGTCCCAAATCTCGCTATTGCCCTGTAAGGCCGTCCAAAGCAAAGCCAGCACAGGCAGACAGGCCAGCAGGGTAAACAGGCCACTGAGTGAAAAAAGTGCAGTTACAGGAGATTTTTTCTGGGTCATCGGGGGATCAACAGGCTGGACATGGACATAAGACTGATAGCACGAGCAGCAGTCTGCCCGCGCTATCTGATGATTCAGGTTTAGTGATTAAACTGGACTTTATCAACCAGCAGATTGGCTGCCTTACGATGGCGAGCAATCTCACTTAAACGCAGTGAATCAATATCTAACTTGCCGAAACTGGCGATAATCGGATCAATCTTCACGCCTGGTTTGACGGGATATTCATAACCACTTTGTGCATACATGGCCTGGGCCTGATCTGAGGCCAGGAACTCCAGTAACTGTACCGCTTCTTTGCGGTTTGGCGCATGTTTGGCTACAACTGCACCTGAGACATTGACATGGGTGCCGCCATTTTTAAAGCGCGGTAACACCACATTAATGGCATTGCCCCAGCGCTGCTGTTCAGCATTGCCATTGCGCATGGTGCCCACATAATAGGTATTGGCCACACCAATATCACAGATTTTACCCAGAATATCGCGCGCCACATCGCGGTCACCGCCACTGGCTGGACGCGCCAGATTGGCTTTAACGCCGCGTAACCAGGTTTCTGCCGCTTTTTCACCATGATGGGCAATATAGGCGGCAATTAACGCGGTATTGTAGGGATGGCTACCCGAACGGATACAGATTTTACCTTTCCATTGCGGATTGGCCAGATCTTCATAATGAATGGCGTTCAGCGGCGTACGTTCTTTGGAGGCATAGACTGCACGGGCACGCATTGACAGGGCATACCAGTGGCCATTGGCTGCACGTAAATTGGCCGGAATGGCATTATTTAATACTTTGGAATTCACGCGCTGGGTGAGGTCCGCTTCGACCAGATCCACCAGATTGCCAAAATCGACGGTCAGCATCACATCGGCCGGTGAACGGCGTCCTTCAGCTTTCACTCGCTCCAGCAGACCATCTTTAATAAACACGGTATTGACCTTAATGCCGCTGCTTTCGGTAAATTCTTTTAATAAGGGCTGAATCAGCACCGGTTCACGCGTGGTATACAGGTTTACCTGCGCGGCTTGCGCCAGACCGCTCAGCGCCAGCAGGCCGCTGGCCAGCAGTGGAATTTTGATTGTTACTTTCATCGTTTTTCATTCCTTATTGTCAATTTAAAAAGCGTTGGCCACTTCAGCCGTGGTGGTTGTATGGGCTTTCGGCTGTGAATCTTGAGCGAAGAAAAAACACTGCTGCAGATCGAGGCGCACATAAACCTGTTCCTGATAAGCGGTCTGTGCCGGGCTGACCTGCGCCAGAATAATAGTCTCGGGGTCCAGTTGCAGGCGTAGCTGTTCGGCATGCCCCATAAAGCTGGAGGACAGCACGGTCGCCGGGATTGCACCGGTAGTCGGCTGGCTAAACACCTGCACCTGATGTGGACGGAAACAGCAGCGGATTGGCTCTTGGTGATGCGCCAGCGCTTCACTGATGGGATGTGCGCCAAAACAGGTCTGTAATTGCTGCGCGACACGCTGCGCCGGAATTTCATTCAGGGCAGAAAAATAACGGGCGGCAAATAAGGTGGCTGGCTGCCGGTATAGGGCTTTCGGCGTACCGATCTGAATAATTTCACCCTGATGCATCAGGATAATCTGATCGGCAATTTGCAGCGCCTCTTCCGGATCATGGGTAACAATAACTGTGGTGGTGCCGGTCTGCTTCAGAATTTCGATGGTATTTTGCCGGATCTGGTCACGCAGGCGATGATCGAGATTGGAAAAAGGTTCATCCATCAAGAGCACCTGCGGTTTAGGTGCCAGGGCACGGGCCAGGGCCACGCGCTGCTGCTCGCCACCAGACAGGGTATAGGGATAACTGTGCAGATGATGCTGCATCGAAACATGCTGTAGCGCCTGTTCGGCCACCGCCTGACGCTGTGCTTTGGGCAGTTTTTTCAGGCCAAACATGACATTGTCCAGTACGCTTAAATGCGGAAACAGGGCATAGTCCTGAAACACCAGGCCAATATTGCGCGCTTCGGCTGGAATCTGTTGCTGTTCATTCCACAGGATTTGCTGTTCAAGCTGGATTGAGCCACTGCTTGGGGTTTCTAATCCGGCAATCAGACGAAGCATGGTGGTTTTGCCACAGCCAGAATGGCCCAGCAGGCAGAGAATCTGTCCGCGCTGTGCAGACCAGCTGGCCTGATGCACCGCAAAACGCGAGCCGAATTGTTTGCTCAGTTGCCGAATGGTCAAGACATTGGCCTGAGCTGCAGTATAAGCATTCATGGTCAATTCACAGGATGATTTTTATGCAGTTATCATAACTGAGAATTTTTCTCATGTAGAGTGTTTTTACCAATGAGAATGTAAATAGTTTCAGTTTTGAGAGTTTTATCGGGTTACAGGCGATCGGCCGATTTTATTCAGTTTATTTTCATAAATGGTATTTGAGTTGCTGCAAAGGGTGCAGCTTAAACAGGCTGTTCACACTCAGGTAAAAGTCAATCAAGGCCGGCTTTAAGACATAAAAATAGCCACTCAATGGAGCGGCTATTGGGCCAAAATCATCATGGCCCTTGGGAGAGAAGGACGGGTTTATTTGCCCGGTAAGTCAAACCAGATCATCTGGCTTTCTTCGGTTGCCTGAATATCCGCATGTTCCGCGAATAACAGTGCATCACCAGCTTTAACCGTATGTTCACCAATCTGCACTTCACCACGAATCACATGCACATAGTTGAGCTGCTGGGTCGCCTGTACGTTTAGGCTTTGGCCGGCTTCAAGTACCGCGGTTTTCACTTCAGCCTGCTGGCGAATATGCATTGGAGCCTGTTCGTTCGGGCCAACAATCAGGTGCCATTGGTTCGGCTGTTCACGTGGGTCGAGTTTAATTTGCTGATAATTTGGCTCTGCATCACGCACATTTGGATGAATCCAGATTTGCAGCATATGCACTGGTACATCGCCCTGGTTGATTTCACTGTGCTGAACCCCGGTTCCGGCGCTCATCAGCTGCCATTCACCCGCACTGATATGCCGTTCATTGCCCATGCTGTCTTTATGTGAAATGGTGCCATCCAGTACACAGGTTAAAATTTCCATGTTGTCATGCGGATGGGTACCAAAACCATTGTGGGCAGCAATCCGGTCATCATTAATCACACGAAGCACACTCACACCCATGTATTTCGGGTTGTACCAGCTGCCAAATGAAAAGCTGTGTTTGGTGTCTAACCAGCCGGCTTTAACATGACCACGTTCTTCACTACGATGTAAGTAGGCGTTCATCAGATAATCCTCTAATTCTTTTTGAGCTTGAGGCTATCTTAGTGTTTTACCTGGTGCCTGTTCTAGGCATGGAATGCAACATATCGTTCCAGATTCGCAACGTCATAGATTCAAACCTCCGTAATCAAAAAAGCCTGCATCGGCAGGCTTTTTATGGGGTATAAGCAGATTATTCGAGGAATTTAACCGTAACCCCTGAACGGACTTTACGGCCCAGGTCGTTGGCATCCCAGTTGGTCAGACGGATACAGCCATGCGAATAGGATTTAGAAATCATCGACGGGTTTGGCGTACCGTGAATACCAAAGGATTTTTTGCTCAGACCAATCCAGATATTCCCCACTGGACCGTTTGGACCTGGTGGTAAGGACAGTGGCTTCATGTTTTTGCCCTGGATAAAGTTACTTGGCGAGTAGCTGTACCACGGGTTTGGTGCCACACCAGTCACTTTATAAGTCCCGGTTGGTGAAGGGGTGTTGGTATTACCAATACTGGCCGGGAATGATGCGATCATCTGGTTGCGGCTGTTAAATAGATACAGCTGCTTAGCGCCTTTGTGCGCCACAATCAGGTGGATATCTTCCGGCAGGTCATTACGCACATTGGCCACAATCAGTTTTTGACCGGCTTTGTTAAAGTTGGCATTTGGATTGAGCTTTTTCAGGAAGTTCTCATCCATATGGAACTTTTCACCCAGCATTTCAGTGACGCTGGTGTAGTGCAGGCCTTTCATTTTGGCTTGCAGTGCATAATCGCCCGGAATTGATTTCACATACGGACCTTTCAGGTCATCTTCAGTAATGGTGTATTCCACGAAAGCCGGTTTTGAACCCTGACGGGCAATTAAAGCATCCCAGGTTTCCTGCGTTAGCACACCGGTCGGTTTAATCCCGTTCATCTGCTGGAAAGAGGCAATCGCTTTCAGGGTATTTTTACCGCTGGTTCCATCAATCGCACCCGGAGAAGCATGAGCATTATTGAGCATCACATGCGCGCGCGCATAGACCGGGAACTGGCCTTTGCCAATATTTTCATACCAGCTGGCATTGTTCAGGCCATCTAAAGTCCAGGAGGCTTTGGCTGGCGCTGTGCTGGCTGAAGTCGTTGCAGGCGCAGCAGTTGTCGGTGCGCTGCCGATATCAGCCTGGGTATCTTCGGCATTTTGCAGGTCTTCAAGGGTCGCTGAAGCCTTGTTTAAATCTTGTTCTTCTTGTTGCGTAATTTGCGTTTCAACTTCTGAAGGTACGACTGCCGCTGATGCGTCTGTTGCAAGCGGATCAATCGGATCTTCAACCGCTGTATCGCTAATCAATTGAGGATTCAACGGCTGTTCAGCAGTGGTTGCAGCCAGGGCTGTACCAGCAAACATGCAACTTAAACTCATGGCGAGTACTGTGCGAACGAACATGTAAGTCAACCTTAAGAATTATTCATTTACATTTTAAAAACTACACAAGTATTACAGAAAAAATGAGGAGATGCAGTATCTGTTTTGTGTAAATATCACTTTTATCTTTTACAGTCCGGCATTTTTAAAGGACTAAAGAAGTTATTAAAATTTCTGCCTTTTTGATATGATGGATGCAAGATTCAGTCGAAGTTAGGAAAGTAAATGACGGCCTTAAAAAATGATCGTTTTCTACGTGCCTTGTTGCGTGAACCCGTAGATACCACGCCGGTATGGATGATGCGTCAAGCAGGACGTTATCTGCCTGAGTATCGTGAAACCCGTGCCAAGGCCGGAGATTTTCTTTCCTTGTGCAAAAATACCGAATTTGCCTGTGAAGTGACCTTACAGCCTTTGCGCCGTTATGAGCTGGATGCAGCCATTCTATTCTCCGATATTTTAACCGTACCGGATGCTTTGGGCTTAGGTTTGTACTTTGAAGCTGGTGAAGGTCCGAAGTTTCATAAAACTGTGCGTACCGAGCAGGATGTCGCCAATCTGCCGAATTTTAATGCCAAGTCAGATCTGGACTATGTCATGAATGCGGTGTCGACCATTCGTTCGGCTCTGGGCGGACAGGTGCCGTTAATTGGTTTTTCTGGCAGTCCGTGGACGCTGGCGACTTATATGGTTGAAGGTGGTTCAAGCAAGGATTTCCGCTTTACCAAGCAGATGATGTATGCCCAGCCGGAAGTGATGCATGCCTTGCTCGACCGTCTGGCAGTCGCCGTGATTGACTATTTGAATGCGCAAATTGATGCTGGTGCACAAGCGGTACAGATTTTTGACAGCTGGGGCGGGGCACTGGCGCATCGTGAATATATCGAGTTCTCGCTGAACTATATGCAAAAGATTGTAGCGGGTCTGCAACGTGAAAAAGATGGCCGTAAAATTCCGGTCATTCTATTTACCAAAGGCGGCGGTCAATGGCTGGAGCCAATGGTGGCCACCGGTGCCGATGCCTTTGGTCTGGACTGGACCACGCCATTAAATGTGGCGCGCCAAACCGTGAATGGCCGTGCTGCCTTACAGGGCAACCTCGATCCAGCCACGTTATATGGAAGCCCGGACTCAATTGCCAAGGCGACCAAAGCCATGCTGGATGATGCCTATGCCCATGGTGAAAAAACTGGCTATATTGCCAACCTTGGACATGGTATTACCCAATGGGTTGATCCGGCCAATCCGAAAGTCTTTATTGATACGGTGCATGAATACAGTGCCAAGTACCTTTAAGAAGATGCAACAATATTAGGATTCAACCTTGATCACAATTTTAAAATCAGGTTTTGAATTCACTTATAAGGCAGCTTCGGCTGCCTTATTTGGAATTTTATTGCTGATAGCTTTTGCTTTTACCGCCAGTCTGGGTAGCCAGGACTATTACGGTTTTTTCCGTTATGACTATTTGCTGTTTTATGCGGTCCTTATCCAGATTTTACTGTTGTATCTCAAGCTGGAATCCTGGGCCGAGGCTAAAGTCATTGCGCTGTTTCATCTGCTGGCGATGATTATGGAAATTTTTCTGACCCATCCGGCGATTGCGTCCTGGCAGTATCCGCAGCCGGCCGTATTTAAAATTATGACCGTGCCGCTGTTTGCCGGGTTTATGTATTCGGCCGTCGGCAGTTTCTTTGCCCGGTCCTTGCGTTTGTATCGGGTATCTTTTACTCGCTTGCCGGGTTTTGCCAATATGCTGAGTCTGGCGGTGCTGTCTTATATTAATTTTATGAGCAAGTTTTTTGTGCCGGATATCCGCTATGTGCTGTTTGCCTGGAGCGTACTGATATTCTGGAAAACCCGTATCCAGTTTGAATTGCAGCATCACCGGATGCAGCTGCCGATGTTACCGGTCTTGTTGTTACTGGCCTTTATTATCTGGATTGCAGAAAATATCAGCACCTTTTACCAGATCTGGCTGTATCCAAGTCAGGTCGACAGCTGGCATATGGTTGGCTGGGGCAAGTTGGGGTCCTGGTATCTGCTGTTATTGCTGAGTCTGGTGCTGGTCTTGAAAATTCTGGGTGATCGTCAGCCAAATGGCATCTGGCAACTGAAACCTGCGCACTTAAAGGATACAGAAAAATAATTTTTCCACTTTGGTATAAAGTGTTTTGTGTTCGCTGGCGGATGCGTTATCTTTAAACAGTGTAATAAAAATTACACATTGTGAAACAATAACAAACTCAGATAATAAATTCTGGAGACTTTTATGTTAAAAAAATTAGCTTTGGCAGCAGTATTGGCAGCAGGTTCAACAGCAGCATTTGCAGACGCTGATGCCGGCTGTGGTATTGGTTCTCAAGTTTGGGCAGGTCAGTCTGGTAAAGTGCCTAAAATTTTAGCTGCTACAACCAATGGTATTTTTGCAAACCAGTTGTTCGGTATTACCTTCGGTACTTTAGGCTGTAGCGGTACTGGTACTGTAACTGCGCAAGTGGTGACATTTACCAATGAAAATGCCGAAACGCTGGCGCGTGATATGGCTGTAGGCGAGGGTGAAAGCCTGAACGTACTGGCTGAATTACTGAGCATTAAAGCAGAAGACAAAGCACGTTTCTTTGCAGTGACCAAACAAAACTTCTCTGAAATTTATTCAGCTGACAACCAGACTTCTGTTGAAGTGCTGGCTTCTTTACAGTCAGTGATGGCACAAGACGACATCTTAAAAGCCTACGTCTAATTAAGCATCCCATAAAACCCTGTCTTCTGGCAGGGTTTTTCTCTATATAAGAACCGAATAAGAATTGATCTGCTGAATGAAACCTCTTGCTTTTGTATGTGCTGCTTTGTTATCTCCTGTGGCGTATGCCGCGACGTCTTCTTCTGAATCTTCAACGCCGGCACAGTTGTATATCCAGCGTGCTGAACAGCAGCAACTGGCACAGCAAAATACCTGGCAACGCTTAATGTATGCCAATACTTCCGGGCAGAGTACTGTCAGCTATGCCGGCTATTTTTTAACAGAGGCCAAAACACCCGATTTAAATCAGGAATTACAGGCGAATATTGCAGCGCTGTTTCAGCAGGCCGAGCCAAATCAATCGGTACAATGCCGTTTTCCGGCACGTAGCCGCTGGCTGGTGCAACAACTGAATATTCCACAGACGGAACTGGCTGCCGTGGCCTGTCCGGAACTGGATGAATGGATTGGCCAGATTCGTCCATACAAAACCACTTTAATTTATGCCACCGATTTTATGGGCAATCCCAGCTCCATGTTCGGGCATACCTTGCTGCGACTGGACCCGAAAGATCAGCAGGAACTGAACCTGATTTCCTATGCGGTAAATTATGCGGCCACAGTGCCGGGTGAGCAAAGCTGGTCCTATGCCTGGAAAGGTCTGACCGGACAGTATCCGGGTGAATATTCCCTCATGCCGTATTACCGCAAGGTTAAGGAATATGGTGATCTGGAAAGCCGCGATTTATGGGAATACGAGCTGGATTTAAGCCCGGATGAAACCCGTTTTCTGGTGGAACATATCTGGGAAATGAAGCACGTCAGCTTTCCCTATTATTTTGTCAGTGATAACTGTGCCTATCGTTTATTGGGCCTGATTGATCTGGTCCGTCCAGAGCTGAATTTACAGCAACAGTTTAAAGTGGCGTCGATTCCAGTTGAAACCATCAAGGCGCTGGCAGATTCAGATCTGGTCAAAGACACGGTCTATCGCCCGGCACTAGAAACCCAGTTACTGGCTCAAGCCCGCCAGCATGGTACAGACCTGGCGCAAGCTGCACATCAGCTGGCTTTTGCCGAATCTGCCGATTTAAATACGTTATTACAGTCTTATACCGCATTAGAGCAGGCCAAAATACTGGAAATGGCCTACGATGATCTGTACCTGCAGTTTTTAGCCCGCAAGGTCGAAACCGGTTTTGCCCAGCCACGTTTACGCCAATTACTCAGCCTGCGAAGCCAGCTTCAGGTCGACAAGCAGCGCCGCGCGCCGGACGTCCCAAACGTTGATCCAAGCCAGGGCCATCATGCGCGTAATCTGACGTTAAGCACTGGTGAAGTGCAGGGACAATCCTTTATCGAACTGGGCCATCGGCAAGCCTATCATGATCTGCTCGATCCGCAAGGTGGTTTTCGCACTGGGACTCAATTGCTATTTTTACAGGGTGCGCTGCAATATCGGGATGAAACCCTAAAACTGAGTCAGCTCGATGTGCTGGCGGTGAACTCCTATAACCCGATTACGCCGTTTAAAACACCATTGTCCTGGGGTTTTAATCTGGGCTGGACCCAGGAAGCGCTCGATCAGCATGGTCAGTTCAGCACTCAGGAACAGCATGGTGTAGCCAATTTACAGGTCCAGATGGGCTATAGCTGGGCCAGTGCCGACCGTGAGCATATTTGCTATGCCCAGCTACAAAACCATCTACAGGCCGGTAAAGCACTGGGTCGTGGCTGGCGCGTGGGTGTCGGACCCACCTTGGGCTGCCAGAATATCTGGAGTCCGCAGCTGAATAGTGTGCTGCAAGTGGAATTGCCATACTGGGAAGATGCCCAGCAATGGAATTTGAGACTGCACAGCCAGCTGCAATATGTGCTGAATCCGCAGCATGCGATTCGTCTGGGCTGGGAATATCAGCAGCAGGATCAACAGGACTGGCATCAGACCAGTCTTGGTTATGCCTGGTTCTTTTAAGCTGAAGTCGTGAAGTCAGGCTTGAAAATCCAGATTGTTATTAAGTGAATATTCATTTAATTCACAAAAGAATTGTCTTATGTGACAGCTGCGTTAAAATCTGCGCTGTAATTCATCTGTGTGAGGCGGTTGTATGAACCAAGAGCGTATAGAGGAACTTGCAGCGCAGTGGCAGGCGATTTGCGGGCAATTTTCTGAAACCGATTTAAGCTATAGCTTCGAGTTCATTCAACAGCATGTCACGGTGCTGGTGGCCGAATTTTATCGACAGATGATGCAGGAGCAGGAAGCCTCTTATTTCCTGTCTGATGAACTGGTGCGTAGCCGCCTGAAAAATGCCTTGCAGCAATGGCTGCTGGACAGTTTTGCAGTTCCGTTCAAGCAGGATTTTAAAGCCATTGTCGCCAAGCAGCTGAAAGTTGGGGAAGTGCATGCGCGTATTGGCGTTCCCTCCTGGCTGATTATTCGCGGCATCCGCGAAATCCAGCGCAAAAGTTTTGCCTTTTTTCTGCAAACCCCGCAGGCCGATGTACTGGCTGCTGCCGATTATATGACCCAGGTGCTGAGCCTGGCCGCGGAAATTATGTGCCGCACTTATGAGGCCAAGGTGGAAATTCATAATGATATGAAACACACCTACCGCCTGTTTTCTGCCATGCAGGATGTGGCCGTGCAAAAAGACCGCCAGCGCGGTTGTCTGCTGGACTGGGAAAATGAGCTGATGTTTAAAGCCTTTTCTGACCAGTCACAGCTGTTTCATCCGCCACTCTCCAAATCTGAATTTGGCCTGTGGTTCATTCATAAAGCAGCCTATGCTTTTGCCAGCGCCGAGCAGGTCGAGTTTATTATCCAGCGGATTTATCAGGTGGATCAGTTGAACCAGCAGCTGCTGGACACTTCCAATCAGCAGCAGAAGCTGTTACTGATTCAGCAGATTCGCTGTAAAAACCGCGAAATCCAGCATCTGGTCGATCAGCTGTTTCAGGTGGCGGAATATATCGGCACGGGCAATGATTCGCTGACCCAGCTGTTAAACCGGCGTTATTTAAATACCATCCTGATTCGTGAAATCCAGTTCTCGCGCAAAAACCGCTCACCTTTAAGTCTACTGGCGATTGATGCCGATTTCTTTAAAGAGATTAATGACCGCTATGGCCATGCCGCCGGTGATCTGGCCTTGCAGTTTATGGCCGAAGTGCTGCTGGAATCGAGCAAGGGCAGTGATTATGCTTTCCGGGTTGGTGGGGAAGAGTTTTTATTGCTGCTGGTCGATAGTGACTGGAACCGGGCCCAGATGATTGCCGAAACCATCCGTCGCCGGGTTGAAGATACCCCAATCCGTTCTGCTGAAGGTGAGAGTTTTAAATTTACCGTGAGTATTGGCGCAGTGCAGTATGATGGCCATCCGGATTATCAGCGTTTTCTGGATGCCGCAGATGCAGCCTTATATAGCGCCAAAAATGCCGGACGTAATCAGGTCTATCTGGCCAAATAAGCCTTTTAAGTCTCATCCCGGCATGAAAAAACGCCCAAAACTGTCGGGCGTTTTTTATATCAAAGCAGCAAGATAAAACCAGCCAAAACATCAAAAAGCTCAAGCGGTATTTTAGGCCTCAACCACCACATAATATTTTTTCACTGCTGCAACCACTTCAAAGGTACCGACAAAACCCGGTGGAATAATTCCGGCCTGACCGGCGGTAACTTCAATATATTGTCCGTGCTGGTCATGAATACGCACCACGCCTTCAATCACATTAAAGAATTCCTGTTTATTGTCAGCAAAGACAATATTCCAGGCGCCGACTTCGCACTGCCAGATGCCACAGCTCATATTGGGATGTTCATAGGCACTATATGTATCACGTTTGGGATTGCCTTTGACCAAACGATCCGGACGCGGGAAGTCGACACTGCATTCACTTTGGGTCAGGCCCTGACCGGCTAAATAAATTGAAGACATTTGCATTCCTTAAAATAATAGGGAAACCAGCGGTAGTATAAGAAACAGGACATAAAAAAGCCCCAACAGATGTCGAGGCTTCAGCATGATTTTAGCTTAGTAACTTTCAGGCACAGCACTTAAAAATTCACGGCGTGCATCTTTATCGGTTTTAAAGTCACCAATAAATGACACGGTACGTGTGGTCGATTCCTGCTTGCCAACACCACGCATCATCATGCACATGTGTGCAGAGTCAATCACCACCGCAACACCGCGGGCTTTGGTCACTTCAGCCACGGCTTCTGCAATCTGCTGGGTCAGGTTTTCCTGAATCTGTAAACGGCGCGCAAACATTTCAGTAATACGGGCAAATTTAGACAGTCCCAAAACATTGCCTTCCGGTAAATAGGCAATATGCACACGGCCATAAAATGGCAGCAGGTGATGCTCGCATAGCGAATAGAATTCGATATTTTTGACCAGCACCATTTCACGGTTATCAGACGGGAACACGGCGTTGTTGGTCACTTCAGCCAACGTCTGGCTATAACCCGAGGTTAAATACGAAAATGCTTTAGCAGCACGCATAGGCGTATCTTTGAGACCAGGGCGATTTAAATCTTCACCAACGGCAGTAAGAATGTTTGCGTAGGATTGCTGCATAGACATAAGACGTGTTCACTTACACTGATATTGAACAAGGACGGCATTGTAGCAGAAAACCGCAACAATGCCTGCTTTTGAGGAAAAATCCGCTTATTGTTTAAACTTTGGATTCTTTTCTGCACGTTTTAGCAGAACCAGCACCGCACCGGTGCCGCCCTGTTTTTCCGGTGCACTGACAAAGGCCAGAACATCACGATGCTGACGTAACCAGCCATTGACATAGGTTTTTAAAATGGCTTCCGGGCCTTTACCATGCACAATTTTAATCACGTTCTGGTTTTCATCTTTGGCCATCTGGATAATTTGCAGCACCGCCACCCGGGCTTCTTCCACGGTACAGCCATGCAGGTCGACCGCTTCAAACCAGCGCAAATTGCCAGCTTTTAAATCTTCAAACACCTTATGCTGCAAGGTGGCAATGCGGTAGCTTAAACTGGCCTGACTGCCCACCGGATTGAGCATGGCTTGCGTGTCCGACAAAATGGTCTCATCAGTTTGCATGGGGCCTTCGGCGGCTGCGCGTTTAGCCAGCGTCTGGGCATCCAGCTTTTTCTTGGCCGGTTGGGCCACTGGCGCGATATTGCCATGATCCATTTTCTGGACCCCACGCATTTCTTTTTGAAACAGCTCAAAATCTTCGGCCTGTTCCTGTTCAGCCGTTTTGATGGCCGGCGCTGCTGGCTCTACGCGCGGATGCGGATTACTGATCTGCTTTTTAAAGTCTTTGAGTAATTTAAACTGTTCTTTCGATAGCGAAGAATCGTGTTTGCTCATAATCGAAAATAGGAGGATAAAATTTCAATCCAGTATAGTCTGAATTACGCCTGATTTGAACTGAAACGGATTCAGCTTGGCGCTGCATCTGGCTTGAAATGAGAGATGTTAAGATGGGGCGATATAGGAAGATGACCGCCCTATGAAAGTAGGGCAGTGCAATCGCACAGTTCAGGATAAACCTGCCTCCTGAACTGCACCAAGACTTAGACCTTTTGCGGCGTACCAAACAGCTCGCTAAAGGCCTGATCCGGACACGGTTGTTTCATAAAGCTTTCACCGACCAGGAAGGCATGAATGTCATGCTCCTGCATCATCTTGACATCTGCCGGGGTGGCAATACCGCTTTCGGTTACCAGTAAACGTGCTGGATCGAGTAATTTTTTCAGACGCAATGAGGTGTTTAAATCCACATCAAAGGTTTTTAAATTACGGTTGTTCACGCCAAGCAGACAGCGATCACTTAAACGCAAAGCGCGTTCCAGCTCTTCTTCGTCATGCACCTCAACCAGTACATCCAGATTGTGTTCAAATGCGGTTTTCGACATTTCTTCCAGTTGCTGGTCTGACAGGCAGGCTACAATCAGCAAGATACAGTCGGCATGTAGCGCACGAGCTTCAACCACACCATAAGGATCAATCAGGAAGTCTTTCCGCAGTGCAGGCAGGCTGCAATGGTTGCGGGCCAGCGCGATATTTTCATCAGCGCCCTGGAAAAAATCGACATCGGTCAGTACAGACAGACAGGCAGCACCGGCAGCTTCATATTGCTGGGCAATTTCAGCCGGATTAAAGTTTTCACGAATAATCCCTTTAGATGGCGAGGCCTTTTTTATTTCTGCAATCACGCCCGGACGTTTGCTTTTCAAGCTTTGGGCAAAACCGCGCACCGGTGTGGCGGCCTGGGCCAGTTGTTCCAGATCATTCAGACTGCGCTGTTTCAGACGTGCAGCAAACTCTTCCTGTTTGCGATCAACAATTTTACCTAAAATGGTATTTGCGATATCCACCATGATTTTATCCTGCCGTCTTAAGCTTCGTACTGTTTTAAGGTTTTGGTAAATTCGGCCAGTACGCCCATTTTTTCCAGTGCCTGACCGCCATAAATAATGTCATGCGCCAGTGCCACACCCTGTTGATAGGTTTTGGTCAGACCAGACACATAAATCCCGGCGCCGGCATTCAGGGCAATCATGTTGGCCGCTTTTTCACCGCGTTCAGATTTATTTTTGCCAAGTGCATCTTTAATCAGGGCCAGACTTTCTGCCGAGTTTTCCACCACCAGACCGGTGAGGGTTTGCGATTCAATGCCCACTTCTTCTGGAGTAATGGTCCATTCGGTGATTTCCCCATCTTTCAGTTCTGCTACGGTCGTGGCAGATGCCAGACTGATTTCATCCAGACCATCACGTGAATGCACCACCAGCACGTGTTCAGCACCCAGCTGGTTCATCACTTCAGCAATCGGGCGGCAGAGTTCGCTGGAGAATACGCCAATCACAAAACGTTTAACTCCGGCCGGATTCGTAAGCGGGCCGAGCAGGTTAAAAATACTGCGAATACCCAGTTCTTTACGTGGGCCAACTGCATATTTCATGGCTTTATGATGGTTCGGCGCAAACAGGAAACCTACGCCCATATCGCGGATACAGCGTTCAGTTTGCTGCATGTTTAAGTCTAGGTTAATTCCAGCCTGTTCCAGCAGGTCAGAGGAACCAGATTTGGTCGATACGCCGCGGTTACCATGTTTGGCAATGGTGGCGCCAGCGGCTGCAATCACAAAGCTGGATGCCGTCGATACGTTAAACAGGTTCTGGCCATCACCGCCGGTACCGACAATATCGACCAGATACGGAATATCGCTAACGTCAATTTTAATCGCGAACTCGCGCATCACGCGCGCGGCTGCGGTAATTTCATCAATGCTTTCACCTTTCAGGCGCAGGCCCATCATCAGGGCGCCAATTTGCGCATCGGTGGCTTCGCCCGACATGATGGCACGCATCACATCTTCCATTTGTGGCTGAGTCAGGTGAATCTGTTTTGTAATATGATTTAAAGCTTGTTGAATATTCATGGTGTTCACTTTGTGCAAATTAGGCATAAATTTCTAAAAAATTCTGGAAGATTTTGTGGCCATGCTGGCTCAAAATGGATTCCGGGTGGAACTGTACGCCTTCGACCGGCAATGTCTTATGTTTCACGCCCATAATTTCTTCCATGGAACCATCGGCTTCATTGGTCCAGCAGGTGACTTCCAGACATTCTGGTAAGGTCGCCTGATCAATCACCAGCGAGTGGTAACGGGTCGCAGAAAACGGGGAGGGCAAATTGCTGAAAATACCCTGATCGCTGTGATACATATCCGATAAACGGCCGTGCATCACTTTTTTGGCCCGTACAATGTTGCCGCCAAAGGCCTGACCAATACTCTGATGGCCCAGACATACGCCCAATAACGGGATTTTGCCGGCAAAATGTTGAATTGCTGGAATGGAAATGCCTGCTTCAGATGGTGAGCACGGACCGGGACCAATCACCAAATACTTCGGTTGCCATCGCTCAATATCTTCTAATGTGACGCTGTCATTGCGAACGACTTTAACTTCTTGATTTAACTCGCCAAAATACTGGACGATGTTGTAAGTAAAGCTGTCGTAATTATCGATCATCAAAAGCATGAGCTTAACCTGTCAAAATTTATGCACCTGACTGTGCTTGAAGAATTCCCTGAAATGCCTGGTTTTCCAAAGTGGAGGGAGGTCACAACACGGCTATTTTTCGAGCGAAAAAATGCGGGGAAAACGCAGTGCAAATCATCATAGCAAAAAATAAACATGTGCGGCTGAACATTTTCAAGCAGAATAGCTTTTATACAGATGAAATCTTTTAAGTTTATGGCTGAGCTGCATTCAGCTTGTGGCTTTTACGTGTCCGCTGTGATGTTGACCCCTCTTGCTGCCAAACCCCTAAAATGATGCATAATGACGCAGATTCACCAAAATGGCGCATTTTAAAATGGGCATAAAAATTTAGCTGAGCACGACTTGCGAAAAGCGCACAGAAAAGCACTTGAAGAAAAAATAAGCAGAAATAAATGAAAATCTGATTTTTACTGGAAAAAAGAGTTTTTATCTATAAATCACTCAATTAATCCAGTCTGAAATTCATTAGAAAAATTGCATGAAGCGCGAAATTGGCGAAATAAACAGCAGTATTATTAAGCTGTGTTAAAATGAAACCTGATTATTTGCACTATTTTGATACACACGAGAAATCTTTTGCAGGAAAAATCGCAAAGAGTGCTTGAATATGGTGCATTTCAGTATAGCCCTAGTATAATAGGCACAAAGCAAAATCCCTAAATCTTAATTTCTCATAAGAAATTCAATATTTTAACTTTGCTTTTAAAAGTTGGTACGGTAATTGCTTAATAACTGCCAACTACTAACACGCACTTGGGTGTGCAACAAAATATCATTGGAGCAAAATGAGCATGGCGAACAAGGTCCTTCAACTCATACAAGAAAGTGGTGCAAAATGGGTCGATTTCCGCTTTACTGATACTAAGGGTAAAGAGCAGCACGTAACTTACCCTGCAGACAGTATCGATGAAGATACCTTCGAAGACGGTAAAATGTTTGATGGTTCTTCAATTGCTGGTTGGAAAGGCATTGAAGCATCTGACATGATTTTACGTCCAGACGCTGAAACTGGTTTCATCGACCCATTCTTTGCGGAACCAACAGTTGTCGTGACTTGTGATGTCATCGAACCATCTACAGGTCAGGGTTATGAACGTGACCCACGCTCGATTGCTCGCCGTGCAGAAGATTACTTAAAGTCTACCGGTATTGGTGATACTGCATTCTTTGGCCCAGAACCAGAATTCTTCGTATTTGACGAAGTGAAATGGGACATCGATATGTCTGGCGCACGCCACACTTTAATTGCTGAAGAAGCGGCTTGGTCTACAGGTAAAGACTACGAGTCTGGTAACTCTGGCCACCGTCCACGCGTTAAAGGCGGTTACTTCCCGGTTCCTCCAGTTGATTCTCACCACGATATGCGTGCAGATATGTGTGCAAAAATCGAAGAGATCATGGGCCCAGGTCGTGTAGAAGTACATCACCACGAAGTTGCATCTTGCCAGTTAGAGATTGGTGTGAGCTTCAACACCATGGTGCGTAAAGCTGACGAAGTGCAACAGTTCAAATATGCGGTGTGGAACGTAGCGCACCAATACGCGAAAACTGCGACGTTTATGCCTAAACCAATGGTAGGCGATAACGGTTCAGGTATGCACGTGCATATGTCGATCTCTAAAGACGGCAAAAACCTGTTCGCGGGTGATGAATACGCTGGTCTGTCTGAAATGGCACTGTACTTCATTGGCGGTATCATCAAGCATGCCCGTTCATTGAATGCGATTACTAACCCTTCGACTAACTCGTACAAGCGTCTGGTTCCGCACTTCGAAGCACCGATTATGCTGGCTTACTCAGCGCGTAACCGTTCTGCTTCTATCCGTATTCCTTACGTGTCTAGCCCGAAAGGCAAACGTATTGAAGCACGTTTCCCAGATCCAATGATGAACCCGTACTTAGGTTTCGCGGCACTGTTAATGGCGGGTATTGACGGTATCCAGAACAAGATTCACCCAGGTGAAGCGGCGGACAAGAACCTGTACGATCTTCCACCGGAAGAAGAAGCAAAAATTCCAACCGTTGCTCACAGCCTTGAAATGGCGCTGGAAGCACTGGCCGCTGACCATGACTACCTGTTAAAAGGTGGCGTGTTTACAAAAGAAATGCTCGATGCTTATATCGAGCTGAAAACTGAAGAAGTTCGTCGTCTGAACACGACTACTCACCCAGTTGAATTAGACATGTACTACAGCCTGTAATTTGACCTCAGATTCATGCTCAGAAAATCCGCGCTTGTCGCGGATTTTTTTATGGCCTTCATATTCATTTAGGTGAGGTAGATTGATAGTGAATATGACATTTGCGCTTTTTGGCTGAAAAGCCCATGGTTTAGTAACAGATTTCAGTTACACTAGGCCAAGCGATAAAAGGGGAATAAGTGATGCGCGGCCAACAGACCTGTCAATTTCAGGATCAGACCATTCCTGCAGGATTGAAGACATGGCTGTATGCACCGGGCTCTCTGACACAACAATTAACCGATCTGGCCGGTGGCCAGTTTCAGGTACAGCCACTGCGCGAAAGTTTCCAGCGCCTGAGCTTTGAAGATGCCAAATGGCTGGGCATGCCGCATCAGCATACCTCCTGGGTGCGGGAAAGCTATTTATATGGCTGTGAAGAGCAGCCCTGGGTTCAAGCCAAAAGTATTTTTCCGATTTTAAGCCTGCAAAAAAAAGCACGCCTGTTCAAGCATATTGGTAAAAAGCCGATTGGCCGGTTTTTGTTTCAACGTACCAATCCGGCCTGTGAGCGCCGGGTGATTTTATTGCCCGAAGGCTGGACCAGACAGAGCTGCTATACTTGGCATGGCTGTAAATTTATTGTGCAAGAAAGTTTCTTGCCCAGCTTTGAGCAATTTCTACATTCTTCTTTTCAACAGCAACGTGGTTAAGGACAGTCATGGCAACTGCACATTCAATTACCTGGCGTGAGCGCTTGGAAGCCTATTACTATTTATGCCGTTTTGATAAGCCGATTGGCACCGAACTGGTGTTCTGGCCAACCATGTGGGCCTTATGGATTGCTGCTCAGGGAACACCGACCATAGGTGTGCTGATTCCAATGATTCTGGGTGTGATCTTTATGCGTGCGGCAGGCTGTGCCATTAATGACTTTGCCGACCGTAAAGTCGATGCCCATGTTGAGCGCACCAAAACCCGTCCTTTGGCCACCGGCATCATTAGCGCTAAAGAAGCGGTGATGGTGTTTCTGGTGCTGGTTGCTGCCAGTGCCTGCCTGTTGTTGTTCTTGCCGCTTGAAACCTTTTACTGGTCGTTTGGGGCGTTATTTCTGGCTTTTATCTACCCGTTTATGAAACGCTATACTCATTTACCGCAGGTATTTCTGGGCGCCGCATTTTCATGGTCTATTCCTATGGCCTATACCGCGGTGGGTGCAACCCCGGATTTAACCTGCTGGTTATTGTACTTTGGCAACCTGGCCTGGACTGTGGCCTATGACACTCAATATGCGATTACTGACCGCGAATATGATCTCAAAATTGGGGTGAAATCGACCGCCATTTTATTTGGCCGTTATGATATTGAGATTATTTCTGCCTTGCAGCTGATCAGTCTGCTCCTGATTGGCGCGGCGTTGTGGATCGAAAATCTGTTCATGCCATTTGGTCTGGTGGCACTGGCTGCGGTGGCACTGGATTTTATCTATCAATGGCACAAAACCAAAGACCGCAATCCGCAGCAATGTTTCTGGGCTTTTCGGCATAACCGTTGGGTTGGGCTGATGATTTTTGCCGGAATTTTTCTTGCACTTCTCTAGGTTTATGCATTTGGTCTGATCTTGCAAAAAGCCAACAAAGCATCCGAGCAGGATGCTTTTTTTTTATGCTTAACTCAAAGAACTCAGGCTGAGTACTTAACAACAAGAAGATAAAGAGGAATTCAAGATGACAACGACATTTAAAAAACTGTTATTGGCGGTAACCTGCTCCTCGGCGCTGTTATTTACAGCATGTGGTGGCGATGATAATGACTTTAACTTTATCCGTGACAAAACTTTTGTATCTGATGCTGCCTATACCCAAGATGGTATTGAGGGTGCGGTCATCCGGGTCATGACCTATAACATGCCAAATGTACGTGACCAGAAAGCAGAAGCTACCGCCATGGTATTTTATCCGTCCACACCTCGTCCGGTAGATGGCTGGCGTGTGGTGGTCTAGGAACATGGAACAGTGGGCATTGCTGATCATTGTGCACCGAGTCGCAACAGTTTAAATCCGCGTTTTAAGGCCATGGCGGAAAGTTTACTGGCCGCAGGCTATGTGATTGTCGCGCCAGATTATGAAGAGCTGGGCACGCCGGGCATTCATCCGTATTTACATTTAGAAAGTGCGGCCCAGTCTGCTATTTATTCAGTACGCGCCTTAAAAGAAGATCTGGGTGCACACATGCATGGTGCCTGGATGTCGGTGGGGCAGTCACAGGGTGGTCATGCCTCTTTAGGTACTGCGGAATTTGCCAATCAGGATGCCAATTATAAAGGTGCAGTGGCAGCAGCACCGGCTTCGAGTCTGGGTTATATCATTGCGGAAGTCGCGCCGGCGGCCATTCATGATCTGGAGCTGGCAGAGAGTGTTGGTCTGTATCCGGTTGGAACGGCCCGTAATGTCTATGCAGAACTGATGGCCTATGCTGCCTATGTCGCGGTCGGCATTAAAGCCTATGAACCGGACTTTAATTACCTCAGCATCTTCCAGCCGGAATCGCAGGATATTGTGCCAGAAGCCGAAGGCAACAATGGTGAAAATGGCCAATGTCTGGACGAGCTGATGCAGTCCTTTAGAGAAGATATAGATGCCTTTACTGAAAATAGTGATCTTGCTGTGGCTGATTATCCGGGACTGACGGCAAATTTCCAGGACAATGCAACCATTAAGCAGTTCCTGGCCATTAACCAGCCGGCCACCAAAAAGCTGGATAAACCGATTATGGTGATTCAGGGTGAGGCAGATACTGCTGTACCGGCAGCTGTCACCACGGCACTGGTAGATAACTTAAGAGAAATGGGGACGACGGTTGAATATGAATTGGTCCCGGGTGCCTCGCATACCCAGGCCATTGTGCAGAGAAATGCCGAGCTGGTGCGCTTTATTCAAACCCACATGCCTGCGCAATAATGTCCTCCTGAAAAACTCGCTGATCAGTCCGGAAGATCGGGGCTGATCAGCTCTCAGTGACCGAGATTTCGAGTTTGGCCAGTTCCTGAGTAATGAGCTGCAGTGCCAGATTATGGTTATTTTTACGGTAATTGGCATATAGATGGAGCGGCTGAACTTCAAAATCGGTTTCAATGATCGCCACATGCTCATTCAGAAAGCGCAGCAGATATTCCGGCACAAAACTGTAGCCCATCCCTAGATTAATCAGATTAATATGCTGCAATACATTGGTGACCCAGAGTAACTGCTCGGCCGGCATCTGTTCAATCGGCACCTGCCGGGTGACCTGTTCATAAAACACCGGAGAAGCGGTTTGCTCGCACATAATCAGCCGCTGTTGCAGCAAGGCTTCAGCACTCATCCGCGACTTGGTCGGTGCAGATTTTTGCCCTGACACCAGATAGATTTTCTCTGACAAAATGGGAAGATCGACAAAATCATCCTGCTGAATGGCATAGCGGGTCAGGCTTAAATCCAGCTCAGCATTTTTCAGGCGCTGAATCTGCTCCAGACAGGTCAGGCTCTGGATATGAATCTGCAGATTGGGAATGGCCTGTTTTAAGCGTTCTAGCATCAGCGGCAGCACTTTCAGCTCGGCCACGTTCAATAAGCCAATATGAATCTGGTTGTTTTTCTGATGCGCCACCTGACGCGCTGCGGCAATTGCAAGTTTGGCATTTTCAATCGCTTGCAAGGCATAAGGTAAAAAGGCCCGGCCTTCATCGGTTAGTTGAATCTGCCGCGCGGAGCGATCCAGCAAACGAACCCCGACTTCTTCTTCTAAATCCTTAATCTGCTGGCTTAAAGAGGGCTGGGCGGTAAAGAGTTTATCGGCTGCTTTGGTAAAACTCTGTTCTTCTGCCACCGCTGCAAAATAGCGTAAATGCCGTAATTCCATGACTTTCATCCACCGTGCAGATCATCGCCCTAGTGTAACCCAACACAGTCTGAACTGCATTTCACATCAGCCGATGTGTTTTATCCAGCAGCTGACTAGAGCTAAAACCAATAGCACTATCGTTTATACGCATAGAAATAGGCGGGCTGGATGGAGCGGATTACACTGCATACAAATATTCTGCAACAGATACAGCGGTGAAAGGAGTCCGGAATGTCTACACACTATGATACTGATGTGCTGGTGATTGGTACGGGGCCGGCGGGTTCTACTTTAGGGCTGGCCTTGGCCAGTTATGGCATCAGGGTACAGCTGTTTACCCAGTTTAACTGGCTGGCCAACAGTCCGCGTGCGCATATTACCAATCAGCGTGCGATGGAAGTTCTGCGTGACTTGGGCATTGAAGAGCAGGTCAAAGCCATTGCCACGCCGTGGCAGCAGATGGGCGAAAGTTTACTCACCACCAGTCTGGTCGGGGAAGAAATTGCCCGGATGAGCTGCTGGGGCACGGGCGATGAACGTCATGGCGATTACATCAAAGGCAGTCCATGTCCCTTTGTCGATCTGATCCAGCCGAAAATGGAAGCACTGCTGGTCAAGAATGCGGCCGAACGCGGTGCGATTTATAACTTCAATACCGAATATTTATCACATACTCAGGATGAGCACGGCGTAACCGCGACCTTCCTGAATCGGGTGACCCAAACTGAATTTAGCCTGCGAGCCAAATATTTAATTGGTATGGATGGGGCGCGTTCGAAAATTGTCGAAGAGTTGAAGCTGCCCTTAGAAGGAGTGATGGCGCGTGCCGGAACCGTGTACGTCACTTTTAAAGCCGACCTGTCCAAATACGTGGCGCATCGTCCGGCCATTTTACAATGGATTGTGAATCCGGAAGCCAGTTTTGGTGACTTGGGCATGGGATTGCTACGTGCCATTCAGCCCTGGAATGAATGGATTATGGGCTGGGGCTTTGATATCAGCAAAGGCGAGCCGCAAGTCACCGAAGCCCAGGTTCGGGCGCGACTGAACACCTTTGTGGGTGAAGAGGTGCAGCAGGTCGAAATTGAAAAAGTATCTTACTGGTATGTCAATCAGACCTGGGCCACCCAGTATTCGGTGGGGCGTGTGTTCTGTGGTGGCGATGCGGTACATCGTCATCCGCCATCGAGTGGTTTAGGTTCCAACACCTGTATGCAGGATGCGTTTAACCTGGGCTGGAAGCTGGCTTATGTGCTTAAAGGCTGGGCCAAGCCAGCGCTACTGGACTCTTATAGTGATGAACGGGCGCCGGTGGGCAAGCAGATTGTGGCGCGTGCCAACCAGTCCCGTTTTGACTATAAGCACTTAAAAGCAGTATTTGGTTTTGATCAGGGCGTGCAGACCCAGGCCGAGATGTTGCAGCGGATTTTTGCGGAAACACCGGAAGCGGCCGAGATTCGGGAAAAGCTGTATCAGGCGCTGGCGATTAAACATTATGAGTTTAATGCTCAAGGGGTGGAGCTAAACCAGCGTTATCTGTCCAATGCCGTGCTGGCAGAAACAGATGAAGAAATCTTTGTACAGGACCCGCAGCTGTATTTGCAAGCCACCACACGTCCGGGTGCCAAACTACCGCATACCTGGCTGATTGATGCGCAGGGCTATAAACATTCCACCCTGGATATTGTCGGTAAAGGGCGCTTTACGCTACTGACCGGTTTATCGGGTGCAGCATGGAAAGCGGCAGCGGCCCGGTTAAAGCTGGACTATCTGGATGTGATTCAGATTGGTTCACGTGAACATCGCGATGTCTATGCCACCTGGCAGCAAAAATCGGAAATTGCCGATGCCGGTGCCGTGCTGGTACGTCCGGATGGCTATGTGGCTTGGCGGATGCAGGACACACCAGAACAAGGCTTTGATCATCTGGCCTGTTTAACTCAGGTTTTTGGCGAGATTCAGCTGAACCTCTAATCGGGTAGATGAGCAGTCTGACGTGATCTGTAACGCAGCCGTCTGTAGCCGTACAGGCGGCTGTGTTGTATCTTCAGGTTCAAGCAAACATCAACAGAGGCTTTGTCCTCGAAAATGATTTTGTTATATTGAGCGTCATTTTGATGCATCTGACAGAGGACTCTCTCATGACCGCGCCTGAACAGCAACGACCGAATCAGCCACTCAATACCAAAAAGATTATTCTGTTGGCCAGTTTAGGTCTGCTGATTCCTGTTTTTCTGGTCAGTATGGCGTTTCTGGCTGTCAACAGCGATGCGAAAAATCAGGAAAAATATAAACAGCAGCAGGCAGAGATGATTGCGCGGATTAAAGCGCGTGAAGCGGCTGAACAACAGCAGGCGCAGCAACAAGCTCAACAACAGGCCAATGCGAAACCAGCAGCTTCTGAAGCTGTAGCGCCTTAATTAAAGAATATCCTGCTGCAATTGTCTGATACTCGGAATCTCCGTGTATCGGATCACCTGATAGCCCGCCTCAAGCAACATGGCATCCCGCTCGGCATCTTCGCTTTCTTTGCCAATATGAGTGGGATCATCCAGTTCAATAATAATCACCACATTCATCTGCTGATCCAGCAAAACAAAATCGGTGACCTTGCGATTAAAGCGGGAACGGATCTTGTAGTTACTATTGGTAATTAACGCACTAAAAGCAACTTGAGCCAGAATATGATGTTCGGGAAAAGCCTGCTTTAAGCGGGCAAACATCTTGGCTTCAAACGGGGTAATGACTTTTTTCGGAAAATATTTCTGTTTGGGGCGCAAATAGGAGGCTGCCACCAGCAGCATCAGCACCAGTGTGGCCAGGCAGCCAATAAAGAAGAAAGTCGACTGAGCGCTATTGAACACAACACATACTTGTATAAAGAAAAAACCCACTCAAATGGAGTGGGTTTTTAGAATCTTGGCTCTCCCACCTGGGCTCGAACCAGGGACCTGCGGATTAACAGTCCGTCGCTCTACCGACTGAGCTATGGGAGAATCTGAAACGCATTCTAGGCGGCAAAGGGCAGGTGGTCAAGTCCGCGGCCTGAAAAAATGTAGTTTTTCAGTTTAACTGAATTAAAAATAAACGAATGAAGGCGTTTGGAAGCAGAAAGCTTGGTGTGTGGCTTTTACTGGTCTATGACGGGCAGGGTGCCGTGGTACAGGTAGGGGCTATTTTAGGATGATGATTCTCATTGAATCCCCCAATCTAAACGCCATAAAAAAACCCACTCAACTGGAGTGGGTTTTTAGAATCTTGGCTCTCCCACCTGGGCTCGAACCAGGGACCTGCGGATTAACAGTCCGTCGCTCTACCGACTGAGCTATGGGAGATTAGATGGCTCTCCAACCTGGGCTCGAACCAGGGACCTGCGGATTAACAGTCCGTCGCTCTACCGACTGAGCTATTGGAGAATCTGATGCGCATTTTAGGGAGGAATGCGCCGGTCGTCAACCAGATTATTTAAACAAATGAATCATTTGCCTTAGATTTATGCAGTTATTCCCTAAAAATAAAAAAATCACCCTTAAAGGGTGATTTTTTACACAGAAAAATAAAATTATTTTTCTACGCCAGCTGGTTGGCCTGCAAGTTTCGCGTTGGCATAATCCCAGTTCACCAGGCTTTCAAGGAAAGTCGAGATGTACTTAGGACGTGCGTTACGGAAGTCGATGTAGTAAGCGTGTTCCCAAACGTCAATCGTTAATACTGCAATTTTGCCGTGCGCCATTGGCGTATCTGCATTTGAAGTTTTCATGATTGACAGTTTGCCGTTTACGTCGTCAGCCACTAACCATGCCCAACCTGAACCGAATTGAGTTGCAGCAGCAGTTGCAAATTCTTCAGCAAATTTTTCGTATGAACCAAAAGCTTCATCAATTTTCGCTGCAATTGCACCAGTAGGTTTACCACCACCGTTTTTCGCCATACAGTTCCAGTAGAATGTGTGGTTCCATACTTGTGCAGCATTGTTGAAAATACCTGCTTTAGAAGCATCGCCAGCACTTGCCTTGATGATTTCTTCTAAAGTTTTACCTTCAAGCTCAGTACCTGCGATCAGGTTGTTCAGGTTCACAACATAGGTGTTGTGGTGCTTGTCATGGTGAAATTCTAAAGTCTCTTTGCTGATGTGCGGCGCAAGATCTTCGTAACCATATGGTAATGCTGGTAAAGTAATCGTTGTCATGTTTTCAATTCCTTGCTTATGCTGGGTTTTGAGTTTAAGTCGGCTTATTGTAATAGATTATTCAACAAAATTGCGCATTGCTTATAAATAACATTACACAATAAATCCTTAATTTATACGTATAAGCCAGCCTCAATTCATCTCCCAAGTTTTAAATCGGATTATTCAATTCGAAATAGACATATTCGAGATTAAATTCGCGTGCCAGCGCCTGTCCCAAACGCTGTACACCGTAGCGTTCAGTCGCGTGATGGCCACAGGCATAATAATGGACGCCCAGTTCTTTGGCTTCATAAAAGGTACGTTCTGACACTTCGCCAGAAATATAGGCATCACAGTCTTGCGCTGCGGCTTTATGAATATAATCCTGCGCGCCGCCGGTACAGAAACCGACTTTGCGGATTTCGGTTGGATTGGCCGGTAAATGAATGGTATCAAACCCCAGTTTTTCACTTAACAGGGCTTTAAACGCTTCTGGTGACATGGCCTGTTTTAAATAGCCAATATTGCCAATTGGATGACGTTCACTCGGGTCCAGTGCTTCTAGTTGCTCCAGTCCCAAAATATCAGCAATGGCCGCATTATTGCCCAGTTCAGGATGTGAATCGAGCGGTAAATGATAACCTACCAGTGAAATATCATGCTGGATTAGGCTTTTAATGCGTTTACCGCGCATTCCGGTAATCGGGTAGGGTTCACCTTTCCAGAAATAGCCATGATGCACCAGCAGCACATCGGCCTGCTCGGCAATGGCGGCTTCAATTGCATCTTGTGATGCAGTTACCGCACACAGAATTTTTTTGACTTCCGGCTTGCCTTCAATTTGCAAGCCGTTCGGGGCATAGTCTTTAAACTCGGCTGATTTTAAGGTTTGATCACACCAGCGGATCAGGTCATGCAGCTTAGCCATAAATCTCTCAAAAGCCTTAAATTTTGTTGTCATCAAAACATATTTTGAATTGTAACTAAAGCAGCACAAAACTCTTTAGTGATTTTTATGTTTCCTTATGTATTTCGCTTTACAATAGGTCATAAATTACTTAGTCATCAATGAATTAAAAAATTTTAGAGGATAGAGCTGTGCGCCGGACCTTTACATGGTTACCTTGGGTGTTACTTATTATTGTGATTATTGGCTTTTTGGGCTGGCAACAGTTTCAAAAACCGAAAGCTCCCGTTGCCCCGGATGGGGTGAAAATGCCTGCTGAAAAAGTAGAACCGCTGATTGATACCACCCGTACTGGCGGGGTGGTGTCTTATAGTGCTGCCGTAAAAGTAGCAGCACCGGCCGTGGTCAATATTTTTACCACCCAGAAAATCAAGCAGCCTAATCATCCTTTGTTTAATGATCCGGCATTCCGTGAATTTTTTGGTGATCAGTTACCGGAACAATATCGCCAGGGACCTAATGAAAACAGCCTCGGTTCCGGGGTGATTGTACGTGCCGATGGTTACATTTTGACGAATAACCATGTGATTGCCCAGGCCGATCAGATTGTGGTGGCCTTGCATGATGGCCGTCGTGCCGAGGCAAAAGTGGTCGGCACCGATCCGGATACCGACTTGGCGGTAATTAAAATTGAGCTGGATCAGTTACCGGTTTTACCATTTAAACTCAGTGGCAATGAAGTCGGTGATGTGGTGCTGGCGATTGGTAACCCGTTTGGGGTAGGCCAAACCGTCACTCAGGGGATTATTTCCGCGACCGGTCGTTCGGATTTAGGCATTAATACCTATGAAGACTTTATTCAGACTGATGCTGCCATTAACCCGGGGAATTCCGGCGGTGCGCTAATTGATGTGGCCGGGAACTTAATTGGGGTTAATACCGCAATTTTCTCGCAATCGGGCGGTTCTTTGGGCATTGGCTTTGCTATTCCGGCACAGGTCTGTCAGCAGGTACTGAACTCGATTTTAAAAGATGGTCGCGTGGTACGTGGCTGGTTAGGTATTAGCTTATTGCCGGTACAGCAACAGAATATTCTGGAGCCAAAACAAAGTGGCGTGGTGGTGGCAGATGTCTTGGCCAATGGTCCTGCGGCCAAAGCCGGTATTCGCCGTGGCGATAAAATCCTGAAAGTGAATGATGAAGAGATTAGCTCAACATCACACCTGATTAATTATGTGGCGCTGCAGCAACCGAACCAGCCGGTGAATATCCTGATTGAACGTGAAGAACAGTCTTTAGAGCTGCAAGTGGTGGTTGGTGAGCGTAAAGTGCAAAACAGTGATAAACAGTTTATTCCATTACCAGAATAAGCTCGCAGTACGCGCTGTAAATTAAACATGAAAAAGCGTCCAACCGGGCTAATGCCAGTCAGTTAAGAGATTGACTGGCTTTTTCTTGGGTATTTTTGAGGTTTTCCTTTTACAACCCTTGGATAACTCCTCACTCTTCTCTCAGGTATAACATACCGATTAGATTTCTCCATTAAACTTTCCAGATGTTTGGGTAGATTACCTGCAGAAGCCAAAGAGTCGAATCTGAGTAAATTAAGAAGGGCAATAGATGCAATATGAAAACTAATTCTCAAAGGACTTACTTTAGCTCGTTGAGCCATATATTTCATTTGTCTTCTTAGAACATTATAAGCAATCAAGACACCCCATAATTCTTGATAAATTAAGTCTGGCTGTTTGCTCCTTAAGTGCTTACCTTCGTGTAAATTGCTTTTAATTTCTCGGTAACACATCTCTATCTCCCAACGTTGAGCATATAACTTTGCCAAGGCTATAAGTGGGTATGTCTTTGAATCTAATAATGAAGTAATGTAACGTCTGATTTTTCCTGCCTGCTCAACTTCAATTAAACGTGCTTCCCAGTAATCTCCTAATGCTGGATTAAGTTTTTTGGCTCTTGCTGATATTGGCATCCTGATATGAAAATCATGTGGGGAATTCCGTTTA
>NZ_VOXW01000021.1:0-50814 GCF_013420555.1 Acinetobacter sp. Q85-2
ATAGGACAATTTCTTACACACGCAAGTGCTTTTAGCATCTTGTTTTATCGAGTGTTTCTTTTTTATGCACCAATATGGAGCATTTTTACCCGATCTTTGAAATAAACTTCTAATTTTAAAGCAGAAATATTTAATTTATATTTCTGCTTTTTATTTTCGTTAATTTTTTGCCGTTGCCGGTTTTATCTTCACACTCAGGATTTTCACCGGTTGAGCCGGAACATTCTGGTGCACACCAACATTGCGGGTCGGTACTTTGGCAATTTTATCGACCACATCCATCCCCTTGGTAACACGGCCAAACACGGCATAACCCGCATTACGTGGACTTTTATTCAGGAAGTCGTTATCGACCAGATTAATAAAAAACTGGCTTTTGGCTGAATCAGGATGATTGGTTCGTGCCATCGCCAAAGTACCACGCTGATTGCTCAGGCCATTATAGGATTCATTTCTGACCGGTGGACGGGTATTTGGACGTTCCACCATGGCTGCATCCATACCGCCGCCCTGAATCATAAAGCCCGGAATGACGCGATGGAAAATGGTACCGGTATAAAAACTGCTACTGACATATTTTTCAAAATTGGCTGCTGACAACGGCGCTTTGTCGTTAAACAGTTCAATTTCAATATTGCCCATGGAAGTTTTCATTTCAATCATTGAATTGGCAGCCCATGCAGAGGCACTAAGGGCAAGGCTGGCGGCCATAAGAACGCTACGTTTTAACATTTCTTTACGAATCCGTGGTTTGATGTTTTGCTTCACTTATATTAATTGTTCAGTATGAAGAAAACATTAGCTGTTCCTTTCAAATCCTGAGAATAAGATGAATAACAATATCCAGAACCAGATTTTTGCGCATCCGCCTTGGCGCTTACACGGCGATGCTTTTATTTTGAATTATTGGCTGAATCCTTTTTTCCTGAAAACAGCCAAACGTTTTCGGCTGGCTCCGTCTCCTTTAGGACGCATGGTCAATGTAATGCTGATCCGTTATCAGGATTCGCCAGTGGGTCCGTATGATGAACTGTTAATTATGGATCATCCTTTATTGTATAAGCATCGCTTGTCGACCATTCCCAAGATTTATGTCTCGACCCAGGCTTCTTTAGTGCATGGCCAGCAGTTATGGGGCATTCCGAAAGAGCTGGCCGAATTTGAATGGCTGGAAAAAGAAGGTCGCACCTATTGTATTGTGCGCCATCAGCAGCAAGAGATGTCAATTTGTCTGGAGCGGCCGAAAAACAGCACCTCGTTTTATATCAATAGTCACCATATTCCGGCTTCATTTTTATCCATTCAGCAGGCCTGGCAAGGCCAGCGCTACCAGTTTAGTCCGAAATTTCGCGGCCGTTTATCTAAACTCAAAACGGTGGAATGGCAAAATACCCAGGATATTTTTCCTGATTTTTCCCAGGCCCGACTATTACAAAGTTTTTATGTACCGGAGTTTGATCTGTTATTCCCCGAAGCGCAGATTAAAACCAAAACCGCTGTTCCACGTGAAACCAGAAAAAATCTGAGTCGGCCTTTTTAAGTTACCCCTTTTAAAAGAAGCGTGGTCGATCCCAAAATTTTCTGAAATTCTTGCCCAGCTCGAGCGTGAGTTTTTTAGCACGGCGCGAAACCGGGGTTAAATTAATAAAACCATGGGTCTGGTCGGTATATTCCTTATATTGGACTTTGACCCCTTGCTGACGCAGCTTGTGCGCATAAATTTCCGCTTCATCGTGCAGCACATCATGCCCGGCCGTCACAATAAAGGTCGGCGGCAGTTTTCTTAAATTGCCGTAGGTTGGTGAAATCAGGGCATCATCCAGTGCCATATTGTGCTGTAACGCATAATACTCGGTGACGAAATCAATATCCTGCTCAGTCAGCACCAGACCATCTTTATAGGCAAAGAACGACGGATGACGGCTTTTAAAATCCACCACTGGATAAATCAGTAACTGGGCATGCGGTGCATAGGCGGTATTTTTACTACGCTGTGACACCACGGTAGCAATATTGGCACCAGCACTGTCACCCGCCACGGCAATACGGTTTTTCAGAATATTAAATTGACGGCGATGCTGATACACCCAAGCCAAAGCATCTTCACAGCACTGAATCAGCTGTGTCGGTGAAACCTCGGGGGTCAGTGGATAATCGACACTGACCACCTGCGCCTGAGCGGCATGCGCCAATAGCCGGCAAACTTCATCATGGGTATCGAGATTGCCCACCACAAAACCACCACCATGATAAAACACAATCAACGGCAGTTTTTTATGCGGTGCAGGATGATAATAACGGGCTGAAATGGTGCCACTTTGCAGGCTTAAACGTAAATCTTCGACCCGTTTGACATAGGTCGGCTGTTTACGGATCGCCTTCATCTGAGTATCAAAAGCCTGACGCGATTGCGCCGGATTTTCGCCAATAAAACCGATACGCCCCTGCTTGATTTGGGCCGCCATCATGCATTTAATGAGGGGATCAAGTTGCGGATACTGATAAGGATAGCCCAAGGCGCGCGCCAGTGATTCCTGCGCCACACACGGTAAATGATCGAGTGTTCGCACCACCGTACCCTGACTGTTATCAATGATTTTTTGCAGTTTCTGTTGATACGCACTCATCTATCATCTTCCTTTTTTATTCATTCTTCACATTTTCTACATGATCAGTAGTTTAGTGACTATTTCGTTATAGAAGTCCAGTCATCGACCTACATATTCAGAATTTATATACGCTAATCTTATTTCTATAAGGTGTCATTGACAATTTTGATGATACAGAGGGATTGATTTTGCTAATCCGGATAGAAAAAGGACGCTCACCATGTCTAGAAAACTCCTCTTGGTTTCCTGTGCGACCGTATTTTTAGCGGTCGGTTGTGTCGCGTTCCCTGAAGATGGCCACTACAATGGCCGCTATGATCACCGTTATGACCGGGATTACGACCGTAACTATGATTATCGCCGCATGACAGAACGTCAGCGTTGGGAATATGAACAACGTCAAAAACGCTTACAGCAACAACGCCAACGCGAAGCGCAGTGGGATCGACAAAAACGTGAACTGGAACGTAAACGTGCCGAACAAAGCCGTCAGCAGTTACAACGGGAACGCGAACGACGCGCCGAACTGAACCGTAAACGCCAGCAAGTCGAACGCAAACAGCAAGAGCAGCGTAAAAAACGGGTCGAAGAACAGCGTAAACGGATGGAAGAATATCGCAAACGGCAACGTGACCGTCGTGATTAATCCTGTATTTGACAGTGTGCGATGTACAGTTTAAAAACCCGAAAACCTGGCTTTCGGGTTTTTATTTTTACAAGGTGCTTTGATTGAAAGCGCTGTGATAGAAAAATAACGACCTTCCATAATAATAGTGAAAATAGCTGGCCTTCCCTGGCCATTTTTTGAATATTCCTATTTAGAAATTAAATCTTCCTCCCTGATTTAAATGATGGTCCTGTTTCATTTGAAATAGACAGCGTTGAATTTAGGGCTGCGGCTGTGCCTCAACTGCCGGTGCTTCCGACCCTGCTGGTGCAGCAGCGGCCGGGGCAGTGACTTCTGCGGCTACGCCCACTTCAGCCCCCGCTTCTACCGGCATGGTAGTCACCTGTACCGTTTCAGGTTGCTCCGGATTTTGTGCCACTTCTGGTGCCTGTGCCGTTTCATGACTGCTACAACCTACCACCGCCAGTCCAGCAAACAAGGCCACAGCCAATACACCCATTTTTTTCATCATTCGATCCTCATTCATTGAAAAATACAAAGTCCAACTTTGCGCTGGCTATACTTTCAAAATTTCAGCACTGGCTGGGCAGATAAAAAGTTAAATTTTTATATCCACCGGTACGAGTTATGCAGTTTTTTATAAACGTGAAGATGCAGCTGTTTTTACAGCCAATGGAAGGAATCAGCAGGATTAATCTGCTGTTTTTATTATAGATTACAGCAATAAAAAAAGACAAAAGTGCAGAATTATTTTAGAGGGAGAAAACAGCATGCTCTACACAACATACAGCTAGTTTTGCGAAAAGATAACAGTGTAAATGCGGTACTTTTAAATCTTTAGGGCAAAAAAAAAGCTTATCCAGAGGGCGGATAAGCCAGAAAACACATTTCAAGAAAATATCAAAAGAAACTACAGCGATAGAATCTGGGCGCAATCATACAAAGTTGACCTTGCCCTGTAAAATAGTATTTTTCACTCATTCTGATCGTTTTTATGTATAAATAATAATCAACTTAAAAATTTTGTATAGACAACTCAACAGCATCTACAGAATTTATCCGGACTTAAAATTAAAATCATTTTCCCATAAATTGGGGTTTCAGCCTCGTAGTATCTTCCTGCACCCTCCCTGCTAAAAAGATCAAAAATTAAAAGAATGTATGTTTTTTCAGCAAATTTCTGCAGATTTAATGACTGGCACCGCTTGAATTTTTATCCCCTGCCCCGACTTCTTTAATAATTACGAAATTCATCACTCATGGCAGTTCAGAATGAACCAGTCAATACTGATGCCAGAAGGACTGTACATGTTTAAGAACCCATTTAAACGGAGTAAATCAATGGCAACCGAGCACAACCAAGACGCTCAAGATCTGCAACAAGAGCAAGTAGAACAAGATACTACCCAAACTCAAGCTGAAACCGAGCAGGCAGACGTTTCCGTTGAGTCTTTACAAGAACAGATTGCGCAGCTCGAAGGCGATTTAAAACTTGAAAAAGCGCGTACCGCCAATGCAGTGTATGAAGCGCAAAAGAGTGTCGAGCGTATTCAGCGTGAATCTGAAAAGCATAAAGAAGCAGTGCTGGAGAAATTTGCCAAAGAACTGCTCGATAGCGTAGATAACCTGGAACGTGCTATTGCCGCAGCTGGCGAAGAAAAAACCCCGCTGTCTGAAGGGGTGGAACTGACGCTGAAATCACTGCTGACGACTTTAGAGAAATTCGGCATTGTGGCGGTAGATACCGCGAACGGTTTCAATGCAGATTTACATCAGGCGGTGGGCATTGATCCAACAGCCAAAGCCAACGAAATTGGCAACGTACTGCAAAAAGGTTATAGCTTAAATGGCCGTTTATTGCGTCCTGCAATGGTTATGGTCGGCGCTTAAGCCTCATAAATTCGGGAGTTGGTGAAATTTTTTCATATTTTTAACTTGAAAAAAATTGAACGGCTCTCATATCGGATAACAAGTGTAAAGCACAATAAAATTTTTGAGGAAACATCCAAATGGCTAAAATCATTGGTATTGACTTAGGTACAACCAACTCATGTGTTGCGGTACTTGAAGGCGATAAAGTTAAAGTAATTGAAAACGCTGAAGGCGCGCGTACAACTCCATCTATTATTGCGTATAAAGATGGCGAAATCCTGGTCGGTCAGTCTGCGAAACGTCAAGCAGTAACTAACCCGAAAAACACCTTGTTCGCAATCAAACGTCTGATCGGTCGTCGTTATGAAGACCAAGCGGTACAAAAAGATATCGGTCTGGTGCCATACAAAATCATCAAAGCAGACAATGGCGATGCTTGGGTTGAAGTTAACGACAAAAAATTAGCACCACAGCAAATCTCTGCAGAAGTTCTGAAAAAAATGAAGAAAACTGCGGAAGATTACCTCGGTGAAACTGTTACTGAAGCAGTTGTAACCGTTCCCGCATACTTCAACGATGCACAGCGTCAAGCGACTAAAGATGCCGGTAAAATTGCTGGTTTAGACGTTAAACGTATCATCAACGAACCTACTGCTGCGGCGTTAGCGTTCGGTATGGACAAGAAAGAAGGCGACCGTAAAGTTGCAGTCTATGACTTGGGTGGTGGTACTTTCGACGTATCGATCATTGAAATTGCGGATCTTGATGGCGACCAGCAAATCGAAGTATTGTCGACTAACGGTGATACATTCCTGGGTGGTGAAGACTTCGATAACGCATTGATCGATTACCTGGTTGAAGAGTTCAAGAAAGAACAAAACGTCAACCTGAAAAACGATCCACTTGCGTTACAACGTTTGAAAGAAGCGGCTGAAAAAGCAAAAATCGAGCTTTCTTCTTCAAATGCAACTGAAATCAACCTGCCATACATCACGGCTGATGCGACTGGTCCTAAACACTTGGTGATCAACGTAACACGTGCGAAATTAGAAGGTTTAGTTGCTGACCTGGTTGCGCGTACCATCGAACCTTGCCGTATTGCACTGAAAGATGCGGGTCTTTCGACTTCTGACATCTCTGACGTGATTTTGGTGGGTGGTCAGTCTCGTATGCCACTTGTACAACAAAAAGTACAAGAATTCTTCGGTAAAGAGCCACGTAAAGACGTGAACCCGGATGAAGCTGTAGCAATGGGTGCGGCGATTCAAGGTGCGGTACTTTCAGGTGACAAGAACGACGTTCTTTTACTTGACGTAACACCGCTTACACTTGGTATTGAAACCATGGGCGGTGTGTTAACGCCAATCATCGAGAAAAACACCACGATTCCTGCGAAAAAATCGCAAGTGTTCTCTACCGCTGCGGACAACCAACCTGCAGTAGACATTTCGGTTTACCAGGGTGAACGTAAAATGGCTCAACAAAACAAATTGTTGGGTAACTTCCAATTGGGCGATATCCCACCTGCGCCACGTGGTGTGCCACAAATTGAAGTATCGTTCGACATCAACGCGGATGGTATCTTGAAAGTGTCTGCGAAAGACAAGAGCACGGGTAAAGAGCAATCGATCCAGATTAAAGCAAACTCAGGTTTGTCTGATGCTGAAATCGAAGCGATGATCAAAGACGCTGAAGCGAATGCTGAAGAAGACCGTAAGTTTGAAGAACTGGCAAAAGCACGTAACGAAGCAGATGCCCTGGTTTCTTCTGCTCAAAAAGCAGTAAAAGATCTTGGCGAACAAGTGACTGCTGATGAAAAAACTGCGGTAGAAACAGCAGTTTCAGAACTTGAAGCAGCAACCAAAGAAAATGACGTTGACGCGATCAAAGCGAAAACTGAAGCACTGCAAAACATCATCATGCCAATTACGCAACGTGCATATGAAGCAGCTCAAGGCCAAGGCGGTGCGCAAGGTTTTGACCCGAATGCCTTCGGTGGTGATGCTGGCCAACAGCAAAAAGCGGACGATGGCGTTGTAGATGCTGAATTCACTGAAGTGAAAGATGACAAAAAATAATTTGTCACTTTAAACAAAAAGACCGCGCGTAAGCGCGGTTTTTTTATATCTGCTTGAAAGCAAAAAGACTTGTTTCATCTCTGCGGCTTTTTTAAGCTAGTTAGACACCCCATCTGGCCTACTCTGCTTGACCGTTTTCCCTGTTATATAAAGGAAAGAAAATCGGTCAATCACAGATGCGGATGTGCAGTTAATTGCCCCCTCTCTACAGGAAACCCAATCTGCGTGATGCGTCCCTTAATCCTGATTGTGTTACTGCTGTTTGCCGCCATGCTGTGGTATCAGAACCAGCAACATCCGCAGCTGCAGCACAACAGCCTGCTGACCCGGATTCAGGCCCCTTTGGATACCCGGCTGCGTTACCGGATTGCCGAAGTGGACCCGCGCTTTGGTTTAAGTCATGCCGAGGTAGTGCAACTGGCCCAACAGGCCACACAAATCTGGACAGAGGGTACTGGTCAGGACTATTTTGTCTATGATCCACAAGCACGACTGGCAATCCGCCTGATTTATGATGAACGCCAATATGAATCGGAACAGCGTCGCCTACAGATGGGCCAGATTGAGCAACAGCAGCAGCATTGGGAACACCAGCAGACCCAAGTGCAGACAGTCAAACAGCAGATTCAGCAACTGAACCAGCAGCTGGCCTTTAAAAATGCCCAGTTACAGCAACAGCTGAATGCCTATAACCAGCAGGTGCAGCAGCTGAACCAGCAAGGCGGTGCATCGGCCACACAGCGCAGCTCTTTAAACCAGCAGCGCCAGCAACTCGAACAGCAAACCGCCAGTTTACAGGCTGAAATTCAACAGTTTAATGTACGTATTGCAGGCTTGAACCAACAGGTCGATGCCCTCAACCAGCTAAATCAGTCAATTGATGCTTCGGTGCAGCAATTTAACCAGCGCTTTCAGCCGCGTTTATTTGATAAAGGCAGCTTTGATGGTAAAAGTATTCGCATCTATGAGTTTCAGTCAGCCGCCGACCTGCGTTTAACCTTGGCACATGAGTTCGGTCACGCCTTGGGCTTGGGGCATACCCATGATCCGCACGCCCTGATGCATCCTCTCATGCAGGAGCAAAATCTGGATCATTTTCAGCTAACTGCCGCCGATTTGGCACTTTTGCAGCAGCGTTAAATACATTTGATGCTTTTCATTACAAGTTAATCTAGAAAACCGGGGCTTTATCGCCAACAGCACTGCCCTCTCTGGCTATTTCATGTTATTGTGAAAGCCGCAATTTCAACAGGAATGTTTGTGGAGATTAATGTGAGTTACTACCATATTTTGATTGAAGTAAATGACCACATCAGCACGATTGAACAAACGCGTGATATTGAACTGTTTGATATCGTCGATATTCAACCGTATCTCTACTCTATTCTATTGCCGTATTTTAATGAGCAGATGATTGAGCTCGAAGAAGAAAATGTCGAGTTTGAAGATATCCTGCATTTAGAAATTAAACAGACCCTGTTGCCGATCAATCACCTGATTGAAGAAGAACAAAAACTGCTGCCAAGCGACACCGATGTCACCATTACGGCCTATGAAGTGTTTAACAACCGTGACTTGAGTCAGGATGTGACCACGGTGATTTTTGATATTTTAGAAGCCGTGAAGATTGATACCTCAGATATTGAATAAACATCAGGGCGCCATAAGGCGCCCTTTTTATTGCATATTTATTTATTGCAGCATCATCAGTTTGGCATTTTCATTACGAAAAGCGCGTAATACCTGTTGTCCGGCACGCCCGGTTGGACTTAAGCCCAGGCGGATCTGTTCCTGACGAATGGCCTGACGGGTTTTATCACCAATCAGGCCATCTACCGCACCAATATCATGACCGCGATTTAATAAAAACTGCTGGATTTCACGACGTTCTGCACGTGAAGTACCCGGATCATCGGTAGGCCATGCCGTCACAAACGGGCCTTTGCCCTGTAAACGGTCGGATAAATGCGCAATGGCCAAGGCATAACTTTCCGCGGCGTTATAACTGTAAATGGCATCAAAGTTTTTAAACACCAGGAAAGCCGGGCCATTGCCGCCTGCCGGTGTCAGCAAACCGGCCTGACTGCTGCCTGAAAGATTGCCCTGAATCAAGGCACTGCCATCGGCTCGTACTAGCCCACGATTGACCCAGCTGCTTAAGGATTTTTTATTGCGGCGCCCTTCTCCACTGACCGACATGCCTGCGGGCAATTTCACTTCAAAGCCCCACGGTTGTCCGCTTTGCCAGCCACGTTTTTTCAGGAAATTGGCGGTTGATGCCAAGGCATCAGTGGTGCTTGATACCAGATCACGGCGGCCATCACCATCAAAATCCACTGCCAGTTCTTCATAGGTCGATGGCATAAACTGGGTATGACCAAATGCCCCGGCCCATGAGCCTCTGAGCTGATCTTCACGCACATCGCCGCGTTGTAAAATACGCATGGCGGCAAAGAATTCGCCGCGGAAATAACTCTGACGACGGCCTTCACAGCTTAAAGTACCTAAAGCCTGCAATAACGGATAACGGCCAGAAATATCGCCAAAATTACTTTCTACACCCCATACCGCGACCACGGTTTCTGGCGGTACACCATAAGCTGCTGCAACCCGGTTCAGTACCTCACGGTGCTCGGCCAGTTTTTGCTGGCCCAGTTGTACGCGTTCTTCATCGACCAGACCGGAAAGATAATCCCAGATTGGCGTCGAAAATTCCGGCTGATAATTCAGGCGTTCAATCACGGAATAATCTGGCGTTAAATTTTGGGTATAGCGGTCATAAGTACTGCCACTGACGCCCTTGGCCATGGCCTGACCGCGTAAATTGGCCAGACAGGCCTGGAAATTATTTTGAGGCTGGATGGTGCTTGGCACCGGCGCCGTGGTGGTGACCGGCTGACCGTTAATAATCAGTTCTGCATGTAGCTGAGATGCAGCCAATGCCAAAGATCCGAAAACAAAAGCAAAGCGATGCATACTATCCCTTATGTCATTTGAATTTAAAACTGGTTTTACCATAACAGCTGAGCCATAAAATGACAGGGTAAAAACGTAAATTTAAATTTATTTTGCTTCATTTTAAATTCATATTTCAGTTTTGAATTTAAAAAATTTTATCCACAGATCTAATCTTGAGTATTTTTAAATTCAAATCTCGGTTTTCTTATTTTTTAAATTTAAATTCATTCTTTTAAATTCATTTTTTCAGACTTCAACCAGTAAAGTTATCCACACCTGCAAAACAGCGCTGGTTTTAAATTTAAATCATCATTTTTAAATTTATTTCAGAAAAACTTATCCACAAAACCCATCCACCTGACCGTAAATCTGTACTTTTTAAATTTAAATTGCAGTTTTTGAATTTATTTCGCAGGTTTTAAATTCAAATTTTAAATTTAAAACTACAACCGGATTTGAATTCATATTTTTGAATTTAAAGTTCAGCGGATATTTTAAATTCAAACTGCATGTTCAGATTTAAATTCAAAATAAAATCTATGTTTGAATTCATTTTTAATTTTTCAGATGCTCTGTATTTATGTTTGTTTTTTAACCATTTATAGTTATAAAAGATCTGGACTGAAGCAATCAAGCCTGTTGTTGAACCAGCCGACCAATGGCAGCTGGCGAAAAAGAGCGCAATCTTGCCCGAATTTCTGGTATAAAAAAAGCGGCCCGCTGAGGGACCGCTGTTTTCATAAACGAATCTGCAGTTAAATGCTCATATCTTCACTCAAGGCCAGCGGATTTGGCAAAATTTTCGCCAGCTGACGGCAGAGTGACGTCAGTTCGCGACTGTCGTTTGGCATTAGGGTAATATGCCCGATTTTACGGCCTTCGCGTTCAGTTTTATTGTACAAATGCAGATGTGCACCATTTAACGCCAACACATCTTCCGACTTTGGATGCTGACCAATAATATTCACCATCACCGTTGGGCGCACCACCTCAGTCGAACCGAGCGGCAAACCAGCCACTGCACGGACATGGTTTTCAAACTGTGAACAGACTGCGCCTTCAATCGACCAGTGCCCTGAATTATGCACGCGTGGCGCCATTTCATTGGCATACAGGCCTTTTTCAGTCACAAACAGCTCCAGTGTCAACACACCGACATAGTTGAGATGATTCAGCAGACGTGTAATGTAGTCTTGCGCCACTGGCTGTAAATCAGCACTGTTCGGTGCCGGTACAATCGAGTGCGACAAGATCCCATGATGGTGGTGGTTTTCAGCCAATGGCCAGGTTTTGACATCGCCATTTTGGCCACGTACTGCAATAATTGATACTTCACGCGAGAAGGTGACAAAACTTTCTGCAATCAGTGAGCCGGCAGGGCCAAGTTCTGCCCAGGCCTGATCAATCTGATCGGCGCTACGCAGCACAAACTGGCCTTTACCATCATAACCGCCAGTCGCGGTTTTCAGTACAATCGGCAGACCTAATTCAGCCACCGCCGCCTGTAAACTGTCCAGCGAATCAACCGCCTTATACGGCGCCACCGGAATCTGCAGCGCATCAAATAGAGCTTTTTCCTGCAGACGGTTTTGCGCAATCGCCAGTGCCTGACGCGGCGGATGCAACGCTTTACTTTGGGTCAAGACATCAACATCGGCCAGCGGGGTATTTTCAAATTCCAGGCTAAATACATCTGCACTCTGGATAAAATCCTGCAAACCGTGTTCAGCTGCGCTTGAATAGACCGTACCTAAAGCTGCAGAAGGGCAATCTGCACTGGCTTCAAAGAAAGTACATTGAATATTGAGTGGTAACGCGGCTTGCGCCATCATGCGGCCAAGCTGCCCACCGCCAAAAATACCAATGGTTTTATTCATAAGGAATGTCCCGTATTAAGCCTGACCCGGAATATTGTTGCTGGCCACTTTATCGGTTTGCGCTGCACGGAAATCAGCGACATTTTTCGCAATCTCTGGACGCGTTAAACCCAGAATCTGGGCAGCCATAATGGCAGCATTGGTGGCACCGGCCGGACCAATTGCCAAGGTACCTACCGCAATTCCGGCCGGCATTTGTACAATCGACAGCAGTGAATCGACGCCATTTAAAATAGAAGATTTAACCGGCACACCCAGCACTGGAAGATCAGTCTTGGCTGCGCACATGCCCGGTAAATGGGCAGCGCCACCCGCACCGGCAATAATCACCTGAATACCACGATCACGCGCAGTTTCGGCATATTCGAATAAACGGTCTGGGGTACGGTGCGCAGAAACCACTTCCGCTTCAAATGGGACACCAAGCTGCTTGAGCATATTGGCAGTGTGTTCGAGAGTTGCCCAATCAGATTGAGAACCCATAATAATTCCAACGAGAGGAGCGTCTTGTGCTGCGGCCGCATTCATTGCTAATGTTCCAGAGACTAAGTGAAAAAAGATAAATCTCGACGAGAGCCAAGCTTTAATGAATAAGCTCCGTATTATAGACTGAAAAACCGGCTGGCTAAAGTTCGGCGCAAGAATAAAGATTAAAATTATCTGTTTGTAAAACTGAAGAAAATACAATGATGGCAATAGGCCAAAAATACAAAAAGAGGACATACAGCGGTGAAAAAAACGCTATAACTATCAAGATAAAGCTTTTTGTAATGAATAACTTAAGATTAGATTAAAGATATTTTCAGGGCAGTTTCCATGTGGTTCAAACTTAAAATCTGGCTACAAAACCCTTCAGAAAACTTATGGCTGATGCCGGCGCTGGGTGCCATCTTTGCGACATTTTTTTCATTATTTGCCATCGCCAGCCAGTATTTTATTCCGGCCAGTACGGTACTGAATATCAGCATCGACACCTTGGGCAGCTTGCTGGATATTATTGCCTCCAGCATGCTGGCAGTGACGACCTTCTCATTGTCGATTATGGTGGCAGCTTTTGCTTCGGCTTCAAGCAGCGGCACACCACGTGCCTATAGCTTGATGATGAGCGATGACAACACCCGGCTGGCCATTTCCAGTTTTATTTCCGCCTTTATTTATGCAGTAATTGCCAAAATTGCCCTGGGGCTGGAGTACTACGGTCCATCGGGACGTTTTGTGTTGTTTATCAGTACTATTCTGGTGTTGATGTACCTGATTTATACCCTGATTCATTGGGTACAAACCCTGTCTAAACTCGGCAATTTAACCACCACCATCGACAAGATTGAAACTGCGGCCAAAAAGGCCTTGGGCCAGTTCCGGCATCAACCGGACTTGGGGGCAACAGGGCAGAAGCCTGCTTTTGCGCCCAGCTTTTGCGTCTATAGCAGCACAACCGGCTATTTTAACCATGTCGATCTGGCCGGACTGGAGCAGATTGCCGCGCAGCAGCAACTGCATTTACATCTGCCATCTATGCCGGGCAAATTTTTAGATCCGATGACTGCGCTAGTCGAGGTCTATAGCCCGCAGGCGCTGTCCGAAGAACAGCAACAGCAGATCCGCGATCAGATTCTGCAGCATCTGATTATTGAAACCAATCGCAGTTTTCTGCAGGACCCGCGTTTTTGTCTGCTGGTGATGAGTGAGGTCGGGCAAAAAGCCATGTCGAGTGCAATTAATGATGTCGGTTCTGGCATTAGCGCACTGAATGCGCTGACCCGGATTCTGATTGACAGTCGCCCGGACCCGGAGGCGACGCGCTGTGACTGTCCGCATCTCAGTATTGAGTGCTTTGATCTGCAAGACCTGATTTATGGCAGCTTTATGCCGCTGGCCCGCGATTGTGCCCAGAATCTGGAGTTAAATCAGCGCCTGCTGAAATGCCTGTCGATGATTGCGCAGAATGTGCCGGAACCGGAACTCAGACAGGCGGCCACGCAGATGGCAATGCAAGTGCTACAACGCTGTTTACATCACTTTGATTTCGCACCAGAACGGGCGCTGATTCAAGCAGATTTCGCCGCACTTTTTCCACATCTGCCACAGCCTGAATAAGACTTAACTGCTGCGAAAAACGAAGTAAACACAACCAAGCAGGCATAAACCGGCCCAGAGATAATCCAGTTTAAACGGCTGCTTGAACAGATACAGCATAAACGGCACAAAGACCAGCAGGGTCACCACTTCCTGGGTAATTTTCATTTGCCCAAGTGACCAGCCATGCTGGGCCAGCAAGCGCGTGGCCGGAATCATAAAGGCGTATTCGAGCAGGGCAATCATCCAGCCAAACAAAATGGCCTGCCACAGCGGTGCGCCATGCAAAAATTTCAGATGTCCATACCAGGCCAAAGTCATAAAACAGTTGGAAATAATTAACAGCAGTAAAGGGAAGGACATAGGCGGCAGCATCCAGAAAACGTCAGCCTATTGTACGGTTTCAGGCCCAAAAAGCAGTGTGGCTATGCGGATTTTTTTCACGGTCAGCATCCACCTGGAAAATGCCTAATTTTTTCGGATTCCAGTCAACGAATCCCTACAAGAATGACTATCTTTTCCGAAACAGCCTTGCTATCGTTGCTGACAATTCAATACATCATGACCAGGCCATCAACAAGAATGGTACGGTCCTACACGCAGTGGAGTAACAGCGGATGCATCTGCATATTTTGGGTATTTGTGGCACTTTTATGGGCTCTCTGGCCTTGTTGGCGCGTGATCTGGGACATACCGTGACCGGTTCCGACCAGAATGTTTATCCGCCGATGTCGACCCAACTGGAAAATGCAGGCATTACCTTAATGCAGGGCTATGACCGCAGCCATTTACAGCCGCATCCGGACTTGGTGATTGTCGGTAATGCCATGAAACGTGGTATTGATGCGGTGGAATATATGCTCAATGCCGGTCTGCCTTATGTTTCAGGTCCACACTTCCTGGCCGATCATGTGCTGCAAGGCAAGCATGTTCTGGGCGTGGCCGGCACCCATGGTAAAACCACCACCACCACCATGCTGGCCTGGGTGCTGGATCAGGCCGGTCTGGAACCGGGCTTTTTGATTGGCGGCGTTCCGCTTGGCTTTAAAGAAAGCGCGCGTTTAGGTGGTGGCAAATACTTCTGTGTCGAAGCCGATGAATACGATTCTGCTTTCTTCGACAAGCGCTCCAAGTTCGTACATTACCATCCGAAAACTGCCATTTTAAATAACCTGGAATTTGACCATGCCGATATCTTTGATGATCTGGCGGCAATTCAAAAACAGTTCCATCATCTGGTGCGTACCATTCCAAGTGAAGGCTGCATTATTGCACCGGTTACCGAAACCCATATTGATGAAGTGCTGGAAATGGGCTGCTGGACACCGGTGGTCCGCACCTCACTGACTGCACATGCCCAGGCCGCGCTATCTGCCGAGCAGTTACAGGCCGATGGCTCACATTTTAAAGTGCTGCAAGATGGTGTGGTTCAGGGCGAAGTCTGCTGGAACATGACCGGCCAGCATTCAGTGGCCAATGCCCTGGCAACCATTGCCGCGGCAGCGCATGTTGGTGTATCGATTGAAACGGCCTGTGCGGCCTTGTCCAATTTCGGCGGGGTAAAACGCCGTATGGAACTGCTCGATACCGTACGCGGCATTGAGGTCTATGATGACTTTGCCCATCATCCGACTGCGATTGACACCACTCTGGAAGGCGCGCGCAAACGTTTAGGTGAACGCAAACTGTGGGCGATTATTGAGCCTCGTTCCAATACCATGCGTATGGGCAGCCATAAAGATGGACTGGCACATTCAGCACGTCTGGCCGATGAAGTGATCTGGTATCAACCGGAAGGGCTGGACTGGGATTTACAGCCGGTGGTGGCTGCGGCACCAAACAAGGCCAAAATTGCCCGGACGCTGGATGACATTATTCATACCGTCAGCCAGGAAGCAGGCGAGGGCGATGCGGTGGTGATCATGTCTAATGGCGGTTTTGGTGGTCTGCACCAGAAATTATTAAGCGCATTAAAATCGGCTTAAGCACGTTTATTGACCTGAAACATCATTCAACGGGGCTGTAGTTAGAATACTGCAGCCCTGTTTTATTGTCATACAATTCAATAGATTAAAATAAATATACAAATATATGAATAAAAACGGTTTTTTAGAGATAAACTTGTCATCAACTCCTGTTAAGTTAGAACGATCACATCCTGTGCTATAACGGTTCCTGATGAGGTGAAAAGGCGCAGGCTGTCCCACAATAAGCACAACAAGAGGATGACCACCATGTCCCAGACAATGCAAGCCATGGTTTATCATGGCGCCAATGATATCCGTTTTGAACAGCGTCCACGTCCCCAGATTCTGCAACCCACCGATGCCATCATCCGCGTGACCAAGTCAACGATTTGCGGTACCGACCTTGGTATCTGGAAAGGCAAAAACCCGGAAATTGAAAGCACCGCAATCGAAAAAACCGGCCAGTTTGATGGCCGTATTCTCGGCCATGAAGGCATCGGGATTGTTGAAGAGGTCGGTACGGCAGTCAAAAATTTCAAACCGGGCGACCGGGTGATTATTTCCTGCGTCAGCCGCTGCGGTACCTGTGAAAACTGCCAGAAACAGCTCTATGCCCACTGCCGCAATGAAGGCGGCTGGATCATGGGTTATATGATTGACGGCACCCATGCCGAATATGTACGCACCCCATTTGCCGATACCTCGCTATATCCGCTGCCAGAAGGACTCAATGAAGAAGTCGCGGTATTTTTATCGGATGTGTTGCCGACTTCGCATGAAATTGGCGTGCAATATGGCAATGTCAAACCCGGCGATACCATTGCCATTATTGGTACCGGCCCGATTGGGATGGGCTGTCTGCTGACTGCACAATTCTATTCACCGGCACAGATTATTGCGGTAGATATGGATGATAACCGCTTGGCCATGGCCAAAGAACTTGGCGCGACCCATACCATTAACTCGGCCAAAGAAGATGCCATTCAGCGTATTCTGGAAATTACCGATGGCCGCGGGGTCGATTGCGCCATGGAAGCCGTGGGGGTAGAAGCCACCTGGAATATTTGCCAGCATATCGTCAAAGAGGGCGGTCATCTGGCCAACGTCGGAGTACACGGTAAATCGGTGAATTTTGAGTTAAATAAACTGTGGATTAAAAACCTGACCATTACCACCGGTCTGGTCAATGCCAATACCACCGGCATGCTGCTCAAAAGCTGCTGTGCCGGCAAACTGCCGATGGAACGTCTGGCCACCCATCATTTTACATTTGACCAGTTTGAAAAGGCTTATGAGGTATTTAAACACGCTTCAGATGAAAAAGCCCTGAAAGTGATCATTGATTACAGCTAAGGTCTTTATCGGCAATCAAAAACCACGAGTCCATGCTCGTGGTTTTTATATTTCAGCTGGCATTACAAAGTCAGCTGCAGGTTCAAGTGCCAGATTTAAGCGGCGACATCGGCCAGGCTGGGCTCACGTCGAAACATGACTTCAACATAAGAACAGACCGGTACAATCTTGAGCTGTTTTTCCCGGGCAAACTCGACCAGTACATCCAGTAATTGACGAGCAATGCCTTGGCCACGCAATGAATCATCTACCCAGGTATGGTCGGCGACAATTTTATGTGCGTCCTGCCATTGATAGGTGATTTCAGCAATCCGCTGTCCATCCCGTTCAATAAAAAATGCGCCGCCACGTTTTGCCTCTTGATGTTGAATATCCATTGCTGTCCTGCCTTAAAGTTTATGTGTCATCTGATGAATTAGGGTTGAAGTACATCCTGAATCGACGGGTCTTTTTCAAAAGCCGCTTTGGCATAAGGGCAGAGCGGTATAATCTTGATCTGCTGTTCGCGGGCATAATTGACCGCAGCTTCAACTAAGTGACGTCCCACACCCTGACCACGTAACTGTTCACTGACCGTGGTATGGTCAATAATGATTTTATCTTCGCCAGCACGTGAATAGGTCATCTCAGCCAGACGCTCGCCATTGGCTTCAACAAAAAAGGCCCCTTTGCTGTCATTGTTTTCGTGTTGCACCATCATTTTTATCATATCCTCGCATCTGGAATAGTCAGTATCTGCTTTATTCACAGAAAAAGACAGAAAAGAAAAGTGCGACTTACATTTTTTATGATCTGTGAAACATGACTAGGTTTTTAGCTAAAATATGGATACAATTAATTACATGATTAATACATTTCAATATTTTTAACTATGGATCTTTTTTTCATCATTATTTTGTTGTTGGTGGGTTTAGCCATTTATCTCGGAATTTCAATCTATAAGGAAAAATCTCGCGATCCGTTTAAATAAGCCTAATTGCACTTTACTTAAAAATATGCAATTCTCTGTCGACTTTGGGGCATTCCCCCAACACAGAATTGTTGAACAAGGGGAGTAGCCTCCTCCAAGCGTTAAAACCCAGATGAAACTCACTGGTTTTAACGTGTCAGACTATCGTCATTACACTTTGCAAAAAGTCGGTATCTGAGCATTGAATCTGCATCAGGCAGGGCAATGTAGGCAAGACCTTGATCACGTTGTTATGGATGTTTTTATTTCATCTGGCAACGGGTCAAGGTTTTTTTATGGCCAATTGTCGGATGTGGAGATTGTATGGAATCTATCGGCAATATCTGGCTGTATCTAGCCTTTTTTGCGATTGTTATGGTCATGCTCGCCATCGACTTTCTGGGCTTTAAACAAAAAGAAGGCCAGACCGTTCAGGTGCGTACCGCCGCTTACTGGAGTATCGCCTGGGTCAGCGTGGCCATGCTGTTTGGTGGTGGCCTATGGCTGTATCTGAAACAGACCGCCGGACTGGATGTCGCCAATACCAAGGTGATGGAATATCTGGCCGGTTATTTACTGGAAAAATCACTGGCGATTGATAACGTCTTTGTCTGGCTGATGATTTTTGCTGCCTTTGCCATTCCACCAGCGTTACAACGTAAAATCCTGCTGTATGGCGTTTTGGGCGCTATTGTGCTGCGTACCATCTTTATTTTTATTGGCGCCTGGTTTGTGCAGGAATTCTCCTGGATTCTGTATCTGTTCGGTGCCTTCCTGGTCTATACCGGCTTTAAATTCCTACGTGGACAGGACGATGAAGACAGCAATATCGAAGATATGGCGATCCTGAAATGGTTACGCAAACATATGCGGATTACCCCGCAGCTGGAAGGCAGCCGCTTCTTTGTACGTAAAGAGGGCTTACTCTGGGCCACGCCACTCTTTCTGGTGCTGATTCTGGTTGAAGCCTCCGATGTGATTTTTGCGGTGGATTCAATTCCTGCGATTTTTGCTGTGACCAGTGATCCCTTTATTGTCTTGACCGCCAACCTGATGGCGATTTTAGGCTTACGCGCCATGTTCTTCCTGCTGGCCGGTGCAGCCACCAAAATGCATTATCTGCCGTATGGGCTGGGAATTATTCTGGTGTTCATTGGCTTCAAGATGCTGATGCTGGATGTGTTCCACATGCCAATCTGGATTTCCCTAAGCTTTATTGTGATTGTGCTGGCAATTACCGCCTGGCTGTCGATTCGTCACAGCCGCAAGCATCATGAAACCACGCTCTAAAGTGGCCTGATTGATCAAAAAGCCCGTTGCATACGGGCTTTTTTTATTTTCCATATTCAGGGGTTACTCTTAAATATCAGCGTACAAGTACTTGATTTAACTGAATATTTTAGAGTTGACCCAGTGGACATCTTGTATTTCACCCAAACTGGCAACAGTTTTGCATGACACCCAATGTCTGTGACTGAATGTTGGATTTTCCATACAGGGCAGCGCTTTTCAGCTACAATCAACCGAAAAAATTAAACAAGTGCAGGTTTTTCATGTCTTCTGTCATTGCAACGACGGCAATTCGCGGCCGCTTCCTCGATATTCAGAATACAGTTGCCCAAGCGCGTGATATTCACGACCAAGTGCGCTATGTAGAAGATGGTTTATTAATTACCCAACACGGGAAAATTCACTGGTTTGGTCCCTGGGAAGAGGGGCAGGCGTATATTCCGGCCGGTGTTTCGGTGCAGCATTATCCCGATCAGCTGATTATACCCGGCTTCATTGATACCCATATTCATTTCCCACAAACCGAAATGGTGGGCGCCTATGGCACCCAGCTGCTGGAATGGCTGAATACCTATACCTTTCCAACCGAAATGCAGTTTGCTGATAAAAGCTATGCTGACAAGATTGCTGCATTTTTTGTGCAGGAACTGCTGAAAAATGGCACCACCACGGCACTGGTGTTCTGTACCGTGCATCCTGAATCTGTCGATGCCCTTTTTGAAGCCGCAGAACAGCACCAGATGCGCCTGATTGCTGGTAAAGTGCTGATGGACCGTCATGCACCCGAGGAACTCTGTGACACGCCAGAACGCGCCTATCAGGAATCTAAAGCACTGATTGAAAAGTGGCATGGAAAAGGCCGTAATTTATATGCGATTACCCCGCGTTTTGCACCGACCTCAACGCCGGCACAACTGGAAAAAGCGCAGCAGCTGAAAGCTGAATATCCGGATGTGTATCTGCATACCCATTTAAGTGAAAACACAAATGAAATTGCCTGGGTCAAAAGCCTGTTCCCGGAGCAAAAAGGCTATTTAGATGTCTATCATCATTATGGGCTGACCGGTTCACGTTCGGTATTTGCGCATTGTGTGCATCTGGAAGAGCAGGAGTGGGACTGTATGCACCAGACCGATTCCGCGATTGCCTTTTGTCCGACTTCTAATCTGTTCCTGGGCAGTGGCCTGTTCCCGATTCATCAGACCTGGCAGAAACAGGTCAAAATGGGCCTGGGCACCGACATCGGGGCAGGGACCTCGTTTAGCCAGCTGCGCACCATTAGCGAAGCCTATAAAGTCCAGCAGCTACTTGAGCAAAACCTGTCGGCCTATGAAGCGCTGTATCATGCCACTTTAGGCGGTGCCAAAGCACTGGATCTGGATGACAAGCTCGGCAATTTCAATATCGGTAAAGAAGCGGACTTTATTGTGCTGGATTTAAACGCCACCGCCTTGCAGACCCTGCGCCAGCAGCACAGCAAAGGCCTGGAAGACAGCCTGTTTGCGCTCATGACCATGGGCGATGAACGTAATATTCAGGCCACCTATATTTATGGACAATGTGCCTATGTCCGCGACTAAACCTATACGCCGGGCGCAACCGAAATAGCGGGTGGCGCTCACGCTGATTGGTCTGGCCTTATTGCTGAAAAGAGACCACCCGGTCAAAAATGCTGTTTTTTTAGACAGCAAAGAGGATGCATCTGACCGCAAGATGTATTAAAATTAAGGCATATTTTGGGGTGTTGCAGGTCAACACCTTTTTTATTTTTTGCTCTTTTAGGGATCTACCCATGACCGTTGATATGAAAGTATTGATTTCTGCTGAAGAAATTCATGCGAAAGTTCAAGAACTTGGTAAACAGATTAATGCGCACTACGCCAACAGTGACAAGGAACTGGTGTTAATCGGTTTACTGCGTGGTTCTGTGCTGTTTATGGCCGATTTATGCCGGACCATTGAAAAACCGCATGAACTGGACTTTATGACCGTTTCAAGTTATGGCGGCAGTACTGTGTCTTCGCGTGATGTAAAAATCCTGAAAGACCTCGACGGCGAAATTCGTGGCAAAGATGTGCTGGTGGTAGAAGATATTATCGACTCTGGCAATACCCTGAGCAAAGTACTGGAAATTCTACAAACCCGTGAACCAAATTCGATTGAGCTGTGTACCTTGGTCAGCAAACCGTCACGCCGTGAAATTGAACTGGAAGTTAAATTCCTGGGCTTTGAAGTAGAAGACAAATTTATTGTCGGTTATGGCCTCGACTATGACCAGAAATATCGCCATATCCCGTTTATTGGTGAAATCGGTCTGTAAGCAACCGCAAAAGAAAGTGGCGTTCAGCCACTTTTTTTACGACAAAGCGGACAAAAAAACTACAATCTGTAGCAGGACTCTACTGTTTGTCCTCTCAAAAATCCTGAAAAATAAATCAAATAGCAACAACTCAACTTGATAAACCATAACAAGAAGGAGACAGGAGATGTGGACACTTATTGTGGCTATCGTGATTGGTTTTATTGCAGGTCTTATCGCCCGTGCCATCCATCCAGGTGATGATAAAGCAGGCTTTATTATGACCACCTTACTCGGGATCGCCGGTTCACTGTTGGCCACTTACGGCGGTCGCTTCCTCGGTCTGTATGATGAAAACTCAGCTGCCGGCTTTATTGCCTCGGTGATTGGTGCGCTGATCATTCTGTTTATCTATAACATGATTTCCAAACGCTCACATCGCGTTTAAATCAATAAAAAAGCACCGTTCATTCGCCGGTGCTTTTTTATGGTCTAAAATCTGACTTTTAACAATCTGAGCTTAGAGCCCGAATTCCTTGAAAATCTGCTCGATCTGCGCAGCAGGGTAGGCGCCCATCACCTTAAAACCATTCGAGAAAATAATGGCTGGTGTACCGTTTAGTCCCAGGCTTTGCGCCAGTTTCAGATTACGCTGAATCGGATTGGCACAGGGCTGGCTCGCGCGCGGGCTAAGGCCTTTGGCAATCAGGTCTTCCCAGGCCTGTGCCGGATTGGCTTCACAATACACCTGCTGCGAAGGGCGTACCGATTGTGCCTTTAACGGTAAAATAAAGGTGTAAATGGTGACATCATTGAGTTTTTTCAGCTCTACTTCCAGCTGTTTGCAATACGGGCAATTTGGGTCAGAAAAGATGGCAAGCTGACGTTTACCCGTCCCTCGAACCGTTTTTAAAGCATCTTGTAGCGGCAGTTTTTTCCAGTCGATGCTGTTTTGTTGTACCAGCAGCGCTTTGGTCAAATTCTGCTGGTCGCTTAAACGGATCATGGAACCGGCCAGAATATGCTTGGCATCTTCATTCAGATAGACCACCTGACCCTGCATTGAACCGCTATAAATCCCGCGCATTTCAGTGGCCTGAATATTCTGGATATCCAGGTTTGGATGCTGCTGCTTTAAATTGGCTTTGACGGTGTCGACATTGGCCAGTGCCAGCGTTGAGCTCATCGCGAGCGCGGCCAGCAAGAATGCATGTTTAAACATAGTGAAATCTTGTCTTTATCAATCCTTGCCCGATTCTAATCTTAAATCGGGGCAAAAATTTAACTTTCATCAGAGAAATTTACCGAATCACTACAGCATCGACAACGACGTTTCACGTGGAACATAAACCGGATGAATCGAGTTAATTTCAATTGAGACATGCACAATTTCCTCATGCACTGACAGGGCCGTGCGGATTTGATCGGCATTTAATTCATCTTCAGTTTCTACGGCCAGAATACAGGAAAACTTGTCACGACCGACTTTCCAGACATGCAGATCGGTGATATTGACCATTCCTGGCAGCTCGGCAATCACCTCGCGAATTTCTTCCACCACCGGATGATCCATTTCGGCATCCAGCAAGGTCCGTCCGGTTTCCTGAATCAGGCCCCAGGCCCAGCGCGCCACCAGAATCGAACCCACAATACCCAGTACCGCATCAAGAAAATCCCAGCCCCAGAACTTGCCGGCAATTAAGGCCACAATCGCAAAAATGGAGGTCACAGCATCGGCCACCACATGCATAAACGCAGCTTTCTGGTTTAAATCATGTGCTCCAGCTGTATGTGCATGCGCATGTCCATGCCCCGACTCATGGTGATGGTGATGGTGATGGTGATGGTGATGGTGATGGTGATGGTGACCATCATCATGCAGTAACCAGGCACAAATCAAGTTGACCAATAGGCCTAAAATCGCAATGGGAATGGCTTCGTTATAATGAATATTAACCGGGAAAAATAAGCGTTCTACCGAATGAAACGCCATAAAACCGGCCACTACCAGCAATAAAATCGCACTACTATAACCGGCCAGAATCTCAATTTTCCAGGTACCAAAGCTAAAACGGGCATCCTGGGCATAATGACGCGCCGCCCGATAAGCCACATAGGCCAGCCCCAAAGCCAGCATATGCGAGCTCATATGCCAGCCATCGGCCAGAAGTGCCATCGAGTTAAAAATCCAGCCGCCAATAATCTCTAAAAGCATCATGACACCGGTTAATATCGCAGCATATAATATACGCTTCTGGGCCAGTGGATTGCCTTCATCAAACTGATGGTGATGGGTACGGTGAGAAACATGATTTTGCATGGGGAGAATCGTCCAATATACTCCCCCATAGTATATTTGAAATTAAGGTGAAGTGTGGGCCATTTACATACAGATAAAAAAGTTTTAAATCGCATCAAGCGTTTACAAGGTCAGATCAGTGCGGTGGAACAGTCCATCCATGATCCGGAAAAAAGCTGTATCGAAGTATTACAGCAGGTGGCTGCGATTAAAGGCGCGGTTAACGGGCTGATGAATGAGCTGATTGAATCGCATTTGCGCCATCATGTCATTGGCGATGAGGTCGAGGTCAATGAAGTCGAACTGGATGAATTTTTAAAATTGTTAAAACGCTATACCTAAGCCCATCTTTCGATTGACCCACAAAATTCCTGCCTTTACACTGAAACGATCTTTTCTCATATCATGATACCTGAGCCAAAAAGCTGAGGTATTTTTTTATTCTCTCATGTCAAACGCTCAATCGTGGCAGCCGTTTTTAATGGTCAGCCTGGCGCTGTGTATTGGTACCGTTGGAACCGCACTGGCCAGTCCTTTATATCCCTTGTATCAGGAGCTGTGGCAGCTGCTGCCGAGTCATATTACCTATCTGTTTGTGGCCTATATGTTCGGCTGTCTGGCTACGTTACTGTTTCTGGGACGAACCAGTAACCGCTTTGGTTTTGTCCGCAGCTTGCAGGTCGGTATTGCCCTGGTCACGGTTGGACTAATACTGTCAGCCTGGGCACCGACAGCGCTGTATTTGGGCCTCGGCCGCTTTATTATTGGGATTGCTTCGGGACTGATTACCACCTCTGCCATGCTGGGGCTGATGAATGTAGTGCCCGATAGCCATAAACTGCTGGCGCCGCAGCTCAGCTCGATTATTACCGCAATTGGCTTTGGTTTAGGGCCATTTCTGGGCGGTGTAATTGCCCAGTTTGCCGAGCAGCCGCTGGTCACGCCTTATCTTCCGGTGATTGTCAGTGCCATTTTCTGTGGGCTGGGCCTGTTCAAGCTAAAACAGCCTGCCTTTGAACAGCAGCCATTTTCGGTTTATCCCAAATTACAAACCCCGGATGCGCCCTATCAGGCTGCTTTTTTTCTGGTCAGTCTGGCCGCGTTTTGTGCCTTTGCCGGCTTTAGTCTGTTTGCTTCGCTGTCGCCGTCGTTTGTGCAGGATATTTTGCCCTGGCATGGGCCACTGGTCAGTGGTGTAGCAATTTCCGCGATTTTAATTATTTCAGCCATCGTCCAGTTTTTTGCCCGTAGCGTGCTGCCTGCCACGGCCTTGCGCTGGGGGCTCTATGCGCTGCTCGGCAGTCTGCTTCTGCTGGGACTGTGTATGTCGCTGCAATGGAGCCCGCTGTTCTTTGTCAGTGATGTGCTGGTCGGAATTGGGCATGGCTTGAGCTTATTGGGCGCCTTTGGCCTGATTCACCAGATGAGTCAGCCGCACAACCGCGCTGCAATTATGTCCAGTTATCTGTTTATTGCCTATCTGGGCACCATTGTACCGATTATTGCGGTGGGCTATTTATCAGACCATTTTGGCTTAAGTGTGGGTATTATCAGCTTCTGCATGCTGATTGGGCTGCTTTGCCTCAGCCTGATCTGGCAGCAGCGTAAAGTGCTAACCTTTTAAATTAATGCTGTTGAGTCGGGGATGATCAGGCACCCTCAGCCTGATTCTGGGTGCGGACAGACTGCGCTGCCAATCAGATGCTGACCATATCAACATCCACCAGATGATTGAATAGTTTTATTTCTCTGTACCGGGTTGATGTTCCAGCTCTTTCATTAAAAAGTAGTTTAAAAAGGTCCGAATGACCGCAATAATCGCCAGTTTGATCAGGCTGTCCATATCCGGATCGACCGTGGTGGCCAGAATATCCGCGGCCAGCTGAAACTCCAGCGCAGTGGCCAGCCAGTTCCCAAAACAATAGCGCGCACTGCGGCCGGATTTTAGCTGAACCAGCACCATTAAGGTTTTGACCAGACCAATCACTACACAGACCACCGAGATAAACTCGAGCAACAGCTGCAGCACACTCACTAAAGCAACCAGTGACTCACGTAAATCAACCACCTCCAGCATGCCACACCTCCGGCAGTGTTTTTGTTGAACTGCATTCAGGATTTCATTGGAACAACTTGTAGGTTATTCACTCATCATAGCCTGAATATCGGGCAATAGAAGGGCGGATGGTGGGATATAGGCTAGCCCATACAATGTGACAGGCTGTTCCCTTAGAACATACAAAACTATTTAGGCTGAAATGACGAGATTGCCTGATAAAAAGCAATAAAAAAGCACCAGGTGGCTAACACCTGATGCTTTTAAATGCATAGCAAGCTCAGAGCGTGCTGCGCTTATTTTCCAATACAGAAAGAACCGAAAATTTTACCCAACAGATCATCGGCACTAAAATCTCCGGTAATTTCACCTAGGGCATTTTGCGCCAGACGCAGGGATTCAGCCACCAGCTCACCGGCATGATAATCTACCAGCTGCTCGCGCGCTTCGGCCAGATAGTACTGGGTGCGCTTCATTGCGTCTAAATGACGAGTTCGGGCAATGAAGGTATCTTCTTCCGGCTGGAAGCCTGCATGCGCTGTAATCGCATCTATGAGCGATTGAACACCGGTTTCCTGCTTGGCCGACACGGTAATATGACGAAAGCCCTGATAATCACCAATAACGGCTTCAGCACCAGTCAAATCTGCTTTATTACCAATCAGCATCAGACGTTTGGGTTCCAGATGATCGGCAAAATATTCCTGGGCCAATTGCAGCGGATCTTCACCCTGACTTAAGTCATAGACCAGCAGCAATAAATCGGCCTGTTCAATTTCTTTAATCGCGCGGCGGATGCCTTCTTTTTCCACCACATCACCGGTTTCCCGTAAACCGGCGGTATCGGTTAGGGTAATCGGCAAGCCATTTAAGGTGATTTTTTCATGCAGCACATCACGGGTGGTACCAGCAATATCGGTCACAATCGCCCGTTCAATCCCGGCTAAAGCATTCAGTAAAGATGATTTTCCGGCATTGGGTTTACCGGCAATCACCACCTGCAAGCCTTCACGTAATAATTGTCCCTGACGCGCCGATTGCTGTACCGCGGTGACTGAGCTGGTGACATCATCCAGCAGGGCCAGAATTTTGCCGTCGGCCAGAAAATCAATTTCTTCTTCCGGAAAATCAATCGCTGCTTCCACATGCAAACGCAGATGAATCAGTTTTTCTAAAACCGTATTGACCTTGGTTGAAAATGCGCCTTGCAGGGAGCGTACCGCTGAACGTGCTGCAGCCTGCGAGGTCGCGTCAATCAGGTCGGCAATCGCTTCGGCCTGTACCAGATCAAGCTTGCCATTTTCAAAGGCGCGCATGGAAAACTCGCCAGCTTTGGCCGCGGTCGCACCGAGTTCCAGTAAACGTGCCAGCAGGGCATTTTGAATGACCGGGCCACCATGACCTTGCAGTTCCACCACATCTTCACCGGTAAAGGAGTTTGGATTGGGGAAACAAATCACCAAACCTTCATCCATCACCTCACCGCTAGCCTCATAAAACTGACGGAAGCCGGCAAAACGGGCTTTCGGCAGCTGCTTTTGGGTTAAGGCTTCAGCAATAGCATAGGATTTGGGACCAGACAGGCGAATTACCCCCACACCGCCACGCCCGGGTGGAGTGGCAATCGCAGCAATTGTTGTGGTTTGGGTCAGCATAAATTCACCTGTCGCAATGCTTAAAGTCGGGCCAAAAAAAATCCGCCTAAGAGTATCATCTTAAGCGGATTTATTCAGCTCGTCAGTACAACTTAGTTGACTGGGGTCGCTTCATCACGTTTGGCACGGTCTTTCTCAACAGATTTGTTGATCAGGCCTTGCTGCAAGATGGTGATCAGGTTGTTGACAATCCAGTACAACACCAGACCCGCCGGGAAGAACAGCAGGAATACGGTAAAGATAACCGGCATAATGCGGAAGACTTTAGCCTGCATAGGATCGGTCGGCTGCGGGTTCAGCATTTGCTGAATATACATGGTCGCACCCATGATCAGCGGCAAGATAAACCAAGGGTCCATTGCCGATAAATCCTGAATCCAGAGTAACCATGGCGCATGACGCAGCTCTACAGATTCCATCAGTACCCAGTACAGGGCCAGGAAGATTGGCATTTGCAGTAACAGCGGTAAACAGCCGGCCAACGGATTAACCTGTTCACGTTTGTACAGGGCCATCATCTCTTGCGAGAAGCGCATCCGGTCTTCACCGAACTCTTCTTTCATGCGCTGCATTTCAGGTGCAATCACACGCATTTTCGCCATAGAACGGTAGCTCTTCGACGATAATGGCCACAGAATCAGCTTCACCAGAATGGTCAACAGAATAATTGCCCAGCCCCAGTTACCCACTAAGCCGTGGAAGAATTCCAAGCCTACAAACAGCAGTTTGGCAATTGGCCATAACCAGCCATAATCCACAGTCTGATTCAGACCAGTGGCCAGATCTTTCAGCTCTGACTGGATTTTTGGACCGCTATAGAAGGTCGCATCGACTTCTGCCACTGTACCCGCCGGTACATTAATGGTTGGCGAAGTAAAGCCGATAATATTCATATTATCGCCTGATTTACGCGATTCCAGCTTGGCGCTATACGGTTGGCCATCGGCCTGGGTCAGTTTCAGGTTACCCGGTACCCATGCACTCACGAAGTAGTGCTGCACCACCGCAACCCAGCCGCCAGTCGCTTCAACATTCAGTTTTTCTTCAGTGAAGTTGTCGAATTTCAGCTTGTTGTAGTGTTCATCCGGTGTCCCCCAGGCGCCGCCCAGGAAGGTACCCAAAGTGAAAATGCCCTGGTCCGATTTACCCGGATCATCCGAGTTATCACGTTTGATCTGACCAAACATTTGACCTTGCCAGTTCTGGCCACTGCGGTTTACCACTTTGTGGTTGACCACAATCGGATATTCGCCTTGCTTGAAGCTGAAGGTCTTGATAATTTCTACACCGTCAGCAGTTTTGTACACCATTGGTACATTTAACACTTTCACCGCTTCACCGTCCTGATTCTGAACGGCTTTGGCATCTTCCAGGCTATAGCTTAATTTTTCAACTTCATAGCTTGGACGACCATTACGGCTGCTGTCTGGTCCATTCAGACCAATCAGGCCTGACTGAGCGACATAGGTACGTTTGTCATCGCTTTCAAGCATTACAAACGGTGCATCACTGTCTTTATTTTTGTCATGATTGAGTAATTCAACACGAACAATATCACCACCTTTTGGATTGATCCAAAGATGATAAAGGTCAGTTTGTACTGAAATAAGCTGCTGACTTACAGGTGCAGTGGCATCTGTGGTTTGAGTCTGCTGCGCTGAAATATTTGCCTGCGGTACATCAGAAGCTGCTGTAGCGGTTTGGCCATTTGGCAAATCTGCAGACACTTCATGTGAAACCACCGCAGCCTGTTGCTGTGGTTGGGTTTCAGCATTTCCATAATCTTTTTGCCAAGCCAAAATGAGCAAATAAGCGACAACAAACATGGCCCCGAGAATTGCAATCCTGGCCCATTGTTGCATATCTATTACCCCAAGTGGTTAGAGTGATTTTGGTTCAATAAACGTTCACGAAAGGGTACAGCAATGTGACCCGTTTGAGAATCTATTTGCTGAAATGAAATAAAACGAATTGCTTTGGCCGGTACAGGGTCATAGCCCGAACCACTCCACGGATGACAACGACAGATACGTCTGGTCGCCAGCCACACACCACGTCCGGCCCCATGGATCTGAACTGCTTCCAGGGCATATTGAGAACAGGTTGGAATATAGCGACAACGTGGTCCAAGAAGCGGACTAATCGCAATCTGATAGAAACGAATCAACCAATGCAGTAAACGTACCATTGGTCATCTCTACTGATGTGGGGAGGGAGCTATTTTAGAATGCTTTTTGGCAAGGCGGTGCAATTTCTGCCAAGCAAATTGTAATTGCTGATGTAACTCTGCATTTGGCACTGTTTCAATCCCCATTTTGGGCATCACCACAATATCCAGTACAGCCAATTGCTGTTGATGCAGGCGAAAACTTTCGCGAGCAAGTCGTTTTACTCGATTTCTTTCGTGTGCACGACGCACTTTTTTCTTGGCAACAACAATACCCAAACGGCTGTTCAGCAGTTCGGACGGTTTTGCCAGAAATAAGAAATGGGGTTGATGCACTTTAAAAAGCGCACCATCAAACACATCTTTATAATCGGCAGCACAGCGTATACGAAGCTCTGTGCTGAAGCCATAAAGTGATGTCATAACACCCAAGTCGATGCAGCGTGACTGATTAAACAGTTAAGCTGTGACGACCTTTTGCACGACGGCGAGCTAATACTTGACGACCAGCTTTAGTAGCCATACGAGCACGGAAACCATGAACGCGTTTACGCTTTAATTCAGATGGTTGGAATGTACGTTTCATGTCGAAACTCCAAAAATGATCTTTCTATAAAGGTCCGCGATTTTAGTGCTCATTGCTTGAGCTGTCAATCAAAAACACGGTTTTCCTTTAAATAAGCCTAATTTTTATAAAAGGCCTTAAGTTTATCCAGGAATAGGCAATTGTACATATTCTGGCTTATTCACAAGCTATCCTATTGTTAAAAAATACAAAATAAGTTATAAACAATATTATTCACATAATTATCCACAAGACCATGTGAATAAATTTATTCTCTGCAGGTTTAAATTCGAATTTAAATTTATTTTCAGTTTATCCACATCCGAGCACGCTCTAATATATAAATTCAAATTTATAAATTTAAATTTATTCTTATTAGGGTGGATTTTTTATGTGGAAAAGCAATTTTTAAATTTAAAAAACATAGACTTTGCATGTGGATAACTGTGTTTTTATATTTTTAATACATTGTGGATAACTTTATGCTATATTTTATCCACAGCTTGCGGATAAACTTATCCACACCAGCTTTTAAATTTAAATTTAGATCTTGATGTTTGTTTTTTGGCTAAATTCGCTCAATTTCTCATGACAGATGTGGATAACTTGGTTAGAATGGCGACCCGCTTGCAGCGGACGAATGCGTTTTAAATTTAAAATGGAATAAATAGGGGTTTTCACATGCTTTGGACGGACTGCTTAAATCGCTTGCGACAAGAGCTCTCTGGGAATGTCTTTACGATGTGGATTCGCCCATTAGTTGCAGAAGAATCAGAAGATACTTTACGTTTATATGCACCGAACCCGTATTGGACCCGCTATATTCAGGAACATCATCTTGAGTTGATCACGATTCTGGCCGAACAACTGTCTGAAGGACGGGTACGTAAAGTTGAAATCCTGGTCGATTCCCGTCCGGGCGCCATTTTATCGGCCAGTGAACAGCCAGCGACCACCACCGCTGCTTTAGAGTCAGCACCGGCACCGGTCAGCCGTCCAAAAAAGGACAAAGAAGAGAGTGGCAGCAAAAACAGCCGCAAGCGTCAGTTAAACCCTTTATTTACCTTTTCTTTATTTGTAGAAGGCCGTTCTAACCAGATGGCGGCAGAAACCTGCCGTAAAGTATTGACCCATCTGGGCGCTTCACAACATAACCCGCTATTTTTATATGGCCCGACCGGTCTGGGTAAAACCCACTTGATGCAGGCAGTGGGGAATGCCTTGTTGCAGGCCAAGCCGAATGCCCGGGTCATGTATATGACTGCTGAAAGCTTTGTACATGACTTTGTCAGCTCGCTACAGCAGGGCAAGGTTGAAGAATTCAAGAAAAATTGCCGTTCACTTGATCTGCTCTTGGTGGATGACATTCATTTGCTGGCCGGTAAAGAAGCCAGTCTGGTGGAGTTTTTCTATACCTTTAATGCCTTATTGGATGAATCCAAGCAGATTATTCTGACGTCGGACCGTTATCCAAAAGAACTGACCGAACTGGACCCGCGTCTGGTGTCACGTTTTTCCTGGGGCCTGTCGGTGGGGGTAGAACCGCCCGATATTGAAACCCGGATTGAAATTCTATTAAAGAAAGCCGAAAGCAGTGGCGTCGATTTACCGCGCAACTGTGCCTTGTTTATTGCCCAGCAGGTGGTCGCCAACGTGCGTGAACTGGAAGGCGCCTTAAACAAGGTAGTCGCAATTTCCCGTTTTAAAGGCACCGCGATTGATCTGGATGTGGTGCGTGAATCTCTAAAAGATGTGCTGGCGATTCGTGCGCGTACCATCAGTACCGAAAATATCCAGCGTGTGGTCAGTGAATATTTCCGTATTCCACTGAAAGAATTGGTCGGGCCAAAACGTACCCGGATTTATGCCCGTCCGCGGCAGCTGGCAATGGGGCTGGCCCGTGAACTGACCGGTGACAGTTTCCCTGAAATTGGCATGGCTTTTGGTGGTCGTGACCACAGTACCGTGATGCATGCCTGCGAGAAAGTACAAAGCCTGCGCGAAGAAGATCCAATCTTCAACGAGGACTATAAAAACCTGCAACGCCTGTTGCAAAGTTAGGCCGGTTTGGTCAAATTCTGTTCTTGCAATGCGGCATATTCTGCCGCATAGTACACTGCTAAAAAATTAATTTTTATCTTCATCATCTTCAGTTGTTAGAGGAATGTACCGTGCGTTTAAAAATCGCCAAAGAAAGCTTACTCAATGTTCTATCACATGTTGTAGGAGCGGTTGAACGTCGCCATACGTTAAACATTTTATCTAACGTGAAAGTTCAGGTGACCGAACAGGCACTGACCATTACCGGTTCCGATCTGGAAGTTGAGCTGGTGGCCAGTACGGTTCTGGCTGAAGGTGCATGTTTACAGGCGGGTGAGACCACAGTGCCGGCACGTAAACTGATGGATATCTGTAAATCTTTGCCGACTGCGGCTTTAATTGACCTGCAGATTACTGAAGATCAGCGCTGTATTTTAAAATCGGGCAACAGCCGTTTCGTGTTGGGGACTTTACCAGCCGAAGATTATCCGTTATTGGCCACTGAAAATACTCAAGGCACACAGGTAGCGGTGACCCAGCGTGAATTAAAACGTTTATTTGAAAAAACCGCCTTTGCCATGGCCGTGCAGGATGTGCGTTTCTATTTGACCGGCACCTTGCTGGAAATTGATGAAAACCAGCTGCGCGCTGTGACTACCGATGGCCACCGTTTGGCATTATGTGAAACGGGTGCCTCCTCAAATGCGACGCAGCCAATTCAGGCAATTGTGCCACGTAAAGCCGTGGGTGAATTACAGCGTTTGCTCAGTATTGAAGATGAGCAGCTGTCTTTGTTAATTGGTCGTGAACTGTTAAATGTAACCATTTCCGTGCCAAGCCGTGACAAAGAGCAGGGTGATATTACCGTACGTTTCACCACCAAGTTAATTGACGGTAAATTCCCGGATTACCGCCGTGTGATTCCACGTGGTGGTGATAAAGTGGTGATGATTGCACATGACGTGTTCAAGCAGTCGTTACAGCGTGTGGCGATTTTAAGTAATGAAAAATTACGCGGCGTATTCCTGAACTTTAATGCAGATTCACTGCAATTACGTGCCAACAACCCGGAGCAGGATGAAGCGATTGAAGACCTGGCCGTGCAATACAACAATGCACCGCTGGAAATGTCGTTCAATGCTCAATATCTGCTGGATGTATTAGGTGCACTGGATGGTGATGATGTGGCGATGACCATGACCGAAGCCAACCAGTCGGTACTGGTGCAAGACCCAGCGCAGCAAGATCAAACCTATGTTGTGATGCCGATGCGTGTCTAAGCTTGTATGTGATTTGACACGATTATGCATATTACGCGTTTAAATATAGAACGTGTTCGAAACTTAAAAGCGGTTGCACTCGTCGGGTTGCAGCCGTTTAATGTCTTTTATGGTGCCAATGGCTCCGGTAAAACCTCGATTCTGGAGGCCATTCATTTACTGGCCACCGGTCGTTCCTTCCGTACCCATATCCCCAAAAACTATATTCAGCATGATGCCCAGGATGCGATTGTGTTTGCCCAATCACCCACCGAAAAAATTGGCATGCAAAAACTGCTGTCTGGTGAACAGCTAATTAAGGTCAATGGCGATCATATTGCCACCCAGGGACAGCTGGCCAAACTGCTGCCGCTACAACTGATTGATCCGCAAAGTACCGATATTATCGACCACGGCGCCAAACCGCGCCGGCAGTTGCTGGACTGGATGATGTTCCACGTGGAACCAGAGTTTTATCATGCCTGGCAATACTATTCGCGAGCCTTAAAACAGCGTAACAGCTTACTAAAAACCCGGCGTCATTTAAGTCTGGCAGAACTGGAACCGTGGAACCAGATGCTGAGCCAGTATGGTGAAATGTTGCATCTGCAACGCTACAGTATTATCGAGCAGTGGCAGCATTATTTTCAGCAGGATTTACAGCAGTTGTTGCCCGATTTAAATATTCGCCTGGAATACCAGCCGGGATTTCATCCGGAACCGGGTTTAATGAGCGATTTGGTCAATCATCATCAGAAAGATGTGGAGCGCCGTTATACCGAATATGGACCGCATCGCGCAGATTTACGTTTAAAAACAGCGACGGGCGATGCCGATGTAGTGCTGTCACGCGGACAAAAAAAGTTATTGATCATGGCTTTAAAACTGTCACAGATTGCAATGCTGCATGCGTGCAATAAGGAAACTGTGGTATTATTAGATGATCTGACAGCAGAATTAGATTTAACCGCACAACGACGTTTAATTGAGCGATTGAGCCAACTTGGTAGTCAAGTTTTTATTACCACCTTAGACCATGAATCAGTGCAGAATCACTTACATGATTTGTCTATTTCCTATCAATTATTCAATGTTGAAAACGGTACTGTTCAAGTTGTTGTGCAATAGTTTTTTATCTTTGGATAGACCAGTTTTTACTAGGGAGAAACCATGAGTTCAGAAGATCAATCTGCCACTCAAACAGAACAAACCAATGAAAAGGCTTATGATTCCTCTAGTATCAAAGTATTACGTGGCCTAGATGCTGTTCGTAAACGCCCGGGCATGTATATCGGTGATACAGATGATGGTACCGGTTTGCACCACATGGTGTTCGAGGTGGTCGATAACGCGATTGACGAAGCGCTTGCCGGCCATTGTGACGAGATTCTAGTCACTATTCATGAAGATGAATCGGTATCTGTGGCCGATAACGGTCGCGGCATTCCAACCGACATTCACCCGGAAGAAGGCGTATCGGCTGCCGAGGTGATTCTGACCATCCTGCACGCCGGCGGTAAGTTCGACGACAACAGTTATAAAGTGTCGGGCGGTCTGCACGGGGTCGGGGTATCGGTGGTAAACGCCCTGTCGAGCAAACTGGAACTGACCATTAAACGTGCCGGTCAGATTCATCAGCAGGAATACCGTCATGGTGATCCGCAATATCCATTAACTGTGGTTGGTGAAACAGAAGAGACCGGAACCATGGTTCGTTTCTGGCCAAGCGCCGAGACTTTCAGCCAGACCATTTTTAATGTCGATATTCTGGCGCGCCGTTTACGTGAGCTGTCGTTCCTGAATGCCGGTGTACGTATTGTCCTGAAAGATGAGCGTATTAACCTGGAACATATCTATGACTATGAAGGTGGTCTGTCTGAGTTCGTGAAATATATTAACGAAGGCAAAAACCATCTGAATGATATTTTCCATTTTACCGTGCAGGCAGAAAATGGCATTGGAGTTGAAGTTGCGTTGCAATGGAATGATTCTTATCAGGAAAATGTACGCTGCTTTACCAACAATATTCCGCAAAAAGATGGCGGTACCCATTTAGCCGGTTTCCGTGCCGCGTTGACCCGTGGTTTAAACAGCTACATGGAAAACGAAAACCTGCTCAAAAAAGAGAAAGTGGTGGTTTCCGGGGATGACGCACGTGAAGGTTTGACCGCAATTATTTCGGTGAAAGTGCCTGATCCAAAATTCTCTTCACAGACCAAAGAAAAACTGGTGTCGAGTGAGGTAAAACCTGCGGTCGAGCAGGCCATGAATAAATCCTTCTCGGAATATTTACTGGAAAACCCGCAAGCGGCCAAATCGATTGCCGGCAAGATTATTGATGCAGCGCGTGCCCGTGATGCAGCGCGTAAAGCACGTGAAATGACCCGTCGTAAGAGCGCGCTGGATATTGCCGGTTTACCGGGTAAACTGGCCGATTGTCAGGAAAAAGATCCAGCTTTATCTGAACTGTATCTGGTCGAGGGTGACTCTGCGGGTGGTTCAGCCAAGCAAGGCCGTAACCGTAAAATGCAGGCGATTTTACCGCTAAAAGGTAAAATCCTGAACGTGGAACGTGCCCGTTTTGACAAGATGATTTCATCGGCAGAAGTCGGCACCTTGATTACTGCACTGGGCTGCGGAATTGGCCGTGAAGAATATAACCCGGACAAGCTGCGTTATCACAAAATTATTATCATGACCGATGCCGACGTCGATGGTTCGCACATCCGTACCTTGCTGCTGACGTTCTTCTTTCGTCAAATGCCGGAGCTGGTGGAACGTGGTCATATCTATATTGCTCAGCCACCGCTGTACAAGCTGAAAAAAGGTAAGCAGGAACAGTACATTAAAGACAATGAAGCACTGGAAACCTATCTGATTTCCAATGCCATTGATGAACTGGCCCTGCATGTCAGCGCAGATGCACCGGCGATTCGTGGTGAAGCACTGGCTTCGGTGATTGCCGATTATCAGACCTCGCAAAAGAGCCTGAGCCGTTTAACCTTGCGTTATCCAGCCAGCCTGTTAGATGGTTTGCTGGCGCAAGAGGCGTTCAAGCTGGATCAGGCGCATGATCTGGATTATGTACAGGCTTGGGGTGAGCAGCTGTGTGCCTATATCGCGGCCACTCAAAGCAGTTTACGTCCTGAACTTAGCATCGAAACCTTTGACAAAGAAGATGCGGAAGGACAGAAGTCTGCGATTTACTGGCCACGTATTACTATTTATGTACATAACCTGCCACATGCCTATTTGCTGGATGCCGGTTTACTCGGTTCAGGTGAGTACGCACGTTTGCTGAAGAACTCGAAGAGCTGGTTTAGCCTGATTGAAGAGGGCGCGTACTTGCAAAAAGGTGAGCGCAAGATTCAGGTCAACAGCTTCCATCAGGTCTGGCAGCATATTCTGCAGGACTCACGCCGTGGCATGATGATCCAGCGTTATAAAGGTCTGGGCGAGATGAACGCCGAGCAGCTCTGGGAAACCACCATGGACCCGGAAAACCGTCATATGCTGCAGGTGACCATTGAAGATGCGATTGAAGCAGACCGGATGTTCTCGTGTTTAATGGGCGATGATGTGGAACCACGTCGTGCCTTTATTGAAGAAAATGCCCTGAATGCCGATATTGATGCCTAAGTGGCATGATTCAAAAAAAGCGCCTGCGGGCGCTTTTTTTGATGGCACTACGGATTAGGGCGTGAGAATGATTTTGCGGCAATCCTGTTCGCGTTGATCAAAAATACGATAGCCCTCGGCAGCATCGGCCAGTTTCATACGGTGGGTAATAATCACTTCGGGTGACAGGTCGCCATTTTCAATGCGTTCCAGTAATTCGGGCAGGTAACGATGCACATGGGTCTGGCCCATCTTGAAAGTCAGGCCTTTATCAAAGGCATCGCCAAACAGGAAGCCGTGAATTGGACCCGCATAGACGCCCGGCACGCTAACCACACCGCCACGGCGCACTGCGGCAATACACTGGCGCAAGGCAAAGCCGCTGGAACCTTCCAGTTTCAGGTTGGTCATTACGGTTTCAATCATGCTGCCTTTGGCTTCAAAACCAATTGCATCAATGACCGCATCCACACCTCGATGGCCGGGAGTGTTATTAATAATAAACTCGGCCGCATCCATTTCATCAAAATTGACTGGAATCGCGCCATAGGTTTCATGGGCAAACTGCAGCCGGTAATGGTGATGATCGACCATAAAAATCTGTTCAGCGCCAAGCATCCGTGCACAGGCCGCTGACAGTAATCCCACGGGTCCGGCACCATAAATGGCTACACTGGAGCCTTTGCCAATTTGTGCATTGGTCACCGCCTGCCATGCGGTTGGCAGAATATCGGTCAGGAATAGCACTTTTTCATCTGGCAGTGAACCGGGAACTTTAAAAGGACCGATATTGCCTTTGGGGATTCGCACATAATCGGCCTGTCCACCCGGCACGCCGCCATAAAGATGACTGTAGCCAAACAGCGCTGCACCCGGTGGAATCTGTTTTTTATTCAGAATGGCGCCGCGGCCCGTATTGGTATTTTCACAGGAGGCAGTCAGCTCATGTTCACAGAAAAAGCAGTGACCACAAGCAATCACAAAGGGAATAATCACCCGGTCGCCTTTTTTTACTGCCGTGACCTCGGGGCCGACTTCTTCGACCACGCCCATAAATTCATGGCCAAAAATATCGCCGTGTTCTGTGGCCGGAATTTTACCGCGATATAAATGCAGATCTGAGCCACAAATGGCAGTGGCGGTGACGCGAAGGATGACATCATCCGGTTCCTGAATAATTGGGTCAGGCACCGATTCAACTCTTACATCTCGGGTTCCATGATAGGTTAAGGCACGCATAGAATTTCCTCTCTTGGCTAGCAGAAGGCCAGACCCGCGCATTGAGCCGGCCACATTTCTTCATGATGAGATGCGCGGCTGTAAATTTATGTATAAAAAAACCGGCCAAGCTGTGTGCAAGAGGGCTTTATATTGCAGTTCAGTAAGTGCAATCAGAGCTAAAACGGAGAGGAAAACAGCTATTGGTGAGCATCCTCCTTGATCTTTTTAAAGAAAACAGACGGGCTAAAAAGAGGAGTGATCATAAAGTGGAAATAAAAAAGATAGCCACTGGGGCTATCTTGAGGGGAAGGTTTCGGAAGAAACGGGATTAACTGTTCTGGAATGATTGTTCCAGGGTTTCCAGTTCCATCATCAGTTCCAGCATGGTTTCTTCGGCCTGTTCCAGCGTGGCTTTTAAGCTGGTCTGTTCATTCATCAGCTTGAGCAGATCTTCTTTACGCGAAGCTTCATACAGGCTGCTGTCAGCCAGCTGTTCTTCAATACTGGCCAGACGGGGCTGGATTTTTTCAATCTGGTTTTCACATTGTTCAATTTTTTTCCGTAGCGGTCGGGTTTCTTCACGGCGCTGCGCCGCCAGTTTGCGCTGTGCTTCTTTATCAACTTTGGCAGGTGCGGCAGTCTTGTTGGTACTGGCGCTGGCCTGTGCCAAGGCGGTTTGGGCATTGATCTGCTGCTGGCGGGCCTCGCGTAACCATTTGGCATAATCCTGCAAATCACCGGCAAATTCAGTACAGCGTCCGGCATGCACCAACAGCAGGTCATCACAGACACTGGCGATTAGCTGACGTTCGTGCGATACCAGTACCACTGCGCCTTCAAAGTCCTGTAAGGCCATGCTCAGGGCATGACGCATGTCTAAATCCAGATGGTTGGTCGGTTCATCCAGAATCAGTACATTCGGGCGCTGCCAGACAATCAGGGCCAAGGCCAGACGGGCGCGTTCACCGCCGGAGAAGCTTTCGCACGGGGTATCCATGCGTTCACCGCTAAAACCAAAACTGCCGAGGAACGAACGTAGGGTGGCTTCACTGATCTGTTTGTCGGCCAGACGTGACAATTGCAGCATCGGGCTGGCCTGCGCATCCAGTGCATCCATCTGATGCTGGGCAAAGTAACCAATATTCAGCAGTTCAGAGGCCTTGCGCTGGCCATTTAAAAGCGCTAAATCACCAACCAGTGATTTAATTAGAGTAGATTTACCGGCGCCGTTCATGCCCAGCAGGCCAATACGCGAGCTTGGGGTAATCTGCAGACTGATTTTGCTGGCAATACTTTTGCCCGGATAGCCAATTTCGGCCTGATCCAGAGTCAGTAAGGGTGAACTCATTTTGGTGGGTTCACGGAAACTGAAAGTAAACGGGGTATCGACATGCGCCGGCGCCAGCAACTGCATTTTTTCCAGCTGTTTAATCCGGCTTTGTGCCTGACGCGCCTTGGTGGCTTTGGCTTTAAAACGGTCAATAAATTTTTGCAGATGTGCGCGGGCTTCAACCTGCTTTTCAAAGGCCTGTTGCTGCTGGGCCAGACGTTCGCTGCGGGTCACTTCAAAGGTCGAGTAATTGCCGGTATATAAGGTCAGTTCCTGATTTTCAATATGCAGGATATGATCGGTCACTGCATCGAGAAAATCGCGGTCATGTGAAATCAGGATTAAAGTGCCTTCATAGGCATTGAGCCAGTCTTCAAGCCATAAAATGGCATCCAGATCCAAGTGGTTGGTTGGCTCATCCAGAAGTAGTAAGTCGGAGCGGCTCATCAGGGTGCGTGCCAGATTTAAACGCATGCGCCATCCACCGGAGAAACTGGAGACATCCAGACGTAGCTGATGTTCCATAAAACCGAGACCGGCCATTAACTGGGCGGCTTTAGATGGGGCAGAATAGCCATGAATTTCATCAAAACGGCCATGTAATTGTGCCAGTTCGCTGTTACTGAGCTGTTCAGGTTGTGCCAGCTGTTTCTGAATCTGCCAGTATTCTTCATCGCCCGATAACACAAAATCCAGCGCCGGCATATCTAGGGCTTTGACTTCCTGGGCCATGTGCGCAACGGTCCAGCCCGATGGACGGGTCAGGCTGCCTTCATCTGCCCCCAGTTCTCCCAGTAAGGCGGCAAATAAGGTCGATTTGCCGGCGCCATTGACTCCGGTGAGGCCAACTTTCCAACCCGGATGGATCTGCATGGACGCTTTTTGAAATAAGACACGACCACCACGGCGTAAAGAGACTTGGTCAAATTGAATCATTGGACTCACTAAACTCAGGAACAGAATGCGCCTATTCTAAAGGATGCGCTCTGGAAAACAAAAAGCTGGCGCAGTTTATTTCAGGTGCTACAGCAACACATCGAAAAAAATAATGAAAAAGCGGGCGCCGTGTCATCTATCGGAAAGCGGCTATGCAGGGTTTTTTTATAAAACCAAGCCCGATATATTAAAATTTCTGATAAAAAACAAAAACAAATGTACGGTGACAAAAATGAAAAACGGAGTTTTGTTGTTGTCGACACTGGCCTTGTGTGGCGTCAGTGGCCTGGCTCAGGCCAATCCGCAGGTCTGTGTTTTTGATCTGTTGGGACGGGCCGGAGAATCCTATAAATTGCTGGAAGAATGGGCCTTGGCCAGCAAGCGCTGGGGCAGCAATGTCAGTCTGAAAGCCTATCAGGATGAAGCCCAGGTCGAGCGCGATTTTAAGGCGGGCAAGTGTGATGGTGCCTATATGACCTCAATGCGGGCGCGGCAATACAATAAATTTGCCGGTTCGATTGATGCACTGGGCGGTGTGCCAAGTAATAGCATTGCCCAGAAAGCCATTAGTTATGTGCTGGACCGGCGCAATAACCGCCGTCTGGTGACCCGGATTGGCCAGGAAACCTTTGAAGTGGCTGGCATCGGCCAGATTGGCTCGGCCTATATTTTTGTTAAAGATCGGGCCATGAACTCGGTTGAGCACATCAAAAACCGGAAATTTGCGATTCTGCATTATGATCCGGCACAAAAAATGATGGTGGAACGAGTCGGCGGTATTGCGGTCGATTCCGATATTTCCAATTTTGTGCGTAAGTTTAATCAGGGCGAGGTTGATATTGTGGCCGCACCGGCCTATGCCTTTAAACCGCTGGAAATTGAAAAAGGTTTGGGCACACGCGGCGCCATGATTGATTTTCCGGTGGTGAATGTCACGGCGGACCTGATTATCCGGCCAGAAAAATTCGCAGAGGGTTTTGCAGTGCAGTCCCGGCGCTGGTTTGTACAGCAGATTCCAAAAAACTTTGCCATGGTGAAACGTCTGGAAGCGGAAATTCCGAATAAATACCGCACCCGACTCAGCAAGGAAGATCAGGACAAATACCAGAAACTGTTACGTGATGGCCGCATCGAACTGACCGAAAAAGGCATTTATGATGGCTCGATGATGCGGGTCCTGAAACGGGCACGATGCACGGTAGAACGCACCAATTTTGAATGTTCACTCGGCGGCGAATAGAGAAAATGGTTATAAGTTTGTAAAAAAGTGGCCACGATGTGTAAATTTTCGCCGCTCTGCCTGAAATTTTTAAGCCATTGAAAATACTGTTGATCTCTGCAATTTGTGGGTTTGAGTTCAGCAGCAGCATAAATTGAATTGGTCACGATTTAAAAATATTTGGAGTAAAAGCTCTATTTTTTTAAAAACAAGTTGCTTAATATTCAGCAAGTGTATGGACACTCTTGATGAAAGACGATTCTGTAAGGACAAATACAATGAAAAAAACAATTCTCGCGCTTTCTGCACTGGCTACTTTGGGTATGGCCAGCAATGTTCAGGCAGCCAAGGTCGATGTATGTATCTTCGATTTACTCGGCAAATCTGGTGAATCTTATCAAATGGCCCAGGAATGGGCGCTGGCCGCGAAAGGCTGGGGCGCAGACATCAACCTGATTCCCCGTCAGGATGAAGCCGTGGCCGATAACGACTTTAAAGCCGGCAAATGTGATGCGGTTTTCCTGACTGCGATGCGTGCCCGTCAGTACAATAAATTTGCCGGTTCAATTGATGCGCTGGGCGGTGTGCCAAGCAATGCCATTGCCCAACGTGCAATTACCTTTGCACTGGACAAACGTAATGCCGGCAAAATGGTCACCAATCTGGGGGGAAAAAAATATGAGGTGGCGGGAATTGCACCTTTAGGTTCGGCCTTTATTTTTGTCCGTGACAAGAATATTGATTCAATTGAAAAAGCTGCCGGCAAGAAATTTGCGGTACTGGGCTATGACGATGCACAAAAAATTATGGTGCAACGTGTCGGTGCTCAGGCGGTAATCTCCGATGTCTCTAACTTTGTGGCGAAATTTAATAATGGCCAGGTCGATATGGTTGGTGCGCCAGCCTATGCTTATAAGCCGCTGGAAATCTATAAAGGCTTGGGAACCAAAGGCGCCATGTTTAATTTCCCGGTACTGCATGTCACGGCTGATTTAGTAATTAGTCCGGAGAAATTCCCGGCTGGTTTTGGCCAGAAATCGCGTGACTGGTTCTCGAAAAACCTGCCAAAAAGTTTGGGCATGATTAAACGTCTGGAAGCAGGCATTCCAGCCAAATACAAAATGAACCTGAGCGCGGAAGAGAAAACCAAATACCAGAAACTGTTACGTGAAGGGCGGATGGATATGACCAAGCGCGGTATTTATGATGCGTCGATGATGAGCGTACTCAAACGTGCCCGCTGTTCTGTCGATAAAGCCAACTTCGAGTGTTCACTGGGCGGTGAATAAGCTTCATTTTTAAGGAAAAACAACCCGGCATCTGTGCCGGGTTGTTGCATCTGGAACCTTGTCACTTGGGCCATTGCAGTTCAGGTCAAATCACGTAAGCTAATCAAAAATAATAGTTTCATCTTTGCCCAAGCCTAAAAAATAGAGATGAGTTGTTTCATCCAAGGCATACAGACAGGAGGAGCAGGAGAGGGTGATCTCCAAAGGTAAAAAGAACAAGGATGGATAGGCAAAAACAGCTTTTTAAAATATTAAACACTTCAGTACAACTGAAAACAACAAGAACAGCGATAAAGGAAAGATCAATGAAATATTATGCTCAAGGCATCGCACTGGCTGCAGTGATGGGACTCGGTGCGACTGCAGCACAGGCCAAGCAGACAGTGTGTGTCTTTGATTTGGTGGGAAAAAGTGGCGATGTGTATGCGCTGATGCTGGACTATCAGCTGGCGGCCAAAGCCTGGGGCGCCGATATTGAACTGCGTGTCGGACAGAATGAAGCGGTAATTGCCGAAGATTTTAAAGCCGGTAAATGTGACGGGATTAGTGTCACCGGTATGCGCGGGCGTCAATTTAACAGCTTTACCGGTTCTCTGGATGCGATTGGTGCAATTCCCGATTTAAATCTGGCGGTCAAAGTCATGCAGGGACTGGCCAGTCCGAAATTTTCCCGCTTTATGACTCAAGGCCAGTATGAAGTGGCTGGTGTAGTGCCTGTCGGTGATGCCTTTTTAATGGTCAATGACCGCAGTATTAATACCGTGGCCAAAGCTGCCGGTAAAAAAATTGCGGTCCTGGATTATGACCAGGCACAAAAAATTATGGTGCAGCAGATTGGTGCGCAGGCGGTCAGTTCCGATGTCACCAACTTCGGCAGCAAGTTTAATAATGGTCAGGTCGATATTATTGGTGCACCGGCCGCCGTGTTTAAGCCGCTAGAGCTGCATAAGGGCCTGGGCAGTAAAGGCGCGATTGTGAATTATCCGATTTTACAGGTGACTGGCAATATTATTATTCGCCCGAACAAGTTCCCGGCCGGTTTTGGCCAGAAATCACGGGAATGGGTCAAAGGTCAATTACCGCGTGCCTTTAACATCTTGGGTAAAATGAAAGCCGATATTCCGCAAAAATACTGGATGAATATTCCGGCAGCCGACAAACCGGGCTATCAGAAGATGATGCGTGAGGCGCGGATTGACCTGACCAAACGTGGCATTTATGACAAACGCATGATGAAGCTGCTGTGGCAATTCCGCTGTAAGCAGGATCCGAAAAACTTCGAATGCGGCCTACAGGATGAGAATTACAAATAATCTTGATAAAATTAGTCTGAATTGACTTTGAATTGAACATGACTGACCATATATTGGGTATGTTATACTTGATATGTGGTCTTTTCTGTTAAAAGACATTTGAATCGAACGAGGAATCCGACATGAATGCCCAAGCCCTTGTGCTGACTGACAATGCTGCGAACAAAGTACGCCAATTGCGTGACAGTGAAGGCAACCAAGATTTAATGTTACGCGTTTATGTGACCGGTGGTGGTTGTTCGGGCTTCTCTTACGGCTTTAACTTTGCTGAAAGCATGAATGAAGATGATGCTGAATTCGTGAATGGTGACGTAAAAATGCTGGTCGATTCACTCAGCTATCAATATCTGGTCGGTTCAGTGGTGGACTATTTAGAAGGTCTGGAAGGTTCACGTTTTGTGGTTCAAAATCCGAATGCCACGACTACGTGTGGCTGTGGTTCTTCTTTCTCGATTTAAGCAGAATTTTAAAATACTCAGCCCTCTATTTTGAGGGCTTTTTTAATATCTTTTTTAATATAAAGAGATTGGCCTAGACTGCGGTCAATGTTCCTAAAATCCGGTAGCCTTTGGCCCCAGTCACAGCCGGGAAATTGCCACTTTGCTGGTTGAGAAAACGCATCGCCAGCCAGGCAAAAGCAGTGGCTTCCACCCAGGTCGGGTTAATGCCTAAATCCGCCGTGGTCTGTACACTCCACTCATGTTTGCGTAAGCGCCAGCGCAGCTGTTCCAGTAAATAGGAATTATAGGCACCGCCACCACAAACATAGACTTCACCGGTGTCCATGCCGGAGCGGTAAATGGCTTTTTTAATCGCGCGGGTGGTCAGTTTTAACAAGGTGGCCTGTACATTTTCCGGGGTATCTTCCAGTTCCTGATAGGCCAGGTCATTGCGCCAGTCGGCAATCTGTTCATCCAGCCATTCCAGGTTAAAATCTTCACGGCCGGTGCTTTTTGGCGGCTCTTTGGAAAAATATTCATGTGCCTGTAGCCGGTCCAGCAGACTGCGAATTGGCTGTCCATAAGCCGCCCAGTTGCCGTTTTCATCATAAGGCTGGCCGGTGTAGCGTTCACACCAGGCATCCATCAGGATATTGGCCGGGCCGGTATCAAAACCATAGACTTTTTCCGGCTGTCCGGCAGGCAACATGCTGACATTGGCAATCCCGCCCAAATTCAGAATCACCCGGTGGATGCTGTCATGCTGGAACACGTCCTGATGAAAAGCTGGTACCAACGGAGCACCTTGTCCACCGGCAGCCATATCACGCCGGCGGAAATCCGAGACCACCGGCAGCTGGGTTATTTCGGTAATAATATTTGGATCACCAATTTGCAGGGTAAAGCCATGTTCAGGCCGGTGGCGGATGGTCTGGCCATGTGAACCAATGGCACGAATCTGGCTGCGATCAAGCTGGTGTTCTTCAATCAGGCGGTTAATGCCATGTCCAATCATTTGCGCCAGCGCCACATCGGCCTTGCCCATCCGGTCAATTTCATTGTCATCTGGCAGGGTTAGGGCCATCAGTTCATCGCGTAAATCGGGATCGAAGCTCAGGGTCAGGGTGGCATGAAGCTGTAAAGGATCAAAAGAAGCAGCAACAATATCGACACCATCCATACTTGTGCCGGTCATTACCCCAATATAGATCGCTGTCATGGTTATTCTTAAGCCTGCAATGTGCTGAAAAAGTGTTAGTATATCGCACAAATTGAATAACTGATGTGTTTGGGTTTTGTGATGTCAAATTTCTTGCCAGCTGAAGAACAACTTGCCCTCATCCAACGAGGTACGCATGAAATTATTTCTGAAGAAGATCTTCTAAAGAAATTAAAAGAGAACCGTCCTTTAAAAATTAAAGCGGGCTTTGACCCGACTGCACCTGATCTGCATTTGGGTCATACGGTTTTAATTAACAAGCTGAAAGTGTTCCAGGATTTGGGTCACGAGGTCTTCTTCCTGATTGGTGACTATACCGCCATGATTGGTGACCCGACCGGTAAGAGCGCGACCCGTCCGCCGTTGTCACGCGAGCAGGTACTGGAAAACGCCAAAACCTATCAGGAACAGGTGTTCAAGATTCTTGATCCAAACAAAACCAAAGTGGTGTTTAACTCGGAATGGTTTGCCAGCAAAACTGCGGCCGATTTAATTCAACTGGCCTCACAGCAAACCGTGGCGCGTATGCTGGAGCGTGATGACTTCACCAAGCGTTATAACAACCAGCAACCAATTGCGATTCACGAATTCCTGTATCCGCTGGTACAAGGCTATGACTCGGTGGCTTTAGAAGCCGACGTAGAGTTGGGTGGTACTGACCAGACCTTTAACCTGCTGATGGGCCGTACCTTACAGGGCCGTTATAACCAGGAAGCACAGGTGTGTATTACCGTGCCAATTCTGGAAGGTTTAGATGGCGTCAACAAGATGTCGAAATCATTGGGCAACTATATTGGTGTATTTGATGCCCCAGGCGCGATGTACCAGAAAGTGCTGTCTATGCCGGACTCACTGATTGAGCGTTATTTTGACCTGCTCAGCTTCAAGTCTGTGGCAGAAATCCAGCAGTTACTGAAAGAAGTGGCTGAAGGCCGTAACCCGCAGGATGTGAAAAAGATTCTGGCGCTGGAACTGGTCGAGCGTTTCCACGGTGCAGAAGCTGCAGCCAAGGCGCATAAAGGTGCCGGTAACCTGATTACCGAAGGTGAATTGCCAGAAGGCACACCAGAAGTGACCATTTCACGTGGCGAATATGGCGGCGAGATTTTCATTGCTTCTATTTTACGTGCAGCAGGTTTAACCAAAAACGCAGCGCAAGCTAAAGATGCTGTCGGTCGTGGTGCAGTGAAAGTTGATTGGCAACCAGTCGATGCCTCATTTTCGGTGAAAGAAAACGTAACTTTGATTGTGCAGGCCAGTAAAAAAGCCATTGCCAAAGTCACCTTTACCGACTAAAAATGCAGTTAAGTAGTTGAATTAAAAAGCAGGCTTCGGTCTGCTTTTTTTATGATATTGCTTATAAGATATTTAAATATTTAAATTTAAAAAAAAACCTTATAAAAACAAGAATTAAATTTTCCCGATTGTCTTGATTTTGTCATATTTTATGTTTAAGATTTATCCGTCTAAATATGTGGTGTCTACATATCTAGAGGGTAAATTGCTATTTGATGACGTTTCATCCCCAAGAAGCGCGGAAATAGCTGAAAATAATAATGACAATAACATATGGATCCGTAAAAGATTCAACTCCGAGGGAGAGATTTTGGGAGAGATCTCTTTCTTTTTTTTATCCAAAATTTAGCCTTTGACCTGAAAAAAGCGGTTTTTTGAGCAACTGGAGCGGTATCTGCCCATGGTTGCCCGCTGCAAAGATCCGGCGTATAAATAAACCCCGATCATTATTTCCATCTAAAAAAATAAACTTGAGCCAGAGGGCGCGTATGTATTCCTATAATACCGATACTCATGACCAGCAGCTGGATACCATTTTACGTTTCCTGTTTGAATATCAGCCGCAAAGTGAAAAGCAGTTTGCCTATCATCCGGTCAAGACGCTGTTTGAGCAATTGGAACTGTCGGCCATGTATCAGCTATTTGCCCTGATTCACGAGCAACTACCGCGCAAAGCCAGACTATTGTTTGCGGCCGAAGATTATCGCGGTAAACAGGCACTGGTCTTAGAGGTGATGCAGCATATTCGCGAACGGGTTTAACTATTGTCATGAAATCTTGATCGTTTTTTCATCTGCCTTACATGTTCAGGCCACAGACTCAGTCAGACAATTCCAATTAAAACACTGAGTCTCAGGGTAATTGCCAGATGAACGTATTGAATAAAAAAACCATATTATCAATAGCCTGTCTTTCTGTTTTCATGACAGCCTGCGGGGATAATGACCGTCAGACTACTACACCGACACCAGTAGTCGAGGGTAAAGCCGTTGAACTGAATATTCTGCATATTAATGACCATCACTCCCATTTAGATGAAGAGCACTGGAACTTTAGCTTGGCACAAGGGGCTGAGGAAGAAAATTATAGCGTCAGCCGGGGTGGTTTTGCCCGTGTCGCCGGGTTAATCAACCGTCTGACAGAGGAATATCCGAATGTGATCAAACTGCACAGTGGTGATGCGATTACCGGCGATCTGTATTTCAACCTTTCTGAAGGTAAGGCGGATGCAGATGTCATGAATACGGTCTGCTTTGACAGTTTTGTGCTGGGTAATCATGAATTTGATGCCAAAGATGCAGGCCTACAGAAATTTATTAACTATCTGGATGCCGGTAACTGTGCCACACCAACCCGTATTGTATCGGCCAATGTGAATTTCGGCCCATCTTCGCCGCTGTATCAGACCCAGCGCATTGAAAAGTCTTTTATATTTGAACGTGACGGTGAAAAGTTTGCCATTATTGGCCTGACCATTGCTGATAAAACCAAAAATGCCTCTCAGCCGAACAGTGACACTACGTTTGCCAATGAAATTGAAGCGGCTCAACAGGAAATTGATCGCCTGAAAGCTCAAGGCATCCATAAGATTATCCTGCAAACCCATACCGGTTTTGCCCTGGATCAGCAACTGGCTGCGGCTTTAACCGATGTCGATGTAATTGTTGGTGGTGACTCACATACCTTATTAGGTCCGGACAGTTTAGAGGCGGTCGGCCTGAGTCCGAGTGGTGCGTATCCGACCCAAGCGCGAAATAAAGATGGTGATCTGGTCTGTATTGCCCAGGCCTGGCAGTACAGCTATGTAGTGGGTGATTTAAAGGTCAGGTTCAATCCGCAAGGTCAGGTGGAACAGTGTAGTGGTACACCGCACATTTTAGTGGGCGATGACTTTAAGCGTGAAAATACCGAGAGCAAACAGTTTGAAGCCTTAAATGCAACCGAAGAGGCGGCGCTGTTGGAGCGTTTTAAAGCGGCGAATATTCCGATGCAGGTGGTCAGCCCATATACCGCGACCTTAAATGTGCTGTTGCCATATCAACAACAGAAACAGAATTTTGCCAGCACGGTGGTGGCTCAGGCAACTGATAACCTGTGTTTACGCCGTGTACCGGGGACGCAGCGCGATACCAGCCGTTCTAGCTTGGGCGATATCTGTAATCAGAATCCGCATGTCATTGCTCATGGCGGCGATATTCAGCAGATGATTGCCGAAGCCTTCTTGCAACAAGGTAAAGTGTACTTTGATGCCGATCTGTCATTCCAGAATGGTGGTGGGGTGCGTGTGGATGTCGCGGCAGGTCCAGTCACCGTAGAGAAAATCTATCAGGTACTGCCATTTAAAAATACACTGGTCCGTTTGGATATGACTGGTGCAGAAATTAAAGCCACGCTGGAAGATGCGATTAGCGGTGTGGTCGAGCAGAGAAATACCGGCAGTTATCCATATACTGGTGGTTTACGTTGGCAGGTAGATTTAACCCAGGCCAAAGGGCAGCGTATTAGCCAGCTGGAAGTGCGTAATGCAAGCGGTAGTTATGAAGCACTGGTCTTGGATCGAACCTATAAAGTGGTGACTATCGACTTCCTGGCCAATGGACAGGACTACTATAGAAGCATGAAAGAGGTGACAGGCGAGCGCCGTATGGATGTGGGCCTCGATTATGCCGAAGCGTTTTTACAGTATGTCGAGCGTTTACCGGGAACAACCGGACAAAAATCACTCGGTAAATTGCCAACAGCGGATTACAGCACGCAGAAATTTACTGAATAAGATAAAAAGAAAGCCAGCAAAAAATCCCGTTCGCGGGATTTTTTCTTTTGAATTGTGCAAAAAATAAGTGAAAAACCGGTTTTTTTAGCTGTTTCGTAGAAAAAAGATACATATGTGAAAAATAAAGTGAATTGGGGCTTGCAATGATTCTGAAATCCTCTAG
>NZ_VOXW01000022.1:0-49038 GCF_013420555.1 Acinetobacter sp. Q85-2
GTTGTGATTCATCAAACCATGCTTGGCTGATTAAGGAGAATAAGGCAGCTAAGGGTTCTCGACCTAAACGTTGTCGAGCTTGGACAGCTGCACTAGGAACACAATAATCTGTTGTACCAAACACGAGGTTTAATTGCTCTACCACATAGCTGATGGGTTGATTGCGAAACAAGGCAAGCCCAAGAACAAGCCAAACCACATGCTCAGCAGGTAATTTTCTCCTTCTGATCGATGCCTTACCTGTTTGATGCAGAGATGTTTCAATCCAATTTAAGTCAATAAGTTCACAAAAATGGCTAAGTGATGGGAGAGCATGTTCCAGAGTGGATTCTAAATGTTCAGATAAAGACATAAAAAAATGAGCGTATTTACATACACTCATTTTTACTACATTTTTCTAATATTTGCTTAACTGACTGGCATTACTCCATCGGGCGCTTTTTTAATACTCAAACACAAGAGCTGAGCCAAATTCTATTTAAGGTGCATCTGCCTGTGCATCTTCTTCATCTTTGGCGGGTTGCATCGACTCAATCATGTCGTGCTTGTTAAATTTCTTGTACTCTGGTTTTGCTTCATACCCCTTCCAGGCCTCTTTGACCTTGTCGGCGCTAATTTCATCTAAACTAATGCCTTCGCTTGGGGTTGGAGTCGCATCAAACTTTAACGTTGTCATATGTGTGCTCCTATATACTGGTTGATTCTGTTCCTTCACATCAACATAGCACTTTCTAGCAGACTTGCAAGGGCAAAATCACGTCAAATAGTTGAGTTTAATTTTTCTTTTAAGCTGTTCTCATCTAAAATATCGGACAAAGCTTTTTTGATCATGCCCGATCGATTCTTATTCGGAGTTTTCCTATTATGTCTTATCGCACCCTGTCCCAATTTCTACAACAACAAAGCGGAAATTTAACCCCTGAACTTGCACAGGTGATTGAGACCATTGCCAATACCTGCAAAACTATTGATCAGGCTTTACAAAAAGGCGCCTTGGCTGGGGTTCTGGGCAGTGCACAAAATGAGAACGTGCAAGGCGAAGAGCAAAAGAAACTCGATGTCATTTCCAATGATTACCTGATTGATGCCTTACAGAAACATCCTAATGTCGGCGGTTTAGCCTCAGAAGAACTGGATGAATTCACTCCGGCACAGGAAAATGGCCAATATTTAGTGCTGTTCGATCCGCTAGATGGTTCAAGCAACATCGACATCAATATGTGTGTCGGCACCATTTTCTCGATTCTTCCGGCAAAAAATGCCGTCACGCAAGCAGCTGATTTCATGCAGGCCGGTGTTCACCAGGTTGCTGCCGGTTATGTACTGTATGGCCCATCAACCATGATGGCCTTAACCGTCGGTGCAGGTGTAGTGTTCTTTACCTTTGACCCGGAAACTCAGGAATTCCTGCTGACTTCGGAAAATATCCAGGTGGCAGCCGACACCAAAGAATATGCAATTAATGCCTCTAACCAGCGTCATTGGGAAGCACCCGTTCAACGTTATATTGATGAACTGCTAGCAGGTAAAACCGGTCCACGTGAAAAAGACTTCAATATGCGCTGGGTAGCTTGTATGGTAGGTGATATCCACCGTATTCTATGCCGTAGCGGGATTTTCATGTATCCATATGACCTGAAAGACCCGAAAAAAGCTGGCCGTTTACGTTTAATGTATGAAGCCAACCCGATGAGTATGCTCATGGAACAAGCCGGTGGTGCGTCGACAACAGGTCGTGTACGTATTCTGGAAATTGAACCGACCGATCTGCATCAACGTGTACCAGTGATCATTGGTTCTAAAAACGAAGTTGATCTTGTTACTGGCTACCACGCTTAATTTTTTCTGATTAACACCTGTGGGTCTGTGCTCACAGGTGTGGATGTTCTCCATGCCTATCTTATTTCTCGAATCGAAAGATAATCCTAAAATTAAGCACCTACGTGGCTTGATTGAACAAAACAGCTACCGTAAAAAACAAGGTCAGACTGTGCTTGAAGGTTCGCACCTTTGTCTGGCATGGTTAGAACAAAACCGGAAAATTAACGCGATTTTCACCACCGAAAATGCCCTGAAACATCCTGATCTGAACGATATTCTGGACCAGTATCAGGGTACGGTGTTTGTAATTGGCGAGTCTTTATATAAAGATTTAAGTACCTTGGGCACCACCCTTGCCTGTCTGGCTATTGTCGATTTGCCAAGTTCCAGTCAGGCGCTTGACTATCAGGCCGATACCTTAATCTTGGAAAATGTCCAAGACCCGGGCAATGTCGGCACCCTGCTACGCTCGGCTGCTGCAGCCGGCATCCAGCAAATTGTCTGCACCAAAGGCTCCGCCTCGTTATGGTCACCACGGGTATTACGTGCCGGGATGGGGGCGCATTTTTCTTTGCAGACCTTTGAAAATATCCAGCTCGAGGAGATTCTGGAACAGTTTAAAATTCCGGTCTATGTCACCAGCTCACACCGTTCCACCAGCCTGTATGTCAAAGACTTAAGCCAGCCATGCGTATGGATTCTCGGTAATGAAGGTCAAGGTGTATCGGATTACGCACTAGCACATGCCGAAGCCGTTACCATTCCCCAACCAGGCGGACAGGAATCCTTAAATGTCGCGATTGCCGGTTCAGTCTGTTTTTTTGAAATGGTACGTCAACGACTCTAATACGTTAATTTATATTAAATAGGCTGGCCCTATTAAAAAAATAGATTACACTAGAAAAATAATAACTTGTAATGTCAACCGAACCATTATTTTTAACGTTAATAGTGCCATGAAGTTAAAAATAATGGTGGGTATCCAATGACAGGATTTTCCATCTCTATGGATTTAGCACCCAAAAAGTCTCAACCTGAAAGTTTGAGTACTCTGAAGAGTACGGCTGAACAACGCCTGAAAACTTTTATGCACGAGGTCACCGGGCGCGCCTTAGTGATGATGGAAAGTGCCACTCAGGGACAGCATGGCATCGCGATGGATCTGGTTCAGGAAGCCTTTATTTCCCTGCACAAATCCTATGCCGATAAAAGCACAGATGAGTGGTATCCGCTGTTCTACACCATTTTAAATAACAAATTACAGGACTGGCGACGTAAAGAAGCCCGTCGTGCACAACCCTTTTCATTTTTCCGCAAAGTCAGCCTGGATGACGATGATGTCGAACAAAATGATCTGGTCGATGAACGTGCACTCAATCCTGCTGAGTTTTTGGACCAAGCCATGACTGCTGAAGAAATTCAGGAAGCAATCGCCAAACTTCCAGTGCGTCAGCAACAAGCGTTTATGCTGCGGGCCTGGGAAGGGTTCGATACTCAGACTACTGCCCAGATTATGAATTGTTCTGAAGGCAGTGTAAAAACCCATTATCATCGTGCTATTCAGGCTTTACGCCAGACTCTGGCACATATGAATCCATATCTGGGAGGATCATCCGAATGAAACAAGATGATTTCTTAAAACAAGTGACTTCCAAACTTGATGGACTCGCCCACCACCACAAAGACAAAGCTGTGGTGATGAATCATGTTCTGGATCAGATTCAGGATAAGCAGACATCACGCTATGGCCTGTGGAAAATGTCCGGTTTTGCACTTGCGGCTGCCATTGCAGGATTCGTCATTTTACCAAATTCGGTAGAAATGACCGCGCAACCGCAAAATCAGGTGGTGGCTACGCCAAAACTTTCACCACAAATGATGGAAGATCTAGAAATGTTATTGGTGCTGGGTGAGGATAAAGTTCAACATGGCAGCTAAACGTTTAACATTCGCCTTCTGTGCGCTGGGCTTTTTGCAAACCAGCTTTGCAGGCTTTGAGCGTTTCTGGATTTTCTCCAAAGATGCAGACACAAAAATTGTTGAAAGCTGGGAAACCCTCTCAGATGAAGAACAATTGGCCTTAATCAAACGTTATCAGAATTTAAAAGAACTGCCGTCCGATAAAAGTGCTTCTTTGCAACAGCGTATGGACTGGTTTATTCAGCTACCCGATGCAGAAAAGCAGAAAATGCGTGAAACCTGGCAAAAAATGAGTACCCAGGAACGCAAGGAACTGGGCCAAAGAATGCAGAAGGCCACGCCTGAAGAACGCGTGCTGATTCGTGAAGAATATATCAATAAATATATCACGCCGACGGAATACTAAGCGGTTAAGCCAAGCATCAACCCAATGCTGGTCCATAAAAAAGCCTCTTGAAAGAGGCTTTTTTACACTCACTGAATTCATGATTTAGGACTTAAACTGACGGCGTACACGATATGCTGCCATACCCAATAAACCAAATAATCCAGCAAGCCCTAAACTTCCACCACCGCTTCCTTCAGTATTGCTGTTTTTCGCGGTATTGATCAGGCTGATGGTCGCCTCATTGGACAGCTCCTGTTCAGCATCAAATACCTTGTATTTCAGCTCATAATCAAACGGGCTATAGCTGTTACGCACCTGAATCTGCAGGTTTCCACCATAACAGGTTTCACTCACATAATCCCCTGGACATTGACCACTCCGGTCTGCCGTGACCAGTACACTTTCAGGTACATTGGTTAAAAGGATTGGCAATTCAAGTCCATTGCTATCGGTATAAAAGGCCGGTTTATTTTGTCCAGACAGCAGTGTATTGACAGGTCCATCGCCATCATCACTGTCATTTTCCAGCGGATTGACATTAATTTTCAAATCCGAACCATATTCAATGGTGTAGCGGTCGGCTTTGGCAATCGGTTTGATGTTCATGAATTTTGCCTCAAGCAAACCACTCGACTGAACAGTTGGATCCGTCACCGACGTAATGGTATAGGCACAATAGGCAGAATCAATATTCTGGGTCACCTGATCATCGACCCGATAGAACAGAATCCGTTTTACATCGGCATCCCATTCGCATTTCAGGTTTGGATCATGCAGCAGTTTACTGCGGTCAAAGGCCACATCTTCTAAACCACCGCCAATACCATAGACTTCTGTACTGATATTAAAGTGTTCCGGTTTTAGTTCCAGCAATTGTGCCACGCTACCATCGGCATTTGGTTCATCATGCTTGAGGGCTAGTGCAAATGGATCGATATAAATAGTCCGATACTTCTGTTTTTGCTTGGAAAATTTAAGTAAATTTTCATAGTTTTGCAGATCTGCCTGATGTTGGGCCAACAGCTCTTTATTTTTCTCTGGTGCCTGAACCAGCGCTTTTAAACGGTCAATCTCCTGCTGATAGCTGTCAAACAAGGTCACATGCGACACGTTTTTCAGATTGACAATATCTGCTGCGGTCATACGCATGAGTTCAACCGAACCAATTTCACAGCTGTTTTTCTGTTCTGGATCTAAAATCAGGGTGCCATCAGTCACACGCTGTAAACCACGCTGATCTGACACTTCACAGCCAAATCCTTCGACATTGACCAGGTCCGCATCATTGTCCAGATTTTTTGGATAATATAACGGCAGGAATAAGTTATAGGCTGAAGCCGGCTGCATTGGATAGAGCACATCACTTAACTGCTTGCCACTCAGATTCACCGAGCTCATTGAGTTTTCTTCTGTGCTCGCGAGCGTTTCCGGCAGGTCACATACCCCCTGCTCTACACTTTGTGCATTCGGGAAAATTAGCGCATTGCGTGATGAGCTGATATTCGGTTGCCGCTCGGTTAAATTGCCATTATTCAACGCATAACGGCATGATTTTCCGGTATTAAATGCCAGCACATTAAATCTTAATACTTTGATGCCTGAATCATCATAATAGAAGGTGCTGGCAGCCTCATTTTCGACAATGGTATTGTTATTTAAACTGAAGACCGATTGCGTACTGAGGCGGTGTTCCGGGCCATTGGCCAGGTTAAAAATATGCCCCTGCGTTAAGTTCGCTTTATTTTTAGCCACTGTGGTATTGGTTAAAGTCAGACGCGGCTTGCCACAAAAATCAAAGCTACTCAGGCTGTTGCTGTTGCCATTCTGAATGACACTGCTTTGCTGAATGGTAATATTGGCTTGGGTATCTGCCAGATTTGCCGTACAGTCCATCGCCAGCACACTGCCGACACTGGCGCTGTTCCCCTGAATCAGGCTATTCACCACCGTAATTGGCTGTTCCTGATTATGGGCAGCAATATACAGTGCACCACCCCGCGCTGCCTGCGAGTCCAGAATTGCGGTATTGGTTAAGGTCAACGGTCCGGCAACCAGTAAAGCCCCACCCAGCCCATCGCTATAGCCATTTTTAAGGGTCAGATCGTCAAACATAACATTGGCCTGACTGTCGAGCGTATTAACAATACGATGCAACCCCTGGCCGTTAATAATGGTCTGATGTGGTATCAGCGCCGGATAACGGTGGGTAATAGGATCTTTCTTGCTGTAATCAAGCGGTGTCGCCCCCATAATCCGCACATTGGATTGCGGGCGTAATTCAGCATTTAACTTGTATTCACCCGCTTGCAGACGGATATAGTCCACTGCAATATAGTTGGTATTGCCGACACTACAGCCCCCAAAGGCTTTGTTCTGTTTGGCCGCCACCAAGGCTTCACGTAGCGAACATTTATCCGGGTTTTCACCATTTTCATCGGCAAATGTAGTGACATAAATAGTACGGTCTTCTGCGGCCATTAATGACATGGCACTGACAATCATGACTCCCAAGAGTGCTTTTTTATAATTTTTCATTCCCTTTCCCTGTTTTTATTTTTTACGGCGCCAAGCTGCCAGTAACATCAACATGAGCACGCCATAGCCAGCCACTGCTCCGCCAGATGTTTTAATTTTGTCACTGTCCATGTGGTTTTCAGGTGCCTGAATCACTTGTACACGAATTTCCACATACGGTTTGGTGGTGTTAAAACGTGTACTGCTGGTCACCAGTTTAATTTTAAAAACATCTGCGCCATGCCAAGCAGAATCCGGGGTATAAATAATCTTGCCCTGCTCATCAATTGTCAGTTGGCCTTTGGAACTGGTCTGGGTCTGCTCAATCTGCACACAGCCGGCTTGCCAGGCTTTCCCGGTCGGATTGCTGCTAAACAGGCTATCACAGAACTCGGCTGGTACCAGATCACTATCACCAATTAAATCGCTGACCGACATTTCCGCAATTTCACCGGCCAGAATATCCCGACCAATGAGACCTGAGGCATCAGGTACGGTAATTTCAATTGCACCACGGTCACACAAGGTATTATCCGAAGCTCGGTTCACCCCGCGCTGATCTGCCGAGGCACAAGTAACCTGCTCAGTGGTGCCCACTTGTGCATAGCCTTTGTTGACGATTGGAGAGTCAGCCAGGGTCTGGTAATTCAGTAAAATACGTGGGCGAATATAGCCCAGGAACTGTTCTTCTTTAACCTGATACGGGCAGAATAATGCGTCCTCATCTTCACTCAGCACCTTACAGGCGCCTTCCAGGATATTCCCGCTAAAAATATGGCTACCCTGCCAGATCTGGTTCGGGTAATTGGCATCGCCCGTTCCACATTCTTCAGAGACCAGATTGTTTTGCAGCACGCTTTGATCGGCTGCCTCTTTGCTACAGTTAGCAGACTGCGCCGTCACAGGATGTGGATTGGCCAGCAGAATACTGTTGGCAATATAGCCTTTTCCTGCCGGGGCTTCTAAACGTACCCCAGCGCTATTGCCCATTAAGGTGACATTATTGACCCCGATATTGTCTCTCAGGTTCAGCACATAGCCTTCATTGCGGTTAAAGGTCGTACTGCTGATGGTATTGGCAGCGGCCAGCAGCTTGAGATTTTCGACATCTTCTGTAGGTAACTGGGTGTAGAGGTTGGCAGATGCCAGATCGCTGGTTTTGTTGTCGCTAAACACCGCTGCATAAATCCGGAAGCTTGGCAGTCGGCTATAGATGGCGCCACCTTCGGTGGCATGGTTGTGCTGGATTAAACTGTTTTTAATTTCAATAAAGGCTGGCGCGATATTCTCTCCCACTTCAGCCAGATTATAGATGGCGCCGCCCTGGTTGGCTCGACCCTGACTCAGCTTGACATAATCCAGCACCAGGTATTCATGGTTCAGAATCAGACCGCCCTGATTGGGACGGCAACTGTCGCTGCCACAGCCTTGCAGGCTGACTTCGCTCAGGTTGACCTGAATACGTTTATCATCGCTGCTTTCAATATGAAAAATACGTTCATTACCAGCCATTTCGATAATGGCATTGTTCAGGCCTTTGATATTGTTTTCTTTCAAGCCGGTGTCATAGGTGGTTTTAATGCTTAAGGGTTGGGTAATTTTTAACTGCTGATTGAGTTTATAAACGGCGTGTTTTTCTAACAGAATGACATTGGAGGAATTTTCGCCACCGCAGCCATTATGGCCTTCTTCCGGCAACCCCAAATTAATATACTCGACTGCTTCGCGCAGTGAACATTCTTTATCATTGGCTTGAATATCTTCAGTGATGGTGACAACAATATTGCTACTATAAGCATGTCCCGCAATAAACAGCATACCAATGCCGATGCTCCGCTTGAGCATAAGCTTACTCCTTAACCTATTTATTCATTTTTATTTTTAAGTTGCAGCTTCCTTGCAACTAAGACTTATTTTGAGTGTAATTTGTCATAGCTAGAGTAATTACTCAAGTTTTTTTGTATTTTACCGATATTCGTCAATTAATGCGTAGATCTGGCGCAAATTCGCGCCGCTCAGTTTGGTTTTTTCGCCTTTTAGCAGCTGAATCAGTTGTTGCAGGCTTTGTAACAGCATTGAAGTCTGCTGCGGACCATGTAACAGCAAGTAGTCAATAATCTGCTGATCAATCTGAATACCTTTACGTTGCAGCACCGAAGTTACCAAAGCCTGACGGTCGGCAAACAGGCTGCCAGTCGGCACTTTCACACTCACAGCCTGAGTTAAACGGGACTGTAAATCGGGCAATTCCAGTTTCAGTTCAATCGGGGCAAAACGTGATGAAAATACCAGTTGTCCACCCATTTCATTGCTGTAATTGATTAAATGAAATACCGCGCGCTGCCAGTGCGGCACGCCGCTAATCGCTTCAATATCATCCAGACAGACCAGATCAAAATGATCTAAAGAAGTAATGGCTTCGGTCGGGGCATCCAGAAGTTCCAGCAAAGAGACTTTAATCGCGGATTTGCCAATTTCCAGATAAGAATCGCAAATTGCTGAAAGCAGATGGCTCTTGCCGGTACCGGCACCGCCATAAACATAAAAACGGTTGACCAGCCCCGCATGCAACTGTCGCACTGCGTCAATTACATGGCCCCAGCCCGGACCAGAAAAATCACTGATTCGGGCATCGAGTTGAGGTTCTATATCAAGCTGCAGTTGACGCATATACAGAATAGGCCTTCGTTAAACATCTTTAGGATCAAGAGGATTCATCTTACTCGATTTTTCAGTCTGTTGCAGTGGCTTTGTCTGATCTTTCTCAAGATCAATATCCACATCCACCTGATCAGTTTCTATGCTGATACTGCCCGTTTGCTGGTCATGATGAATGATAGCCGTCGACTGTCCATACCACTGACTGCGTTCATAGCAATCCCGGGCATGACGTAGCAAGACCACAATTACCGCGGCAACCGGCAAGGCAATTAACATCCCGAGGAAACCGGCCAGTTGCGCACCAGCCAGTACGGCAAATACCACTGCTACCGGTGACAGTCCAATTTTATCGCCCAGTAAAAACGGTTGCAGCACGTAGCCTTCTACCGCCTGACCAATCATAAACACCACCAGCACCAAGAACAGTTGCATCCAGTCGATACCGAACTGCAATAAGGTGGCAATGACCGCAGCAATAATCCCGACCGCAAAACCTAAATATGGGATGATACTGGCCAGACCTGCCACCATCCCGATAATCAGGCCAACGTCCAGACCAATCAGTTGCAGACCGGTGGCATAGACCACACCTAGGAGGATCATCACCAGGAACTGACCTTTGACAAACGCGCCTAATACGTTATGGCATTCATTCACAATATGCAGGGTGCTGCGCTCATACGGACGTGGAATTAAACGGCGCAGACTGTCCAGCATACGGTCCCAGTCGAGCAGAAAATAGAAGGCAATAATTGGAATTAAAACAATGGTCCCGCCAATCTGGATAAAGTTCAGACCGGACTGCGCCACCCGTAAAATCATGGCCTGAATGCTGTCGGCGCTGTAATTGGTCTGCACATAGTCCATGATAATGGTTGACATATGCGTGGTATCAATTTCCATCTCATCGACATTAAAAGTTTCAGAAATCCAGGGCAAAAAGGTGGTATTGATCCAGTTAATTCCGACCGGAATACTGTCGCGAGCAATCATCAGCTGTTTCCAGACCAGCGGAATGATGTACCAGACTGCCACGGTCAGTAGAATCCCGATTCCGACAAAAACGATGCTGATGGATAACCAGCGCGGCACCCCAACCCGATATAAAGTATCAACCAGTGGACTGAACAGATAAGCCACAAGAAAGGCGACAATAAATGGAATAACGACCGGCTTGAGTAAATATAAAATCCAAAAAATTAAAGCTATCCCGGCAAGGATAAAAATGCGACGTAAAGTACGATCTGCCATAGAATCTCGCCTTTTTGCAGTGTAATCGTTATATAAAGTAAAATATTTTAATAAAGATAGCATTTTAGCGCATAAATAACATAAGAGTTTCGTATATTCGGGTTATAATCCCCCGCGCGAATGCGGAGACTTCATTATGAGCAACTCAACTTCTAACCCTACCCCTGGTTTAAGCTATAAAGATGCTGGTGTCGACATCGAAGCCGGTGACGCGTTAGTCGATCGAATTAAATCTGTTGCGAAACGCACCACTCGTCCTGAAGTGATGGGCGGATTAGGCGGCTTTGGCGCACTTTGTAAAATTCCTAAAGGTTATGAAGAACCTGTTCTCGTATCAGGCACAGACGGTGTTGGTACAAAATTACGTTTAGCCCTTAATTTAAACCGTCATGACACTATTGGTCAGGATCTGGTGGCCATGTGTGTGAACGACCTGCTGGTTTGTGGCGCAGAACCACTGTTCTTCCTCGACTACTATGCAACGGGTCACTTAAACGTTGATGTTGCAGCCAATGTAGTTACCGGGATCGGTCAAGGTTGTGAGCTTGCGGGCTGTGCACTGGTTGGCGGTGAAACTGCTGAAATGCCTGGCATGTATGAAGGCGAAGATTATGACCTTGCAGGTTTCTGTGTAGGCGTGGTTGAGCAAAGCAAAATTATTGATGGCTCTAAAGTCAAAGCGGGTGACGTTCTGATTGGTGTTGCGTCTTCAGGTGCACACTCAAACGGCTATTCTCTGCTTCGTAAAATTCTGGACGTGAAAAACGTTGACCTGACCCAAATCGTAGATGGCCGTCCGCTGGCAGATGCAGCGATGGAGCCAACCCGTATTTATGTCAAACCTATTCTTGAATTACTTAAATCTGTTGATGTTCACGCAATGGCGCACATCACCGGTGGCGGTTTACCTGGTAACTTACCACGCGTTCTGCCAAATGGTGCGCAAGCGGTGATTAACGAATCCTCTTGGGAATGGCCAGAACTGTTCAAACTGCTGCAAAAAGAAGGCGGTGTTGAACAATTCGAAATGTACCGTACCTTTAACTGTGGCGTTGGCATGGTATTGGCAGTGGATGCAGCGGATGCTGACAAAACTGTTGAATTGCTGAACCAGTTGGGCGAAAAAGCTTGGGCAATGGGTCACATTGTTGACAATGCAGAATCTGTTGAAGGTGCTGACGAAAAAATCCGTGTGATTTTTGCGTAATTGTCTATGTTGAAAATTGCTGTACTTGTTTCAGGCAGTGGATCGAACTTACAGGCCCTGATTGATGCCCGTCTTTCGGGACAAATTGTCGGGGTCATTTCCAACAAACCTGGAGCCTATGCGCTGGAACGTGCCCAAAAAGCCGGTATTGCCACTGCGGTAATTGAACACAAGCAATACCCAGACCGTGAAAGTTTTGATGATGTGATGCATCAACAGCTTTTAGACTGGGGGGTTGATCTGGTGGTGCTGGCAGGCTTTATGCGCATTTTAAGCGCCAAGTTTGTTAAAGCCTGGGAAGGGAAAATGCTGAACATTCACCCTTCTCTGCTGCCGCATTACAAAGGCATGCATACTCATCAACGGGTGTTAAACACGGGTGATGTCTATCATGGCTGTACGGTACATTATGTGACTGCCGAGCTGGATGCCGGTCAGGCGCTGGCCCAAGGGGTACTTACTGTATCGCATCAGGACAGCGTGGAAAGCTTGGCCAATCGTGTGCATGTGCTGGAACATCTGATTTATCCGCAAGTGGTGGAATGGATTTGTAGTGGTACGCTGCAGCACACACCAAACGCGGTGCTGTATCGTGGTCAGGTGTTAGCGCAACCGCTACAGTTCTGTCAGCGCTAAAATAAAAAGTAATATCTATAAAAAAACGCATCCTCGGATGCGTTTTTTTATGACCTGATTTTTCCCAAAAGTAATCTTAAGGTGCCTGATCCTGTAATAAGGATTTAATCATCTGTGCCACTTGCTCAGGCTGTTCCAGTGGGAACATATGACCGCCCGGCGCAACATGAAAAGGAATCCCGAATTTCTTCTCAATTTGCTGTGGAAACTTGCGGGCCAGAAACGGACCTTTCTCGGCCACTACCAGTTGTGCCGGTACTTTCAATTTGGCCTGTGGCAACCACCATAAAGATGGATTGGTACGGAAAATCTGTACTTCATCCATTTTAGGAATGGTAAGCGTCACCCCACCACGTACAGGATCTTCTGTCAGTGCATGGTCGATATAAGCCTGAAAACAGTCCGGATCAAAATCTTGATAAAAGCCTTTGGGTCTGAGCAGCTCGGCCGCCTGCTGACGTGACTCCCAATGATCACGGCGGCGTTTAGACAATCCCGCCGGTGACATTTTATCGAGGGCTTTCAGCTTCAACAGTTTCGCTACATGCATCACTAAGGCTTCTTTACCCATGATCATTGGCGGATCCAGCATGATCAGCTGGGAAAACAGTTCCGGGCGTTGCTGCGCGGCCTGAAAGCTCAGCACCGAACCAAGCGAATGACCCAGTGCAATCACCTTGCGGCCTTGTGCCTGCCGCACAATACTGTCAATCACCTGCTGGGTCAGACTGTTCCAATGATTGTCGATTGGATAACGTTTATCTGGCCCGAGCAAAGGCACATCAATCATGTCATAATCATCTTGCAGATGCTGAAATAGTTTTTGATAGACCCGTGACGGTACGCCATTGGCGTGAGCAAAATGGATTAATGGTTTCATTGGAATTTGGTACTTTGTTCAGATTGAATCTGCTGCGATACAGCGCTGGCCATCCCCTGACCCACCGCAGTGCCCATACGACCCAGCATCGAATCCAGCGGATTATATTCAATGGTATAGTTGACGGTTTTGTCGACTTTTAATTCACGTTTTAAAGTATTCATACTGCCCAGACGGTCAATAATACCCAGTTTCAACGCCTGATCACCGGTCCAGAATAAACCGGAAAACAAGGTTGGATCATTAGCTTTTAACTTGTTGCCACGGCCCTGTTTGACTGCAGTAATGAAATGCGCATGCACATTATCCAGCACACCCTGAACATGGGCTTTTTGTGCCGGATCCACCGGTTGTGTCATCGACAGCAGCGCCTTATTTTCACCGGAGGTCATGGTGCGATCTTCAACACCCAGCTTTTGCATTAAGCCACTAACGCCATAATTCGGCATAATCACCCCAATCGAGCCAACCAGACTGGATGGATTGGCAATAATTTCATCGGCAGCTGAAGCAATATAATAAGCGCCTGAAGCGCCGGTATCGCCAATCACCGCATACAGTTTTTTATCCTGATGCTGCTGTTTTAAATACTGGATTTCCTGCCAGATTTCATCGGACTGAACCGGTGATCCGCCCGGTGAATTAATATTTAACACCACCGCCTTACTGCCGGTTGCTTCATAGGCTTTACGCAGTGATTTAATGGTATTTTCACTATTGACGCTCTGTTTATCCGCTGCGATGGTACCCACAATATCGACCACGGCAATATGCGAACTGCTGGTCACAGCCGTAGCAGAATTATTGCTACAGCTTTTACCCATAATCACCAGCAGAATAAAAATATAGGCAAAGGTCAGGAACTTAAAGAAAATTCCCCAGCGTCTGGCGCGGCGCTGTTCTTCAACAGAGGCTAAAACCGCTTTTTCCAGTAACTTCCATTCGTTTCCTGTCGGTTGTTGTGCTGTGGGTGGATGGCTATTCTTGATTTCATTTTCTGGTTTAGGCGGCCAATCGGACATAAAAACAATCCAAAACTCGAGTTAATTTTCCTCCATTATATACGCCGAAAAACTGATTGCTGTCTAAATTGAATGTTTTCCCCTATAATATTTTCATTTTTAACCTTTTCTTTAGATTTCATTATACTGAATGACTGATAAACTCGCCCCAATGACTATCTCTCGTTTACTTCATTTTGTCAGTCGACAGCCCCTCAGCCTTTCACGCTGGGCGGCCCGCCTGTTGGCGGCATTTTTGAATGTCTTTCAGCTCAGCAAGACCTCTCAGGTCATTCGCCTCAATTTAAATATTGCCCTGCCGCATTTAGATGCGACCCAGCGTGAACAGCTGGCGCGTCAGGCCATTCGCAATGAACTCACCTCTTATTTTGAGTTTTTTAATATCTGGGGTGCAGAAAACCACAAGAATATTTCCCGTATTCATCAGGTGCATGGCGAGCAGCTGTTACATGAGGCACTGGTTGCGCAAAAAGGCGTGGTACTGATTGTGCCGCATTTTGGCACCTGGGAAATCATGAATGCCTGGGTGGCGCAGCATACTGAAATGACCATCATGTATAAACCGGTGAAAAATCCATCGGCTGATGAGTTTGTCCGTAACGCACGCAGCCGCGAACAGGCCAATCTGGTGCCGACCAATGACAGTGGTATTCGTCAGATTTTTAAGGCACTGAAACAAGGCGGAACCACGGTAATTCTGCCGGACCACACCCCGCATTTGGGGGGTGAAATGATTCACTATTTTGGTCTGCCACTTGAATCCAGCAACCTGAGCGCCAAGCTGATTCAAAAAACTAAAGCCGCTGCCCTGTTTCTGTATGCACTGCGCAATGAACAGCAAGGTTTTGATATTTTCATTGAAGCCATGGACGCACGGCTCTACGACTGTTCTGCCAATGAAGGCACCGCAATGATTCACCAGAAGATTGAACAGCTGATTGCCCAGCATCCGGAACATTATCACTGGAGTTATAAACGCTTTAAGGCACATCCAGCCTTAAGACGAATTTACGATATTCCGGTGGATGAAGCCTTGGCGTTAATTCAAAATACCAAACAGGCCAATTCCGCTTAATCGCGCAGCAGCCAAACCCGCGTATGCCGGTACGGCAGCACCTCATTCTCAGTGGGATAAAACTGGATGCTACCCTGCTGCGCGGTCTGCCATAAGGGAATTTTTAAGGCGTTCAGTCGGGCTTTTACCTGCGTGCTCGGATGGCCATAACGGTTATTCAGCCCCGCCGATGCAATTGCCAGTTTAGGCTCCAGCTGTTTTAAAAACTGGTAAGATGAACTGTGCCGGCTACCATGATGGCCGAGCACCAGCACATCCACTTTTAAATCCGGATAATCCTGTAATAACTGATATTCAGTCGGCCAGCCTGCATCACCCATCAATAAAAAGCGAGAATAAGGCTGAGCCTGTGCAAACTCGACCAGCAGCACACAGGAACTTTCATTTTTCTGCTGTTCTACAGGATTTAACTGCTCCGGTTTCGGAGAGAGTACCTGTATCTGGATGCCCGGCTGCCACTGCCATTGCTGTCCTTGCTGGCAATAGTCAAAATGGCTATGAGGATTTACTTCAAGCTGAGCATTGGCATAGACCTGTTGCACCTGTAACTGTGGCTTTAAGGTCTGATAAGCGCCGCTATGATCCTGATCCAGATGGGTCAACCATAAATAATCTAACTGCTGCACGCCTTTGACACTTAAAAAGGGCTGGATAATCTGCCGGCCGATACTCCATTTCTGTTCATCATAATGACCGCCCATATCAATCATCATGCTGTGTTCACGATAGCGTAAAAAGATCGCCTGCCCTTGCCCAACATCCAGCACACTAAGTTCCACCTGCCGAGAAAACTGATCCTGAAACAGCAAAGGCAACAAGCACAGCGCTGACCAGGCTTTAGGCACTAGACCTGCGGGAAGAAATAAAATCATCAGTCCCAGCACCAGACTCAGCAGCATCGGTGGGCTCAGCGCAACCGGAATCAGTTGCGGCACAAACAGCAAATCCAGCAACTGCAAACAACCCAATAACAGACTTAGCGCCAAGTCATTGAGCTGAAACAGCAACTGGCTCAGCGGTTCCGCCAGATAAAAACTTAAACCGGCCAGAATATCCAGCGGTACAGTCACCAGACCGATCCAGGGAATGGCCAATAGATTACTCAGCGGCGCAATCCAGGCAATCTGCTTGAAGAAGATGATCATCAGCGGAAACAGCGCAATAAAAATTTTCCATTGCGATTCAAATAACAGCCGGAAGCCCTGCCACAATTTCTGCATCAACGTCTGCTGCGGATGCACCGGTTGTTGCCGGAGGGTCTGGTAAATCCTTAACAGCACAAAGCAGGCGCCATAAGACAGCCAGAATGCCGCCGACAGCACACTCAACGGATCAAGCAGCAGCAATAACGAAGCACTACCAATCAGCAAAGACAGCGGCTGTATCGGCTGCTTTAGCAACAGGCAGGCGCCTGCCACCAGACAAATCAGTAAAGTTCTGAGCGCAGGAATTTCAAACCCAACATAGGCACAATATACAAATACACAGCCCATAAACGGCAGCAACAGCAGATAACTTCGGGGCAATCGCGCATATAATTCGGGCCAATAGCGAGTGACCAGGCGCTGCAGCACAAAACACAGCATGGCGGCAAAAATCAGCACATGCGGCCCGGAAATCGCCAGCAAATGACTCATCCCGAAACGCTGAAACTGCTGCTCGGTGGCTTCATCGAGTAAACTTTTATCGCCAGTCAGCAGTGCCAGTATTAAGCCGGGATGCTGCAATGCCTGCTGCTGGATAAAGTCACGAATCTGTAAACGCTGTGTTTCGATCCACAATTTAAATTGCGGCCAGAGTTGCTGATGCTGTCTTAAATGTGCCCCAAATCCCAGCCGATACAGTTCCGATTCAGTCAGTTCCACAATCGACTGGACCTGAAAGCCGCTCATGATATTTTGCTGGAGATACCACTGCTCTACATCAAACGCACCCGGAACGGCAAAACTGTGCGCCGGCAAGGTCTGCCCCTGTAAACGATAATAACGCCCCAGCTGTAGTTCCTGTTCAGCCGGCAGCAAGGCCAGCCATTGCACCGGCTGGCTATGCCGGTTCAGCACCTGAACCGGTTGCCGGAGCTGGCTGCTACCCAGCTGATTGATTTGCTGGACATAGACCACCACCTCTGCCGGCTGGCGGGTCAGTTCACGAAATATCAACCGCTCTTGCAACTGGTTTTGGGCAAAATTCAGCCCCAACAAAAATGTAATGACAAATGCCACACAGGTATTAATCAATTGGATGCCCAGATGGGACCAATGTAAAGCAGCTATTTGCTGTAAAAGCAGGATAATCAGTAACAGGCCTGACAACCAGAGCGGGAAATCCAGCATCGGCCATAGCGTTTTGCCCATACAGGCAATACCTACAATCCAGCCGGCACCCATGATTTTGAACATGTCGTTTTCTGTCTTATTTTTATTTTGAGCAAGCATAAAGCCCACCGGAGTGGGCTTCAAGGGTCATTGATCTGATAATCGGGTTTTAGTCGGGTACCCAGATGCCATCCTGCATATGCAAAATGGTATCGGCCGATTTGGCCAGCTCTTCATCATGGGTCACAATTAGCATGGCCATATTAAACTCACGGCGCAGCTCGCGTAACAGCTCAAAAATCTTGATGGCGGTTTTACGGTCCAGGTTCCCGGTCGGTTCATCAGCCAGCATGGCTGCCGGCTTGGTGACAATGGCACGCGCCAAGGCCACACGCTGACGTTCACCACCCGACAGTTCACCCGGTTTATGGGTCAATCGATGCGATAAGCCCACCCGATCCAGCAGATATTCGGCCTGCTGTTTGACTTCTTTAAAGTTGCTTTCCTTACGCAGCATCAAGGGCATTGCCACATTTTCCAGCGCACTAAATTCAGGTAGCAAATGGTGGAACTGATAAACAAAGCCCAGATATTGGTTACGCAAATAACCACGCTCAGCTTCGCCTAAATTGTCAAAGCGCTGGCCATTTAAATAAACCTCGCCCTGACTTGGACGATCAAGCCCGCCAAGGACGTGCAGCAAGGTACTTTTACCTGAACCACTGGCGCCGACAATCGACACAAATTGTCCCTGTTCGATTTTTAAATCGAGGCCGCGCAGTACATCTACTGTGGTTTTGCCGTCAGTAAAATGTTTAGTGACCTGTTTGGCTTCTAGTACAGTTTTATTCATAACGAAGCGCCTCTGCAGGTTGAATTTTCGCCGCGCGTAACGCCGGATAAATTGTGGCCAGGAAACTTAAAATTAAAGACAGGCTGACAATGACCACGACATCTTGCCATCTTAAATGCGATGGTAAGTAGTTAATGAAATAGGCATCAAACAGATTCAAGCCCAAAACATTGTTCAGCCAGGCAATAAAACCACTGATGCTGGAGGCAAAAATAATTCCAAGAATCGCGCCGGAGACTGTCCCGATCACGCCAATCACGGTCCCTTGCACCATAAAGATTCGGGTAATCGTGCCCGGAGATGCACCTAAGGTCCGTAAAATTGCGATATCGGCTTTTTTGTCAGTCACCACCATCACCAAAGAAGAGACAATATTAAAGGCTGCGACCAGAACGATTAAGAACAGTAACAGGCTGACCATGGCCTTTTCCATCTGAATCGCACTGAACAGGTTGCCATGGGTATAGGTCCAGTCTGAAGCATAGAAATTGGCTGGCAGTTCACTCACAATGTCGTTGGCAACGGTAGGTGCGGCAAAAATATCGTCCAGCTTCATGCGTACGCCTTGTGCACCATCTGGCAGACGTAACAGGGTCGAAGCATCATTCAGGGCGATATAGCCCATCATCGAATCAACTTCGGCACCAATGCTGAAAATCCCCACAATGGTAAAACGTTTAAAACGTGGCACCACACCAGCCGGTGATGGCGTTGCTTCAGGCAAGACCAAAGTAATACTGTCATTTAAACTGAGGCCCAAGGCATCGGTCATTTGCTTGCCCAGCACAATCCCAAACTCGCCTTTTTTCAGGTTATCAATGCTGCCTTCCACCATATGCTGATGAATAATCGAAACTTTCTTCTCATATTCCGGCTCGATACCGGTCACCATAATGCCGGAAACCTGACCGTGTGCGGTCAACATCCCCTGTAATTGGGTAAACGGTGCAGCACCTGTAACGTGCTCATGTTGCTCAACTTTTTTTGCAAGTTCAGGCCAATCTGTTAAAATCTGGGTAGATGAAACAGTCGCTTGCGGAATCATCCCCAAGACCCGGTTCTTCAATTCACGGTCAAATCCGTTCATCACAGATAACACTGTAATCAGAACAGCAACACCTAAAGTGAGACCGATCATTGAAACCAGAGCAATAAAAGAAATAAAGTGATTACTGCGCCGAGCGCGCGTATATCTCAACCCTATATATAGCGAGATTGGTTTAAACATACCATCTAGTCCGAGGTAATACATTATGGAAAATTTACAGCATCAAAACGCTCAAAATGAACGTCGCGTGATGTCACGTATCGATGCTGCGTTGAGAATCAACTATCAGCTTATTTCTGATCAAGTTGCTCTTAATGATCCTTACGATCCTAATTTTATGTTGCCGCGTTATTTTCTACTACTCGCTGAATTAGATCAATTTGATCATGCGCTTAACTACGAATTAGAACAATTATCTGAAAAAGATCAACAAATTGCTCGAATCTTATCCTTATTCAACCAAAAATTAAACCTGATTACCGGTTCTTTATACGATGCAATTGTACAAAGCATGTTACCTGTACCAGAACAGGTCAACTTTTCCGAAAGCGGTTTAAGCTTCTACAGCGAGCGTGAAATTGCCGATGGCAGCTATATTCACGTGACCTTAAGTCATCCGGAAAATTTCTTTCATATTGCTGCAACTGCCCAGGTGGTCTATAGCAATGCCGAAGATAATGGCCGCTATCGTACCGGGGCCTATTTTATTACTTTACACCCGCAAGACCGCAGCAAACTGACCGAAGTCATCCAGCAGTGTCAATCTAAATAAGTTTCAGGATGTGCCTGTTTACGTGCCAACGCCCGGCTTGCACGTAAATCATGGAAGAAATATAAGAACAAGCCAAACAATAAGACCAAAGCTCCGATCAGCACTGTCAAGCTCAGGGCTTCCTGATTCAGAAATGCACCAATTAGCAGGGCCAGCATTGGGGTCATGACAGTGGTCAGTGACAATGTGGTCGCCTGAATATTCTGTACCAGCTTAAAATAACAGAACATGGCAATCAGTGAAGCCATCACCACCGTATACAGTAAAGAGAATAAAGCCTTGGTTTCCGGAATTTCAGTCGGTGCATAAGGCCAGATTATTGGCAACATCAAAATTGCCATCAAGGTTGAAATCAGGATTGAACCAGTGGCCTGTGCCACAGGTTCCACCTTGGCATTCACTTTTTTGACCCAGAAAATGGACATGGCATAAATCAGCACGCTCAGCAGCATCAGACCAATCCCGACCGGCTGTACATGCTGGTTTTCTCCGCCCAGACAGATAATACCCAGTCCCAGCACTGCAATCAGCATCCCGAACCATTGCAGTTTTTTCAGACGCTGCTGAAAGGCAAAACGCCCGATCAGGCCGGCAATAATCGGTGCCAGACCAAACATCAGTGCAATCATGCCCGAACTTAAATAGCTGGTGGCCAGATAGGTAAAAATCTGGGAACCAAACAGGCTGCAGGAACCGGCCACATAACTATGCAATGCCGTCTGATCAACCGGAAAACGCACTTTGAGCAGCAACAAAAAGATAAAGGCCAGCGGCAAGGCAATAAAAAAACGTAAAGCCAGCGCCCACAGCATATGCAGATCCGACACACTCCAGACAATCGCCAGCGGTGTCGAGGCCCAGATAAACACCAGCAGCATATAAGTCAGGGCAATATTATTTTTTGAAGGCATGTAATTCAGCCGGTTTTACGTTTTTGTTTTTGAATGGTCTGATCCAGACTGCTGGAAAATTCACGTTTATCGCGCTCAGAAATTGGTGGTGGCCCACCGGTCTGCACGCCAGCGCCGCGTAGAGTATCCATAAAATCACGTAAATGCAGCCGCGCTTTAACATTGGCGGTGGTATAGATTTCACCACGCGGATGAATTGCAATACCACCCTTTTCAATCACCTGCGCTGCCAGTGGAATATCCTGAGTTACCACAATATCGTTGGCCTGCATCCGCTCAACAATTTCCTGATCGGCCGCATCTGCGCCGCTCATGACCTGCAGGGATTTAATTCGCACCGATGGGGTAATGCCCACATTCTGATTGGCTACAAAAATTACTTCGAGCTGATAGCGGTCAGAAGCCCGGATAATCACATCTTTTAAAATTCTTGGTAAGGCATCGGCATCCACCCACAGCTTAAATGGCAGCACTTTCAATTCCGGCAATTTTGATGTCCCTAGTGTAGCAAAATTCACTCAACGCCGCGGTGGGAAATACAGGCTTTTTCACCAAGATGATACTGGAGTAATAACACGCTGAATCAGCTGATTTTGCTTAAGCTGCTTAAGCTCATCCTTTGACTTTTCTCATCATTTCGGGCATTTTCAAAGGAGAAATCGGCGCCCCGACTTGAAAAATTTAAAACACCCTCGATTAAATAGATTAAGGCCACTCGACATTCTCTTAACGTGCTTATGAAAAATCAGAACAGACCAGACATTATTACCATTGAAGATCAAAGTTTTGGCAGCCATGTAGAGCATTGGACGCTGCTCACCGATCAGCCGAATGTTGATGTTCCCAAATGGTTAGGTCAGGCACTGGATGCACCCATCATGCCAATGGGGCTATGCGCACAAGAATGTGATATGGATGACAGCACCTGGCTGATTCAGGGTCCGGTCAAACAGCCGATTCAACTGGCGCAGGTCATTGCCGTAGAGGCCAATCAGCCGAAAGCGGTTAAAACGGCCTTTCCATGTTTTGAAAGCCCGTATAAAACCCCGGTGACCATTGAACGAATTATTAGCTGCCCTTCCAATACCCAGGCGGTTTTGGGATTAAATCTGGGTGAAAACACCACGGTCTATGCCTTTGACAGTCTGTATAGCGTCAATCACCACCAGTACCAAAAAGACCAGACTTATATCGCGCATCTGAATGGTTGGGCTTACGAGCTGGAAGCCGTGGCAGAAGATGAGCAACTGATTGTTGATGATCCGGCCTCGATTAAACATCACCGTGCCTTAAATGATATTCTGGCGGCCAATAATGGTGTTGCCCCGGCCAATTTGCAGGAACAGATTGACGCCTGGGAGCCAAAATCTGAAGAAGATAAAGCCCCGGTGACCGTGAATTTCTCCAAAATGGTGGCCTATTTATATGGTGAAGTCTTAGGACAGGAAGATGAAGCCTGGTTCCAGGGCAATGTGGTCGGTAAAACCCAAGCGCAATTTATGAATCAGGATTACACCCTGTATGATGTCTGCCTGATTCATGAAGACAACCAGCCAGCCACTTTAATCCGTATTGCGACCAAAGAACCCAAGTTTGCTGATTTTGAAATTGGCCAGTTCATTCGCGGCAATATCTGGATTCAGGTCAGCATTTACGCGAAAAAACAATAATTTATATTTAAAGAAAGACCTGCTTCAATATGAGCTTTCAGCTTGAAGCAGGTCTTTTTTGTATCTTTTGAATTTATTTGATTATATTTTATCCACAGCTTTATTCTAAATAGCACTATTTTAAATTCAAAAACCACTTATTTATCCACAGTTTTAAATTTTAAAGCTTATTATTTAATCTCTATTGATTTTCATAGACTTAGATATAATCTTTTTAAAAATTGAATATTGAATAAATCCAGTCAACAGAATGAAGAGATGATGTTCTGATTTTAAATCGGCTGAAAAGTTTATTAAGGAAAATGTATTTAGTACTTTATTTAACCAATTTTTTATGTTAATAATATGTGACAAATCGAAAGTATTAACGATAAATAGATCACTGGATATAATATCTATGAAAATCGTGCAAGAAGAAAACTTACAATCTGTTGAACATCAAATGGGTCAGCGTTATCGTCTGGATAAAATGTCCTGCCTGTTTTTTGTTCTGGGCATGATGATTTCTGCCTACCTGCTGCATCAATTTATTTTTTAATCCGTATTCCATATCCCATAAAAAAGCCCATCCTGATGATGGGCTTTTTCATACACGCTGGATTAGCCGTTGCGTTTGGCAAAGTCATCCATAAAGTTAACCAGTGCCTGAACACCTTCAAGTGGCACGGCATTATAAATGCTGGCACGCATACCACCAACTGAACGGTGACCGGCCAAGTTGAGCAGATGATTGGCTTCCGCTTCTTGCAGGAACTGTTTTTCCAGATCGGCATTGGCCAGCGTAAATGGTACGTTCATGATCGAACGGTTGGCTTCAACAATCGGGTTGGCGTAGAAATCGCTTGAATCGATATAGCCATAAAGTAGTTTGGCTTTTTCAAGGTTGGTCTGATGCATGGCATCAACCCCACCATTTTCCAGTAACCATTCAAAAACCAGACCTGATAAATACCATGCATAGGTCGATGGCGTATTCACCATTGAACCATTTTTCGCCTGATCTGAATATTTCAGGATGCTTGGAATTTCCGGCTTGGCCTGATCCAGTAAATCTTCACGAATAATCACCAGGGTTAAACCTGCCGGGCCAATATTTTTCTGTGCACCCGCATAAATTAAACCAAACTTGCTAACATCTAGCGGTGCAGACAGAATGCTAGATGAATAGTCACACACCAACGGCTTGTCGGTTTCAGGAATGCTGGCAAATTGCAGACCACCAATGGTTTCATTGTCGGCATAATGCACATAAGCTGCATCTGCAGATAAATCCCACTCGCTTTGCGCGCTAATCGCATGTTTACCATCAATCTGAATACCTGCGTTCACGACATGAATATCGCCATAACGCTGTGCTTCTTTTAATGCTTTTTCAGACCAGATACCGGTATGGATATAATCGGCCTTGTCATTTTTACCGAGCAGGTTTAATGGAATTGCTGAGAATTGCAAAGATGCGCCACCCTGCAAGAACAGTACTTTATAGTTCTCAGGAATATTCATGAGTTTGCGAAGGTCGGCTTCAGCCTTTTCCGCAACTGCAACATAGTCTGCACTACGGTGGCTCATTTCCATGATCGAAAGACCTTTGCCCTGCCAGTCAAGCATTTCAGCTTGAGCCTTTTCAAGTACGGCAGTAGGTAATGCAGCAGGACCAGCACAGAAGTTGTACGCGCGCATGATTTTTCCTTGTCAAGGTGAAACACAATAAAATAGGCATTTAACCACATCTTGCTCGGGCTTGCACAAAATTATTTCTATCCAAGAATGAAGATAGAGTCAAAAAACCAATCTAGATTCGAGGGATAATTTGAATATCTTTGATTTTTTTGTTCTAACTCGGTGATTTCATTTATGAGAAATTGTACAGCTAAAAATATTCAATCTCATCCAATGCTTAGAAGATGTTGAATCGGCCGCTAATATAAAATAATTGAAAATTGAATTTAAACTCGGCTCAAGTTTTAGAGAGACATAGAACTATCAGCTTGAAACTTGAGAAGTGAATCGCTTCGAATTACAACAATACTACAACTTAACCCATCCCTGCACTGCAAGCAATTGATTTATAATGCAGCTTAGACTGAATTAATGTGATTTTTACATCTCCACTTTATGAATATGAAGAAAAATAAACGATGTATCTGCTGGGGTCTGACTGTGCTTGCATCCATGATGTATGGCAGTTTTGCTTATGCACAAAGCATCAGCTTTCAGGATGCAGAACAACAATTGTTGCAACGTTCCTATAGTAGCCAGGCTTTTCAAAGTCTGGAGCAGGCTTCTAAACTTGAGGCCGAAGCTGTGAAAGGCATTGGTCTGCCTCGTGTTGACCTGAATGTTCGTGCCTATGCCTTTCACAGTGAAGTCGATATTCCATTAAAGCAGTTTAAAAATAATCTGGAAAATTCACTCTCCCAAGGCGTGAATGGCCGGCTTAATGAGTGGGAGGCCAGTAATGGTGTGGATTTACCCGCAGGTATTACCGATCCACTGCGTGAAGGACTTAATAATACTATTCATAGCGGAGTTGGCCTGATTCCGGATACGTCTAATGTCGTCCTTGAAGATCTGGTGATTCGTCCCACTGTTTCCGTGATGATGCCACTATATACCGGAGGCCTCACCCGTAGCGCCAAAGAAATTGCCAATATTCAGTCAGGACGTAGCGAACTTAGTAATCAGCAGCAACAGGACACGCAGCGTTTTGAGCTGATTCAGTCTTACTTCAATGTTCAACTACAAAAACAGCTACTGGATGCGGCTCTTTTTAATTCAAATGCCATGCAACAACATTATCGTAATGCCCTGAAGCTGGAACAGCAGGGTTTTATTAGTAAAGGTCAACGCATGCAGTTCGAAGTAGCACGCAATAATGCTGAACGCGCACAACAAAATGCCCAAGCCAATCTGAATGCTGCCCTATTTCAGCTAAATAACCTGTTGCTGGATAGCAATATCACCGAGCTAAGCACACCTTTGTTTGTGAATCGTGCTGAACCACAAAATGTGAATATTCTGCTCAGCAGTTTTAGCCAGAACTCTCCTCTGATCAAAAAAATGCAGATGGATACCGAGCTGGCCAAAGCCAATGTCAAAGCCCAGCAGGCCGCTAAAAAGCCAAATGTTTTTGCGTTTGGTGAATATAGTCTGGATCAACATCAAAACTGGATTGTAGGGGTTGCAGCACGTTATAACCTGTTCTCAGGCATTGATAAAAACAAAAATATTCAGGCTGCTGAGCTGAAACGCTATGCCGCTGAACTGATGACGGCGCGTACCCAGCAGGAGATTGAAAACCTGATTTATAAATCATTTAGTGAAGCGGTCAGCGCCCAGCAAAGTGATGCTCTACTTCAGCAGAATCTGAAAGCAGCTCAGGAAAATCTGCGTATTCAGGAGTTATCCTTTAAGGAAGATGTCGGGACAGCCACTCAGGTCATCGATGCCCAAAATATGCTCAGCAGTTTAAAGGCAGAAATGGCATTAAACGCTTATAAATATGTAATATCTCTCGCGACCTTATTACAGAGCCATGGCTCAATTGTTGAATTTCCAAACTATATGCAACATGCCAACACCCACTATATTCGTTAATGGAGCCAGACATGACAGATGAGCAAAAGCCAGAACATCCTGTTGATGAACCGGCTTCAGAAATCAATTACAGTGAATCAGAGCCTGAAAAAGTTCCTGCAAGCACAGAAAAAAAATCGCGCAAAAAATACCTGCTTTTAGCTTTAATTCCAGTGATTCTTGCTTTGATTGGGTTTGGCCTATGGAAAACTTATCAACCCAAAGAAATCGAGCTACAAGGCCGGGTTGAGGCAGAGACCGTTCAAGTGGCCACTAAAGTTCCAAGCCGGATTGAAAAGATTTATGTACAGGAAGGCGATAACGTCAAGAAAGGCCAGGCGCTGGTAAAATTGCATAGTCCTGAAATTGAGGCGAAAAAGCAGCAGGCTTTAGCCACTTTACAGTCTGCATTAGCACTTCAGTCCACCGCAGAACGTGGTTCTCAGGAAGAAAATATCGCTTCTCTGTATGCCAACTGGCAGTCACTAAAAGCACAGGAGCAACTCGCTAAAACTTCCTATCAACGTGGAGCTAACCTGTTTATGGAGGGTGTCATTTCCCGCCAGCGCCGAGATGAACTGTTTGCAGCTTCACAATCTGCATCCCAAATGACCGAAGCTGCTTATCAGCAATATGCCCGGGCTAAACGTGGCAGTACACCAGAACAGAAAAGTTCTGCAGATGCTCAGGTCGATATAGCCCGTGCAGCAGTCGCTGAAGCCAATGCACTAGAAGCAGAAACTGAATTATTGGCACCGATTGATGGTACCGTCTCCAAAACCTATGGCAATGCCACTGAGCTGGTGGCAACCGCAGTGCCAGTGGTCAGCCTGATCTCGGCAGAACGCTGGATTAGCCTGAATATTCGTGAAGACCAATATGCCGCTTTAGGTAAACAGCAACAGCTTGAAGGTTTTATTCCGGCACTGAATCAATCAGCCACTTTTAAAGTAAAAAATATTAGTGCTGAAGGTGAATTTGCCACCATTAAAACTACGCGCCAAACCGGTGGTTATGATGTCCGCAGTTTTAAAGTTCATCTTGTGCCAGTCACTGAAATGCCTGAGTTAAAAGTCGGCATGAGCGTGCTGTTTAAATTGAAAGAGCCAAAATAAATGGCTTCTGGATTCTGGGCGGGTATTCAGCGTGAAATACGCTATTTATGCAGAGAGAAATGGGATCTGGCTCTGGTCCTGCTCGCCCCTGCCTGTATTCTGATTTTACTTGGTAGCATGTTCGCTAAAGGAAAACCGGATCATCTACCAGTCGCCATTATTGATCAGGATCAAAGTAGCCTGAGCAGCAAGATTTATGATCATTTATCTTTGAATCATACCCTACAAGTGCATACCATTTCTGATCAAACGGTCGAAATCGAAAAGCTATTAAACGAAAATAAAATCTGGGGCTATATTCATATTCCTGCCGGAGCCGAGCAACGACTGGTCAAAGCTCAGGATGCTGAAATTAGTATTGCTTTTAATCAGAGTTATTTTAGTATCGGTAATACCATTTCTTCAGCCATGCTACTTAGCACCTTACAGGCTCTGGCTGAATTTACTGGTAAGCAGTATCTAGGTAACACGCTCCCCTATCTGGAAGCACCTACACCGAATATTAAAATTTCCCCACTGTATAATCCGCAGCTGAATTATGAATTTTATCTGGAACCTTACATGGTGCCGGCAATTTTGCACTTGCTGTTATGTTGCTGTGTGGCTTTTGCTGTGGGTCAGGAAATTAAACGACATACTGTTAGTCATTGGATTGCCCAACAAAACTTGTGGTCGGCACTGCTGTCTAAAAATCTGGTTTATGTAGCAATCTTTTGTTGCTGGACCTGGGCTTGGATGTTTTGGCTGGTCGAAATTCGCGGCTGGTTTATTGCCGGGTCATTATGGCCAATTCTTCTGGCGCAAATACTGTTCTATAGTGCCTATGCCTTTATCAGTAGTGCGGTGGTTCTGGCCACTCAAGACCTGACCAAATCTTTTGGTCTACTAGCAGTTTATGGTGGTTCATCGCTCAGTTTTGCTGGGGTGACTTTGCCCCTTAATAATGCCCCACTATTCACCCAGTTCTGGGCCAATATTATTCCCTATACACCCTATGCCAAATTACAGACGGAGCAATGGGTGATTGGCAGTCCGCTCTCTCTTTCACTGCAACCGATGTTCGTGCTCGTCATTTATGTCGTGCTTTATGCTGTGCTGGCCTATGTCTTTCTCAAAAAAACAGCCAAAGGAGTGTCACCATGAAATCACTCTGGAAAGCTTATTGCCAAACTTTTAAAGACATTATTAGCAATACCAGTATTTTTACCACGCTGATTTTATCGGTTCTGTTTTACAGTTTTTTTTATCCGACCGCATATAAGGCAGAACAGGCAGAAGCCTTGCCGATTATTATTGTCGATGAAGAGCAAAGTGCTTTAACCAATACTATTATCAGTCATGTCAGCCAAAGCCCGAATATAGAGATTAAGGCGGTGACTGGAAATTTTGCTGAAGCTAAATATTGGGTGAAAACTCAAAAAGCTGACGGGATTTTATTATTACCAGATAATCTTTCTCAATCTATCCGGCATGGTGAAAATGGCGGGATTGGACTGTACTTAAGTGCTGCTAACTTTTTAATTACCAAACAGATTGGTTTAGGCTTGGTCTCTTCAGTAGAAAATACCTTAAGTGAATATGCTGAACGCTTTAGCGAGATTTCACACTTCTCTCCTGCCCTATCCATTCACCAGATTCCACTATTTAATACGCTTTCTGGCTATGGCAGCTATGTGTTTCCGGCTGTTGCGCCATTGATTATTCATCAGACTATTTTTCTAGGCCTGAGTATGTTAATTGCGTTGTATCGGGAAAATAAACAGGTCATTAACCTAAGCACTTTAGGCGGGATCAGCTTAGCCATTCTGACTATTGGCTGTTTAGGCTGTTACTATCTATTCGGTTTTACTTTCTGGTATTTTGATTATCCCCGTGGCGGAAATTTTTGGGGCATGCTGCTTGCTGTACCTGTCTTTGTATTCTGCATGATCGGTATCACAGTGCTGTTCGCCAGTTTTCTGGACATGCCAGAACGAGCCGGTCATATCATTGTTTTTACTTCGATTCCGCTCTTTATGCTTTCAGGAGTCGCTTGGCCGCATGCTGCCATGCCAGTCTGGATCCAACTCATTGGGCAAGCCTTACCTTCGACCCAAATCGTGCAGATGTTTATTCAACTCAATCAGATGGGCGTGCCCACTTATATGATTTTAGGAAAGCTTGCTTATCTATTGGTGATCGGTACCATTTGTATAAGCTTAGGCTATTATCGGCTACGCCCACGTTCTTAACTCTGGATTTACTCAGTCTATTCACATCGAAAATTATTCGCCAAATACCTGAATATTAAAGTTGCGGATTTTAGTACTGCCATTCGGCTGGTCAAAACTCACATCATACTGAACCAGATTTTTTGGATAGGCAATTTCATAACTCACCTTGTATTCACTTGGTTTGCCGTTATTTTCCTCGAAGTTCTTCCTCATGATAGTTTTGGACTTATATTCACCTTGCGGAATTGAACGTGAAAAACGCTTCATGATTTTTTCGTTATTTTGAAATTCTGCCTGCAACTTCGGCTCAAGCTGAGCTAAAAATTCGTCATATTTTCCATCACGCAAATCTTCATAAGCCACCTGTGCTGCCTTTTCCTGTTCAGGGCTAGGATCAGGCATACTATCCATTGCATTATTACAGCCGCTGAGTGCAATAGCTGCGGACAAAAGCATCAATCTGGTTTTCATTATTTAATTTACCTCTCATTTAGTCGATGTGTAAAAAAGGACGCCGAAGCGTCCTTTTCATGAGAAGAGAAATTATTCTTCAGCCGGTTTTTCATCCTGCTCAGCAGATGCTGCATCGGTCTCTAGCGTATCTAAAGCTGTATTTTCATCAGCTAAATCTTCAGAAAATTCATCTTCTTCCACGGCTTCAATCGCTTCTACACCCACCAGCGTTTCGTTTTCACCTAAACGGATTAAACGTACACCTTGCGCATTACGACCGGTTTCCGCCACTTCCGAAGCACGGGTACGTACCAGCGTACCGCCATCCGAAATCAGCATCAATTCTTTCGAAGCATCAATGGCCACCGCACCGACCAGTTCACCGTTACGTTCAGAGGTCTTGATTGCAATTACACCCTTACCGCCACGTTTTTTGGTCGGGAAGTCATCGACCGGAGTACGTTTACCATAACCATTGGCGGATGCACACAGCACTTCACCGGTTTCTGGTACCACGACCAGCGATACAATCCGGCTCACAAAATTGCTGTCGGTTGCATCATCTTCGCTATCGGCTGTATCGTCTTCGGCTTCTTCCGCTTGCGCTGCCCCAATGGTGACACGCATACCACGCACACCCTTGGCTGAACGGCCCATGGCACGAACATCAGTTTCAGCAAAACGGATCGCCTTACCTTCATTCGAGAACAGCATGATTTGCTGTTCGCCATCGGTAATCGCCACGCCAATCAGGGTGTCTTCTTCGTTCAGTTCAATGGCACGTAAACCGTTAGAACGCACATTGCTGAACTGCTCCAGCTCGACACGTTTAACCGTACCAGACGCTGTTGCCATAAACACATAGAAGTTTTTGCGCAGATTTTCAGCCTGCTCGGCAAATTCTGCAACAATTTCATCATCCAGGTCTGTGGCTGACAGCTCTAGGCCCAGCTGCTTTAACTGAACACGCAAGGCATCCGACAGATCATCACCATCTGCCAGTTCTGCAAATGCGGCTTCAAGTTCGGCATAATGGCTAGCAATTACTTGATTTTGCTGTAATTGTACTGAGTTGGCTTTCACAAAACTACGGAAATCGGCCAGACGCTCTTTGAATTTCTTCGGTGCATCAATTACTGGCAGAATCGCGGTAATGGTTTCATTGGCATCTAATGGCAACAGGTTGACCATTGGACGGCCTTTCGAACCACGTGAAGCTTGTGGCACTTCAAATACTTTCAGGCGATAGACCTTACCGACATCGGTAAAGCACAGTACGGTCGCGTGGTTCGAGGTGACAATCAGATGCTGGATATAATCATCTTCTTTCATGCTTGTGGCAGACTTACCACGACCACCACGGCGCTGAGCCTGATAATCGGACAATGGCTGAGTCTTGGCATAACCGGATTGTGAAACGGTTAACACCACCTGCTCTTCAGGAATTAAATCTTCACGCGAGAAGTCGATGCGGGATTCAACAATTTCAGTGCGACGTGCATCGCCATATTGCTGCAATACCAGCGCCAGCTCTTCACGAATCACCGCCATCAATAAATTAAAGTCATTTAAAATAGCAGTGTATTCAGCGATTTGCGCCAGAATTTCAGAATATTCTGCATGTAACTTGTCTTGTTCCAGACCGGTTAAGCGGTGTAAACGCAGTTCCAGAATCGCACCGACCTGCGCTGGAGAAAGACGATAAACATCTCCATCCAAACCAAATGGACGGCTTAAATCTTCACCTTCAATTTCATCCGGGCGAATAGACACGGAACCGGCTTTTTCCAGCAATGCCACCACACCACCAGCGGCCCATTCGCCAGCCTGTAAACGCTCACGCGCTTCGGCCGGGTTGGCAGAAGTTTTAATGGTTTCGATGATGGCATCAATATTCGCCAAAGCAACGGTCAAACCTTCCAAGATATGACCGCGTTCACGTGCTTTGCGCAGTTCATACATGGTACGGCGAGTCACCACTTCCTGGCGGTGACGGATAAACGCAGCAATGATGTCTTTCAGGTTCATCAGTTTTGGCTGGCCGTTGTCGAGGCAGACCATATTGATACTGAACGAGTTTTCCAGCTGCGTATTCAGGAACAGGTTATTGACGATGACTTCGGCGTTCTCACCACGTTTCAAGTCAATCGTAATGCGCATACCGTCTTTATCGGACTCGTCACGTAACTCCGAGATTCCTTCCAGTTTTTTCTCTTTAACCAGTTCAGCAATACGCTCAATGGTTTTGGCTTTGTTAACCTGATACGGAATTTCAGTAAAGACAATGGTGGTACGACCAGATTTCTGGTCTTCTTCAAAATGATATTTACCACGGATATGCAAACGGCCTTTACCGGTACGGTAAGCATCAACAATGCCCGATTTACCGTAAATGATGCCGCCTGTCGGGAAGTCTGGACCACTGATATGTTCCATCAGGCCTTCAATACTGATATTCGGATTATCGGCATAGGCCAGGCAGGCATTAATCACTTCGGTAAGGTTATGCGGTGCCATGTTGGTCGCCATACCGACAGCAATACCGGCAGAACCATTCACCAGCAGGTTTGGAATACGGGTTGGCAGAACGTCAGGAATACGCTCCGAGCCATCGTAGTTATCGACCCAATCTACGGTATCTTTTTCCAGATCGGCCAGGAGTTCATGGGCCAGCTTGGTCATACGTACTTCGGTATAACGCATTGCGGCCGCACTATCGCCATCAATCGAACCAAAGTTACCCTGACCATCCACCAGTTGATAGCGCAGACTGAAGTCTTGCGCCATACGAACGATGGTTTCATAGACTGCGTAATCGCCGTGTGGATGGTATTTACCGATCACATCACCCACAACACGGGCAGACTTTTTGTAGGCTTTGTTGTAGTCATTGCCCAATTCGTGCATTGCATAAAGCACACGACGATGAACAGGTTTTAAACCATCTCGTACATCTGGCAATGCCCGTGACACAATCACGCTCATTGCATAATCGAGATATGAATGCTTGAGTTCATCCTCAATGGCAATCGGTCTAATTTCCGATACGCTCATGCATACTCCTTGTTATACAAGCAGATTTCTGCCCGCATTTTATATCGTAAATTTGGCAAAAAATTTAACTCAAAACTTGAGTTAAAAAACGAAAATTTAGCTGGGAATTATAGCATAAATAGTCCTATTTTTGTGTCATCCTGTTCATCTTAATCTCGTTAATTTTCTAATGTTTAAAGATGAGTTTTTGGTACATTTTTAAGCTATTTTTGCCAATCGGTCTTGCAGCTACTTTTCATCAGCATATCCAGCTGTGAAATCCATCGCGCCACATGGCATTTCTGCTCATTTGATCAATATTGCGCTATGCATAAAATATACGCTTTGCGACAAAATTGGCCTTGGATCAAGCAATCTTCTTTTTTGAAATAAAAGACATAAAAAAATCATGCCTCGGACAAGGCATGATTTATATTTGAGAGCATGATGTGAAACCGACTTAGTTCTTGGCCACCGCTTCGTGATCATCCAGCTCCAGATATACTGGCTCGACCACCACTGGCGGTTTATCCTGCTTCATAATATGCAGAGTCATCATGAATAAGCCCAGGATTAACGGGAATTCATACATTTCTTCCATAAAATCTTTATAAGCCACATCGTGCAGGAAAATAAAGCTGATGGCACGGCCATGTTCGATAGAATCTGCGGCAATTAGACCGACTACACTCAAAATTAAAACCCAGAGCGGCAAGGATACCGACTTAAATTTACGCACAATTTCGGCACGCAAATGACGAGAGAACAGCATAAACACCACAGGCGCAATCAGCACAATTGAAATCGCTCTGAAATACACTTTCGGCACTTCCGGAAAATAATCTCGCCCCCAGCTGATACTGCGGCCAAACAACAATAGCCACCAGCAAATTGCCCATAACCAGAACTGCTTTTGTCCATCCGCCAAATCAAAAGGACGGATATAAAAATAACTGAATATTGCACAGAACAATAATAAGAAAGCCTGAACATTTTCAACGCCACGCACGAGCTGACCATCTAAAAGTGGCAGATGCAAATCGACCAGGAATGGCAAACCTAGACACAGCAGAAATAAGATAAAGACTTGATTGGACAATCGGGTATCAAAACTCAATGGGAGACTCCGGCTGACGAAATCAGAGATTTCAAAAACCGGCATACTAGCATAATTTTTAGACTCTTCTGCTGTTTATTGAATTTAACAATACTAAAAATGTTAAATTTTGATGAATTCCGATAAAAAATTACAGAATAAAAAACGCCCCTGAACAAAACAGCAAAGTAAAAACTTTTACTGCTTGCGCAAGAGCATCTTTTTAACCGAAGTTCAGGAATTAGATTTTAGAAACCAATTCTGGAACTACAGTGTTCAAGTCACCTACTAACCAGTAGTCAGCTACTGCGTTAATTGGTGCTTCTTCATCTTTGTTGATCGCAACGATCACTTTAGAATCTTTCATACCGGCCAAGTGCTGGATCGCACCTGAGATACCCACAGCGATGTACAGATCAGGCGCAACAATTTTACCTGTTTGACCCACCTGCATATCGTTTGGAACGAAGCCCGCATCAACCGCTGCACGAGATGCACCTTGTGCTGCACCTAGCTTGTCTGCCAGTGGATCAAGTACTTTGTGATAGTTCTCACCTGAACCTACACCACGACCACCTGATACTACAATACGTGCAGCTGTTAATTCAGGACGTTCAGATTTCACGATTTCTTCGTTCACAAACTTAGAAATACCTGCATCGCCTGTAGATGCCGCAGCTTCAACCGCAGCTGAACCACCTTCCGCAGCAACCGCATCAAATGCTGTACCACGTACAGTACCGACAACAATTGCTTCTGAAGATTCAACAGTTGCAATCGCGTTACCGGCATAAATTGGACGCTTGAATGTATTTGGACTATCTACTGCAATAATGTCAGTAATCATGCTGACATCCAGCAATGCTGCAGCGCGAGGTAAAATGTTTTTACCTGTTGTTGTAGATGCTGCAAGGATATGGCTATAGCCTTTACCCAATTCAGCAACCAGTTTTGCGACATTTTCAGCCAGCTGATTTACATAGGCAGCATCATCAGCCAGTAATACTTTGCTCACGCCCGCAACTTTAGCTGCCTGATCAGCAACTGCTTGCGCGCCAGAACCAGCAACCAATACAGTGATATCACCACCGATTTTTTGAGCTGCAGCCACAACGTTTAACGTTGCACCATTTAGTGCTTTGTTGTCGTGCTCAGCGATAACTAAAATACTCATGATTTATATCCTTCTGTATTAGATCACTTTCGCTTCATTTTTTAATTTTTCAACAAGCTCATCTACAGACTTCACTTGTACGCCCGCTTTACGTTCAGCTGGTGACTCAACTTTTACAGTTTTCAGTTTAGTCCCGGCTGATACACCGTAATCTGCAGGAGACTTGGTATCCAGCGGTTTTTTACGCGCTTTCATAATGTTTGGAAGTGCCGCATAACGTGGCTCATTCAAACGCAAGTCAGTCGTGATGATTGCTGGCAGTGATAATTCAACAGTTTGTAAACCGCCATCGATTTCACGTGTCACTTGTACTTTATCGCCGTCTACTTTCACTTCAGAAGCGAATGTACCTTGACCTGCGCCCAGTAAAGCACCCAACATCTGACCCACCTGGTTTGAGTCATCATCGATTGCCTGTTTACCTAAAAGGATCAGTTGTGGCTGCTCTTGCTCAACAACACCTTTTAAAATTTTAGCCACTTCAAGTGCGCCAATTTCATCTGCAGTTTCAACTAAAATACCGCGGTCAGCACCAAGCGCCATAGCAGAACGGATTTGTTCCTGCGCTTCTTTAGGACCGATAGAAACAACAACGATTTCTGAAACTGTTCCTTTTTCTTTTAGACGAACCGCTTCTTCCACGGCGATTTCACAGAATGGGTTAATTGACATTTTAACGTTAGTAAGGTCAACCCCACTATTGTCCGGTTTAACGCGAACTTTAACGTTGGCATCAACCACACGTTTTACAGCAACAAGAGCCTTCATGTAATCCTCGGCTGTTTTAGTAAATGTAAAAGATGAGAAAAGTTAAGATAACTCTTCACTTAAATTTTTGTAGGTGTCTTATCTTGCAATGGGTTTGGCATTTCGGTCAAGTCACAATTGCCCAAGAAGCTGTAAAAATGCGTAAAAATAGCTGAACGTTGCGTTCATACTTTTTTCATCCAGCTTAACCCAGCTATATTTCAGCCAGATTAAGCTATATTTTAACCATTGATTTATATTATCTTTTTATCTTATGTATCACATCAGTTGTTCTGATTAACTAGCCAGCACAATAAAATGAATTATTATTCATTTTTTAACATAGCAGACCGAAACCTGGCTATTTTGATGTCATTTAGGATAGCAGTTTGTATCCCCTGCCAGACTTTGGTCTAAGATGACCATCGGTTCATTTCTGTTTTTGTAACAATTCTCTTTTTCACGCTCTCCATATAAAAAAGCATGTCGACCTAGGACATGCTTTTTCTAAATTTCACAGCTTAATTGACCATTAACCAGCTGGCCGCCAGCGCCAGTAAACCACCAGATGTACCATCAATCCACTTCTGTTTACGTTCATCCAGCTGGGTTTTCTGGGTGATTTTGGCAAAGATCAGACTTAACGCGCAGTACACAATAAAAATTAGCCCAATAAAAATGCAGGACAATAACAAGCCTTGAGTAACGGTATTTCCAGTTTTATCAATAAACTGCGGCAAAATCGCAAAGTAAATCAGCATGCCTTTCGGATTCAACAGTGCCGTAAAAAATCCTTTGCGCACCGGATGACTGCTGCTGCGACTTTCAATCGCCAGCTTTTTCTTGCTCAATACCGACTTGAATAAACCCACCGCCAAATACAGCAAATATGCGATACCTAACCAGCGAATCGCTTCAAATAATAGCGGAAAGGACACGATTATCGCGGCAATTCCCAACGCCACCAGAATCGAATGCACTAGATAACCACAACATACACCGACTGTGGCCATCATGCCTGCTTTTGCATCTTTACCCATCACTTGCGACAAAATGAATAACATATCCGGCCCCGGCGTAAAAATCAGCGGCAACACAGTCAATGCAAAAAGTACCCATACAGACATTTCCTTTTTCCCGTCGTACTTGAGAAAGTGAAAATTAGTATCTGCGAAACGCTATAAAATAGGATTTCAAATATTCTATAATCTAAATAATTTTTCAAATTATCTTCTAATTTATGAAGCAATATCCAAAGTCTGTTCGAATAAAGCTGGATCGCATCGACAAAAATATCATTCGAGCTTTACAGAACAATGGCCGCATTCAGAATAACGATTTGGCCCGTGAAATTGGCCTGTCGCCGTCCTCCTGCTTAAGACGGGTGAAAATTTTAGAAGAAGCCGGAGTAATCCAGAATTACACTACGGTGGTGGACCCGCATAAGATTGGGTTTCAACTGATTTTATTTTCCCGGATCTGGCTGGTCGGGCAGGATGCCGAAACTATTGACACCTTCATTGAGGCGATGAAAGAATTACCGCAGGTGATGGAGTGCTATATTATTTTGGGGGAATGCGATGCGATGCTAAAAGTGGTGGTGCCCGATTTAGAAAGTTATCGTAAATTTCAGTCCACCCATTTAACCCAAAAAAATGGCATCACCAGTGTCAAAACCGATTTGCCAAGTCAAATTATTAAACAGAGTTTTCAACTGCCGCTGGAAGATTTATAAGCCTAGCCGGCGATTTTGAAGATTGTTAAGTTGCAGCACGCAAGATAACCTTCTCTTGCTATGCTGCACGCAGTACTTATATTTAAGCCTGCTGACCATCCAAAAAGTCGCGGTGCACGTGGCTTAAATCAATCAGGTCATATTCAGCCAGATTAAACACTTTCCAGACCTGCATAAAATCTTCAGTTGCATCGACGGTTTGGGTCAATTGCTGGCTTTCCTGCCACTGACGATCGGAAATCCATAAATAGCCTTGACCTGTTTCCGTATGAACCGCCTGCACCTTACCTTGTGCGTTAATGCCTTGAATCACGGCCTGTTCAGGTAAAATGGCCTGCATAGCTGGCAGGTTAATTTCCACAAAGTGTTTCACCTGTCTTAAACCATAACCGGCAAAAATTTCTTTTTGCGCCGGACTCAGCTGTTCATATTTTTGTTGAATATCCGAAATCATATCTATGCCTTTACATTTTTCCCAAATCATCAATCAGGTTGGGTCCTTGGAATTTTTGTGCTCGTTCTGAATATTACTCGAGTCAAAAATTAACCCTCTTTATACGCCATCTCCACCTTTATTTTTATTCTACAATGGTGGCACATGCTCATGCCTGACACCTCTATTCTAGTCTTTCACCCGTGAATTGAAAGTCCTTTTCACTTGCCTCAATTCAGCCCTGCTCTTTGCGCTGCGCCCTTGGATGAGCCTGATCATAAACCTGCGCCAAATGATCAAAATCGACATGAGTATAAATTTGCGTGGTGGTCAAATTACTGTGCCCCAACATCTCCTGCACCGCACGCAAATCACGGCTATTAGATAACATGTGGCTGGCAAAACAATGTCGCAATAAGTGCGGATGCAAATCGACATTGACACCAGCACGCTGGGCCTGCAACTTGACCCGGTTTTCAATTTGCCGCGCACCGAGTGGCTGACCTTTTTCCGTAATAAACAGCTGCGCATCCGGGACAAAATCACCCTGCCACAGCGGATAAATCTGTAGCCAGCGCATCACACTGTCTTTGGCTTTAGAACCAAACGGTACCACCCGGGTTTTATTGCCCTTACCGGTAATCCGCAATAACTGCCGGTTAAAATCCAGATCTTTAATTCTTAAGCCCTGTACTTCCGCCAGGCGCAATCCACTGGAATACAGCAGCTCTAAAATCGCTTTATCACGGATCCAGAGCTGTTTTTGCCGCTCTGACTCCGGCTCTGGCTGATCTAAAATCTGCTGTACCGTTTCAATATCGACCATGCCCGGCAAAGGACGTGGCTGACGTTTTAACTGAAAATCATCAGCCGGATTAAACGCCAAATACCCCCCCTGTTCAGCCCATTTCATAAACTGGCGAATAGAAGACAACATGCGCTGCAAACTGCTGGAACTCAACTGCTGCGCTTCGACCTTATGCGCCAGAAACTCACGCAAGTCAGCGGTTTCCACATCGGCCAGCGGCATGTTTTTCTGCTGACAAAAATGAAGGAAATCACCAACATCACGTGCATAAGCATGCAAAGTATGTGCCGACTGATGCTGGATTTCGCGTTGTTTCAGCCACATCTCCAGTAACTGTTCAGCACTTAACTTCATCACACCATCCTATGTTCTGGTAAAAAATTGTCTTTTAAAAAGTAGCTTTGCAAAAATAGTCGTGTAAAAAACGGTTGATCTCCCCGGCGACACGTTCAGCCTGCGAGGATGCAAACCAGTGATCAGCATCGGGCATAATCACCAATCGGGCATTCGGCAACTGCCGGGCCAGAAACTCACCAACGGCAACCGGACTCAATTCATCCTGATCGGCCCAAAGCAATAACACCGGCAGATCAATACTGGCCAATTGTTCCGGATGATAATAGCTCTGATCTTCCACAAACCACTGCGGCAGCTTGGCCCATTGCAGGGGTTCAATCTCACGCCAGTCTTTGGCCTGAAACGGAGTTAAATCCAGTCCGCCCGAAGTAGCCATTAACACCAAGGCCCGAAGTCTATTCGGCTGCTGCAATGCAGCGGCTATGGCCAACACTCCGCCCATCGACTGGGCAATCAGAATGCTGTCCTCTTCAATCTGACTGATCACCCGCGTTTTCAGATCGGCCAGACTCTGAATGCTGGCATCGGCTTCTACCCCATCAAAACCGGGATAAGCAATCACGGTTTTCCGGGCCGATGCTGGCAACCGGGCCATTAACGGCTGCCAGAATTGCTGACTACCTGAGGCACCCGGCAGAAAAACAAGTTTATGCATCATCATGGCTCTGTAGGCAAAACTCAAATCATCCTAACATAAAAAAGCACCGTGAATAGAACGGTGCTTTTGTATAGGAAATGGTCAGATTAGCCCTGGAAATAACGTAAATCCAGACGGCCTTCATAGACATTGGTAGTTGAACCGGTCATCCAGACCACATCGCCTTCTTTCCATTCGATCTGTAACTTGCCACCCGCCAGTTCAATTTCAACTTTGCTGGCCAGTAAGCCACGGCGCATCCCGGAAACCGCTGCCGCACACGCGCCCGTACCGCAGGCCAGCGTTTCACCGACACCACGCTCAAACACACGTAAACGGGCATGCTGTTCATCCAGAATCTGCATAAAGCCGGCGTTCACGCGCTGCGGGAAACGCTCATGCGATTCAATTTGTGGACCTAAACGTGCGACATCAGCCGTCAAAATATCCTGCACAATGGTAACCGCATGCGGATTACCCATATTGACCACATCAATGCTCAGCTTCTCTTCATTGGCCAGCATCAGGTCATATAAGTTGTCCGGTTCATCGGCAATAAACGGAATTTCTTGCGGCAGGAATTTTGGCTGCCCCATATTTACCCGCACCCAGCCATTTTGACCCAGTTCCGGCTCAACAATTCCGGCTTTGGTTTGCACCTTGATTTTGGTTTTGCTGGTCAGCTGGCGCTCATGCACAAAACGGGCAAAACAGCGCACGCCATTGCCACACTGCTCGACTTCTGAACCATCGGCATTAAAAATACGGTATTTAAAATCGGCATTCGGAACATCAGGTGGCTCAACCACCAGCAACTGGTCAAACCCGACACCAAAGTGACGGTCGGCCAGACGCTGAATGGTCAGGCTATCGAAATATGCGCGCTGGCTGATTAAATCAACCACCATAAAGTCATTGCCCAGACCATGCATCTTGGTAAATTCTAAAAACATCCTGATTTACTCCTTAAGGCAATAAACGCTCACGTTCCCAGAGTGATTCAATGGTTTCACGTTCACGAATCAGATGCGCCTGATCACCATCGACCATCACTTCTGCAGCACGGCCACGGCTGTTGTAGTTGGAGCTCATCACAAAACCATAAGCGCCGGCACCCAGCACTGCCAGTACATCGTTTTCCTGAATGGCAAGATCACGCTCTTTACCAAGGAAATCACCTGTTTCACAGATGGCACCGACTACATCCCACTGTTGGGTTTCGACATCGGTACGTGGCGTCACCGGCTGAATGTCCATCCACGCTTCATATAAAGCAGGACGAATCAGGTCATTCATTGCCGCATCAATAATTGCGAAATTACGGTGATTGGTCGGTTTGAGTAAATCGACTTTGGTCAGCAGCACACCGGCATTGGCGGAAATACTACGGCCCGGTTCCATATACACTTTCAGGCCCAGTTTTTCTAAAGCCGGGCGCAGTGCATTGGCATATTCTTCAACCGATGGCGGAGTTTCATCTTTATAGGTCACGCCCAAGCCACCACCAATATCAATGTGTTTGAGTGTGATGCCCATCTGTTTCAGCTGCTCGATCATCAGCATGACCCGATCCAGCGCATCAACAAAAGGCTGGGTTTCGGTTAGCTGTGAACCGATATGGCAGTCAATCCCGACAATGTCCAGATTAGGTAATGACGCTGCATATTGATAGGTATCAAATACACTATCTGATGGAATACCGAATTTGTTTTCTTTTAAACCGGTTGAAATATAAGGATGGGTTTTGGCATCGACATCCGGATTCACACGTAAAGAAATTGGCGCTTTAACCTTCAGTTCAGCCGCCACTTTCTGAATCCGATCCAGCTCTGCATAGGATTCAACGTTAAAGCAGGCAATGCCCACTTCCAGTGCTTTTTTAATGTCAGCTTCGGTTTTGCCTAAACCTGAGAATACAATTTTCGAAGCATCGCCACCGGCTTTCAACACGCGCGCCAGCTCGCCGCCGGTCACGATATCAAAACCTGCACCGAGCTTGGCCAATACATTCAGCACCGCAATATTGGAGTTTGACTTGACCGCAAAACAGATTTGATGGTCGATAAAGCCAAAAGCACGATCCATATCTAAATAATGCTTTTCAAAAGTTGCTTTTGAATAAACATAAAGTGGTGTGCCAAATTGCTGCGCCAGCTGTTGTAAAGAACATTGTTCGGCGTGCAAAACCCCATTGATGCGGGTGAAACTCATGAATGTATCCTTTCTATGAACGTTAAGGTGTCGTCGTGGAATTCGAAGCTACAGGTGCAGCAAACTGTTGCTGTACCGGTGCAGGTGTCGGCTCTTCAGGATGTTGCTCTGAATCGACATTGGGATATAACAGATATTTGGCACGTTTGTCGTAATTTGGATCACTCGGCAACTGTAAAGCTCCCGATTGACCACAACCGACCAGTACAAAACTGGCTGTCAATAAACTGATGCAGCAAATGACAGAACGCATCTGACCACCTATTTAAAATTTTCCATGAAGTATAACGCGATCACTGCTGTGACCAAAGTGTTAAACGCTAGAGATTAGCTTGTGCCATAAAAAAACGCCAGTTGGACACTGACGTTTTTTGTTGTGCAATGGCTTATTTCTGTTTTGGCTTATAGAAACCGAAATAGCCAATCAGCAGAATCACAAACCAGATCGGACTGATCATTAAGGCTTGCAAGGTATCTGGCTCCAGAGACAGCACATAGATCATACTAATAAAGAAGATGATCACCATCCAGCAGGTGAACAGGCCACCCGGCAATTTAAAAGTCGACTGGGCATGCAGTTCCGGACGGGTTTTGTAATAGACAATATAGCTCCAGATAATAATCAGCCAGACGCAAATAAACAGAATGGTCGAAAGCGTGGTCGCCAACGTAAAGGCTTTCACGGTATCGGGTACAAAGTATTGTAACGCCGCACCCAACAGCAGACACACCGCCGAGAAATACAACGCATTGGCTGGTACTGCACGTTTATTTAAACGGCCAAAAGCTTTAGGACCCTGCTGCTCACGTGACAGACCAAACAGCATCCGGCTGGTCGAGAATACGCCACTGTTCATCGACGACATCACCGAAGACAGCACCACCAGATTCATGATAATCGCCGCGGCCGCAATACCCGCCTGACTGAACAAGTTGACAAACGGCGAGATATTCGGATCAATCTGGTTCCATGGCGTTACCGACATCACAATTAATAAGGCCAATACATAGAAAATGATGATACGTACCGGAATCGAGTTCACTGCTTTCGGCAGGTTTTTCTCCGGATCTTTGGTTTCAGCCGCTGTGGTACCGACCAGTTCTACCCCGACAAAGGCGAAAATCGCAATCTGGAAACCGGCCAGGAAGCCCATGGTACCTGTCGGGAACAAGCCGCCATGACTCCAGATATGCGTAAAGGATGCGACTGTACCGGCATCTGAGGTAAAGCCGGTAAAAATCATCCATAAACCGACTGCAATCAGCACAATAATGGCAATAATTTTAATCAGCGCAAACCAGAACTCCATTTCACCAAACAGCTTCACGGTCACCAGGTTCAAGCCCATAATGAAGACAATAGCTGCAATACTGATCATCACCCCTTCTTCAGGCGTAAACGGCATCCCGCCATTAAAGAATTGCAGGTAATAAATAATTGCCGACAGGTCTGCAATCCCGATGGTGATCCAGCACAGCCAGTAGGTCCAGCCAACAAAATAGCCGGCCCACGGGCCAATCAGGTCGGTGCTGAAATCAATAAAGGATTTATATTGCAGATTGGACAGCAACAGTTCGCCCAGCGCCCGCATCACGCAGAACACCATAAAACCAATAATCATATAAATAATCAGGATCGATGGCCCGGCCAGGCTGATGGTTTTGCCTGAGCCCATGAACAGTCCTGTTCCAATGGCGCCACCAATGGCAATCAGCTGTAAATGCCGGTTGGATAAGCTTCGCTGCAGATCGCCTTTTTCTTGTGACGAACTTGTATTTTGATACGACATTATTGAATTCAACTTCAGTGTTAACCACGACAAACTAACGTAAAAGAAATCAGAAAACAAAAAGAAATGCCGCTTCATCTATATTTTCTACGGAATAATTAAATTTAATTTATTTTTCTTATAACAAAAAGTTATCAATTTATCCAAAGGGAGGATTGACAAGGTTTATATCAATTTTCTTGTCAAAACATAAATTCTGTGTAACAAATAAAAATGCAGCACGCAACTATATCTCTTGCTCAGGATGAGCATGGCATATCAATTGCTTATATAGAAAACAAAATATCTATTTTGAGACATAAGAAGAAACAATGATGCAAGATTTACAAACACTCATGGAAACCCTTAGTGGCTGGGTCTGGGGCCCATATATGCTGGTGCTGATTGTCGGTACCGGGATATTCCTGACCTTCCGCCTGCTGTTCTGGCAATTCCGGATGCTGCCGTTGGCCTTTAAACAGGTTTTTGGCAAACACCCGGACAAACATTCCGGCGATATTTCCCAATTCGCCTCCCTCATGACCGCACTTTCTGCCACCATTGGTACCGGTAATATTGCCGGTGTGGCCACAGCCTGCGTACTCGGTGGTCCGGGCGCCGTATTCTGGATGTGGATGACCGCCCTGTTCGGGATGGCGACCAAATATGGCGAAGGTGTTTTGGCGGTCAAATACCGGGTAAAAAACGAGAAAGGTGAAATGTCCGGTGGTCCAATGTATTACATTGAACGTGGCCTGAAATGGAAATGGCTGGCGCTGATTTTCGCCTTTTTCGGTGCAGTGGCCTCCTTCGGGATTGGTAGCTCGGTGCAATCCAACACGGTAGCACTGGCCGTTGAAAATGGGTTTGGCCTGGAAACCTGGATTACCGGCATCATCATTACCGTATTTTCAGCCCTGGTAATTCTGGGCGGGATTAAATCCATCGCCAAAGCCTCTTCGGTTATTGTGCCGATTATGGCGGTTGGTTATATGGCCGGTGGTTTGGTCATCATCCTGAATAACCTTGAACTGGTGGTGCCAGCACTCAAAATGATTGTCACCTATGCCTTTACCGGTGAAGCTGCCGCAGGTGGTGCGATTGGTGCCGCGATCCGTTATGGTGTTGCGCGCGGGGTCTTCTCCAATGAAGCCGGTATGGGTTCTGCCCCAATTGCCGCCGCTGCCGCCAAAACCGACCATCCGGCACGTCAGGGTCTGGTTTCAATGACTGGTACCTTTATTGACACCATTATTGTCTGTTCAATTACCGGTATTGTGCTGGTCATGGGCTTTATTATGGCCGGTCAGTCTTTTGGTGATCAGAACGGTGCGGTACTGACCATTAGCGTATTCGACAAACTGCTGCCGGGAATCGGGGGCTGGGTGGTGACTTTCGGGGTCATCTTCTTTGCCTATTCGACTATTTTAGGCTGGAGCTATTATGGTGAAAAATGTGCGACCTATCTGCTCGGTGAGAAATTTGTCTTGCCGTATCGCCTGATTTACATTGCGTCGGTGTTTATTGGCTGTGTCGCAACTCTAGATCTGGTCTGGCTGTTTGCCGATACCTTTAATGGTTTAATGGCGGTACCGAACTTGATTGCCTTATTGCTGCTGTCGGGTGTGATTGCCAAAGAATCGAAAGATTTTATTGCACGACGCAAATCCGGCGAACTCTACTAAAGCGTTCAAATCAAACCCCAAGATCAACCACCTGCGGGTGGTTTTTCTTTGCCGCTGTATCAACAATTTGAAAATCGGCATTTCCTCTGTATGCTGTGGGGCAAGATTTAAAAAACACATTCCAGACGTTTATTTATGGCAAAAGCAAAAAGTGTCTATCGCTGTGAACAATGCGGCGCAGATCATCCCAAATGGGCCGGTCAATGTTCAGACTGTGGTGAATGGAACTGTTTAACCGAAGTCAGCATTACCCCTGCGGTGACCCATCGTGCCCAGCCACGTATGGGCGGCGGCTATGCCGGTCAGGCTTCAACTGTAACCACTTTAAACCAGATTTCAGTCTCTACCGAAACCCGCCTTGCCACCGGTATTGGCGAATTTGACCGGGTACTTGGTGGTGGTCTGGTCACCGGTTCAGTGGTACTGATTGGCGGTGATCCCGGAATTGGTAAATCGACCATTTTGCTGCAAACCGCGACCCATATGGCCGCCAGCAACAGCGCTGCCTTATATGTCACCGGTGAAGAATCCTTATCACAGGTGGCCTTACGCGCGCAGCGTCTGGATTTACCGACCGATCAGCTCAAAGTGATGGCTGAAACCTGTGTGGAACGGATTTGTGAGGTACTGGCCCAGCAACGTCCTGCGGTGGCGATTCTGGACTCCATCCAGACCTTATATACTGAAACCTTGCAGTCTGCACCGGGCGGCGTATCGCAAATCCGTGAATCGGCGGCGCTCCTGACCCGTTTTGCCAAAAATAGTGGCACAGCCTTGTTTATTGTCGGTCATGTGACCAAAGAAGGTGCATTGGCCGGGCCACGTGTGCTGGAACATATGGTGGACTGTGTGCTGTATTTTGAAGGTCAGTCCGATTCCCGCTACCGGATGATTCGTGCGGTCAAAAACCGTTTTGGCGCGGTCAATGAACTGGGCGTGTTTGGCATGACCGATAAAGGCTTGCGTGAAGTGGCCAATCCGTCAGCGATTTTCCTGAGCCGTTATGATGAAGCCATTCCCGGCTCAATTGTGATGATTAGCCGCGAAGGCACCCGTCCGCTGTTGGTGGAAGTACAGGCACTGGTCGATGATGCACATGGTCAGCCGCGCCGGGTCGCACTTGGCTTAGAACAAAACCGGCTGAATATGCTACTGGCGGTGATGCATCGCCATGGCGGCGTGCAGACGTCCGGTCAGGATGTCTATGTCAATATTGTCGGCGGGCTGAAAATTACCGAAACCGGCTCCGATCTGGCGGTGCTGCTGGCCTGTGCTTCGAGTATTCGCGGCAAAGCCCTGCCCCAGCAACTGGCGGTGTTTGGTGAAGTCGGTTTATCCGGTGAAATCCGTCCGGTGCCGAATGGTCAGGAACGTCTAAAAGAAGCGATTAAACATGGCTTTAAATATATTATTTTGCCACGTGCCAATGCACCGCAAAAAGCGATTCCAGGGGTGCAGGTGATTGCGGTGGCCCGTTTGCATGAAGCCCTGAGCGAGGCCATGAGTTTAAGTGAAGAACTGCACTAGAGCCTTTGCCCTATTTTTTGAGCTTTTCATGTGAAAAAAGCTGAATTCTGTATTGAAATTCGGGACAAATGCCTGCATAAATACAGGGCGATAAATTTCTTTTTTTAAATAGGAAAAATTGATGGAAGTTCGACAGCGTGGTTTGATGGCTGGTATTTTAACAGCTGCCCTCTTGGTTGCCCCTTTAGCAGCCGAAGCAAAACGTGCCGGTGGTGGTAAAAGCCATGGCATGAGCCGTTCAGCAACACCAACTCAATCTTACCAACAGCCTCGTCAAGCTACTCCTGCACAACAGCCCGCTCCAGCTACTGCGCCTGCGCAGCAAAAATCTGGTCCGGGTGTCGGTGGTATGGTCGCTGCGGGTGTTGCAGGTGCTGCGATTGGTGCAGTGGCTGCCAATGCCTTAGCAGATGATCAGCCAGCCAGCCAGGCACAGGCTCAACAGGAGGAAGAAGGTGGAATCCCAGGCTGGATCTGGATTCTCCTCGCTGCAGCAGTCGCCTTCTTCATTTTCCGCAAGATGGGCGCAAAAAAAAAATTAGCAGCCAATAACCCGTATGCGCCAAATAACGGTGCCAATAACGCACCGTTTGGTCAATCTGCTGCTGCACCACGTGCCGGTGGCGATAACACCAATATCTTTGGCCAGAACGTCGGTGGTTCAGCCCCAACCAACAATGCGCCATTTGGTGCAGCACCAGTGAATAACGCTGCCTTTGGTACCGCGTACACCAACAGTGGTAACCAGTTACCAGATGGTACGGAGCCAGCAGCCTTTCTGCGTGTTGCACGTCAGCGTTTTAACCATATTCAGTCTATGAATACGGCCAGCAATATTGCTGAAATTCAGCGTTATTTAACCCCTGATCTGTACCAGTCGATGTATCAGGACATCATGGCCAATCAGGATCAGGATGTGGCTGAGTTTTCTAACCTGAATGCGATGGTGGTCGATTCTGCTACTGAAAATGGTCAGTATGTGGTGAGTGTGCGCTTTACCGGTACGGTGAGTGAAGATTTAAACAGCTTGCCACAGCCATTCACTGAAATCTGGCATTTTGTTAAGCCAGCAGGCTCTAGCCAGGACTGGTTGGTTGCGGGTATCCAGCAAGAACACTAATTAAACCTAAGATCAAAAACGGCGGCTTCGGCCGCTGTTTTTGTTTTTGCACCGCCTGCGGAATGTTATTCATTTAGTTGCTTTATTTTGTCCCCAACCGATTATCTCGAGGGATGGAAAGACCTAGAGATGTGATACAGCGATCATCTCTATAAGACGGTATGTCTGCTCTGCGCCATTCAGTACGTTCCTACGTATTTTCGCTTGATCTTACAATATCGCTCTTCACTAACAGACTGCTGATAAAATTCACCCATTAAAAAAATCCCCTCGAGTGAGTAATGCCAGTCAGTTAAGCAAATATTAGAAAAATGTAGTAAAAATGAGTGTATGTAAATACGCTCATTTTTTTATGTCTTTATCTGAACATTTAGAATCCACTCTTGAACATGCTCTCCCATCACT